>CADAUB010000150.1 GCA_902790965.1 uncultured Eubacteriales bacterium | reverse complement strand
TGGGATGAATATCATCTCGACCAGGAGATCAACGATCGCGGGATCCTTGTGGACAGGACGCTGGTTAGACAGGCAATCGACATCGATGCCAAAACAAAACAGTCCCTCCGCTCCCGGATGCAGGAAACGACTGGTCTGGACAATCCAGGGAGCGTCATACAGATGAAGGGCTGGCTCTCAGGCAAAGGAATCGAGACGGAGTCGCTCGACAAGAAGGCCGTCAAGGAACTGCTCCCCGATGCAGATGCAGATGTGGCTGACGTCCTCTCCTGCCGCCAGCAGCTCGCCAGCGATGGAGAAGGCCGTTTGTGCTGATGGACGTGCCAGGGGCATGTTCGCCTTCTACGGCGCAAACCGCACCGGGCGCTGGGCTGGCCGCATCATACAGTTACAAAACCTGCCGCAGAACCACATGGATGATCTAGCAGAAGCCCGGAGCCTCGTTCGTGATGGTAACTTCGAAGCCTTGGAGCTTTTGTACGATAACATACCAAACGTCCTATCCGAGCTGGTCCGCACAGCGTTTGTGCCCAAGCCGGGATACAAATACATCGTATCGGACTTTTCCGCCATCGAAGCTCGTGTGCTCAGTTTCTTAGCAGGGGAACAATGGCGTATCAATGTCTTCCGAGAAGGCAAGGATATCTACTGTGCCAGCGCTTCTCAGATGTTTGGCGTTGAGAAGCATGGCGTCAACAGTCACCTCCGTCAGAAAGGTAAGATCGCAGAATTGGCCCTCGGATACGGCGGCTCCACAGGCGCTTTAACGTCAATGGGCGCTTTGGAGATGGGTCTGACCGAGGAGGAGCTTCATCCGCTGGTCACAGCGTGGCGTGAAGCGAACCCGAACATCGTCCGTTTCTGGTGGGACATCGACGCGGCGGTGAAGAAGGCGGTCATGTACAAGACCTCAGTAAATTCACACGGTTTTCGCTTCTACTATCAGAGCGGAATGTTGTTCATCGATCTTCCTTCCGGTAGGCGACTCTCCTACGTCAAACCCAAAATTGGTACGAATCGTTTTGGCTCAGACTGCGTAACTTATGAAGGAATCAATCTCGGTAAGTGGACACGACTTGAAACTTACGGCCCAAAGATCACGGAAAACCTCACCCAGGCAGTGGCCAGGGACATCCTGGCATACTCAATGCGGACTCTGAAAGACTTTTTTATCGTCGGCTCTGTACATGACGAACTGGTCATCGAATGTCCGCCGGATACATCACTGGAAACCATATGCGACCAGATGGGCAAAACTCCTCCGTGGATCCCCGGGATCGGCCTGCGGGCCGATGGCTACGAGTGCAGATTTTATATGAAACAATAGCACATAGGCAGCATCTACAAGCGTAGTAGATGCTGCCTTTTATGATCACAAAAATTCAACAAGAGACCCTTTATAGCCTTCACGAACACCTTTAACTGCTATATATTTATCTTCAGGAATCATCTCTTTCAGTTTTTTCTGTAGTTTTCCAGTAGCTAAAGAATATCGAGTAATATTTACTATTATTTTGTTATTACTTCTTTCGGCTATTGGTGTCCAGTAGTGAATTAGTTGTTCCCCTTGAATTTTCAGAGTTCCAGTAGAAGATACTCTCTCTTTTTCATCTTCTATCGTTCCTAGAATGAAGTTATTAATCACTTGATCAAAAGTAACATTATTATTGCCCATATTTCCCCTTAGTCTTCATATTTCGTAAAACTTTTGCCAACACCAAAATACTTTTCAAAGAAGGCTTTTAATTTTTGAATAATCGTTCTCTTCTTTTGCGCACGATTGCCACCTCCAAAGCGGCTGACCGGAGGCATCAGCTTATCGATGTCTGTACCCACTGTCTTTACTTCACCTTCACGGAAAGCGTTCTCCAGGAACTTCCTAGTCTCTTCTGGCTTTAGCTTCTCTTCTTGAATGATCTGATCGAGATCAGCTTCCCGCTGTTTGTAAACATATTCATTCCACTCATTCATCACGTCTTCGACATCATTGATGCCCGCAATGAAAGCTTCAATCAGCTGCTTCTTGCTACGCAGCTCTGGGCTGGCATCGATAGCTTTCCTGATAGTGATGAGAACTTCCTTATCTTCGCAATGGGTGTCGTGGTACTTCTTTACCAGCATGAGGATGTAATC
>CADAUB010000149.1 GCA_902790965.1 uncultured Eubacteriales bacterium | reverse complement strand
AGACATACACCGCTCCGATACGATGGAAGAGAAACTGTCTCTGGCATCGAGATTCGGCATCACCATCTACTATGGCAAACCGGATTACAAAGAATACATCCATATAGCGAAAGTACTGGCAAAGAGGAACGGACTGGATATAGACGATGAAGAGCTCGAGAGCAAAGCCCGCAAGTGGGAGCTTCGCCACGGGAGCACTTCAGGAAGAACAGCAGCACAGCTTATAGCCTGGTTGAAAAGTGGAGAGGAAAAGGAAAGAGGTCAAAATGGCGAGCAATAAACTATCATTAGATAAGATCTATCAGGCATCATTCGCGCTAAGAGAAGTGGCAAGAAAGACAGATCTTATATATTCACCACATCTAAGCGGTAAGAACGAGATATATCTGAAGACAGAAAATCTTCAGCAGACAGGAAGCTTCAAACTCAGAGGAGCTTATTACAAGATCAGCTGCCTCTCGGCCGAAGAGAAGGCTGCCGGCATAGTAGCGTGCAGCGCGGGCAACCACGCACAGGGCGTAGCTCTTGCTGCTACACATATGGGAGCTAAGAGCATGCTCTTGCTGCTACACATATGGGAGCTAAGAGCATCATCTGCATGCCAGACGGGGCTCCTATCAGCAAGGTAGAGGCGACAAAGGCTCTTGGCGCCGAGGTCAGACTCGTAAAGGGCGCTTATGACGACGCCTACGCGTATGCATGCAAGCTTAGAGACGAGACCGGCGCGACTTTCATCCATCCGTTCGATGACCCTGACGTAATAGCAGGCCAGGGCACGATAGGCCTTGAGATACTCGATCAGCTTCCTGAGATCGACGCGGTCGTATGCCCGATCGGAGGCGGCGGACTTATCTCCGGAGTAGCTTATGCCCTCAAAAAACTCAAGCCTAGCATCAAGGTATACGGAGTGCAGGCCAAGGAAGCCGCGAGCATGGCGGACAGCCTCAAGCACGACGAGCAGATAACGCTGTCGTCCGTGAGCACTTTCGCTGACGGCATCGCGGTAAAGCACCCAGGCGATCTCACATTCTCGCTGATCAAGAAATATGTCGATGAAGTCTTCACCGTGACAGAAGACGAGATAGCGACAGCCATCCTTTCGCTGATCGAAAAGCAGAAGCTTATCGCTGAAGGCGCGGGAGCAGTCGCCGTAGCGGCAGTGCTGTTCAACAAGATCCCTCTGGAAGGCAAGAATGTAGTATGCCTCGTATCCGGCGGCAACATCGACGTTAATATACTCTCAAGGGTCATTACCAGAGGACTTGTAACGAGCGGAAGAAACGCTACACTTCAGATCGCTCTTGAGGACAAGCCTGGTCAGCTCGTAGACGTTGCGACAATAATCGCTACCTGCGGCGCCAACGTGACTGGAGTCCACTACGGACATTCCGATGCCAACACGGCTGTCACCAGCTGCGTGCTCACACTCGAGATAGAGACCAGAGACTTCGCACAGCTCGAGGAAGTCAGAAGCAGCCTGCGCGAGCAGGGCTTCAACCTGGTAGGATAAACATAGTCAAAGCAGCCTTGAATGGCTGGAGGAGGATAAATCAATGGAATACACATTCCCTGTAACAAGAACCAAATCACCTAAAGCTAAGCCGGATCCAAAAAGTCTTGGCTTCGGAAAGTACTACACAGACCACATGTTCATCATGGAATACGACGAGGGACAGGGCTGGCACGACGGGCGCATAGTCCCATACGGACCGCTTCTTCTCGACCCTGCGGCAGTGACACTTCACTACGCGCAGATGTCGTTCGAAGGAATGAAGGCGTATCTCAATCCTGAAGGCGGAGTCAATCTCTTCAGGCCAGACATGAACGCGAAGCGCCTCAGAAATTCCAACAAGAGGCTCTGCATCCCTGAGATCGACGAAGATCTTTTCGTGGCTGCGGTAAAGGCTGTAGTAGAGGCCGACAAGGACTGGGTGCCAGATGTGCAGGGAACTTCACTGTATATAAGACCATTCATCATCTCGCCTGAGGTAAGCATGGCAGTGCACCCTGCGACAAAGTACTGGTTCATCATCATTCTGAGCCCTGTCGCGGCTTACTATGAGGGCAACGACAAAGAGCTTCACGGCTCGCATATCTGGGTCGAGGAAGAGTATATAAGAGCGGCAGTAGGCGGCACAGGCTTCGCGAAGTGCGGAGGTAACTACTCCTGCGGCATGATCGCTT
>CADAUB010000148.1 GCA_902790965.1 uncultured Eubacteriales bacterium | reverse complement strand
ACGGCATGAACGAGAAGAAGAAAGAAAAGGAGAAGAAGTAATGGAGAACGTCACGATCAAGGACGTGGTCTTTGACAAGAAAGCTGTACTTTACGAATGAGCGCGTAGCGCCTCTCATGTCCGCTTCCTGGAATACATCGCGGCCGAGCAGCTTACTCGATACCTGGCCGCTTATAGCCACGATAGGAATGCTGTCCGCGTAAGCGGTAGCGAGAGCCGTGATAAGATTGGTCGCTCCCGGGCCCGAAGTCACGACGCATACCGCTGTCTTTCGTGACATTCTGGCATAGCCGCTGGCTGCGTGTCCTGCGCTTTGCTCGTGCCTTACCAGCACATGCTCTATATCCGACTCATATAGCCCGTTATAGAATGGAGCGATGGTAACGCCAGGGTAACCAAATACCCTCGTGATACCTTCCGCTTCGAGACACTTTATCATTGCCTGCGCTCCGATCATCGGCTTTCTCCCTTCAAAAACGCACAATAAAACCGCTTTTAGTCGTAAGGTGGATTATACTATAAACTATCCGCAAAATCACTATTTCTATAAGGATTTTTCATAGTTTTTGCATAAATTTTAAGTCATTTTTTGTTGACATTCACAATATGCTAAGCATATCTTTAAAGAGAAAGCATATGGAGCACGAACGGAGGACACACATCATGACTAATATAGCAATGATCCGCGAATTCGGACACGAACAGATCGCCTACTTCAATAACGAAAAAGCAATTATCGCTCTTCACAACACAAACCTCGGGCCTGCGGTCGGTGGATGCCGGCTCTGGAATTACTCCAGCGAAGAGGCCGCGCTCTTTGACGTATTGCGTCTTTCAAGAGGCATGAGCCACAAGAACGCTGCTGCCGGGCTTCCTCTCGGCGGTGCCAAGGGAGTTATTCTTGCCGACCCATCCCAGAAGACTCCTGAGATGTTTGAGGCATTCGGCGAGGCAGTAAACACATTTATGGGTAAGTATTACACAGCGGAGGATGTAAACACGGACACAAAGGATGCAGACTACATACTCCGTACAACAGACTATGTAGTCGGTCGCGCTGATGTTTCTGGCGACCCCTCCCCATTCACAGCTATAGGTGTCTTTGACGGTATACGCGCGGTCGCCAAGTTCATGAATGGAAGTGACAGCGTCGAAGGACTGAAGATCGCGATACAGGGCCTTGGAAAAGTCGGTCTTGCCCTCGCGGAGATGCTTTGTGAGGCAGGCGCTGAGCTCATCGTCTGCAACAATTCAAACAGAGAGGCCATGAAGTACGCCGTTGAAAAGCTTGGAGCCAAGGAAGTTGCCAGAGATGCCATCTACAGCGTCGACTGCGATATCTTCGCTCCATGCGCTCTCGGAGCGGTCGTAAATGAAAAGACTATCCCGCAGTTCAAGTGCAAGGCTATCGCGGGCGCTGCTAACAACGTCATCTACGACGATGCCGCAGGCGAAGCACTCAAGGCACGTGGCATACTCTACGCCCCTGACTTCATCATCAACGGAGGAGGCGTCATCAACGCCGGGCAGGAAGCCTTCACTACATATGATAAGGAAAAAGTCCTCGAGCAGGTACACAACATCTACAACGTCGTATACAGGATGCTCGAAGAATCCAAGGAGACCGGAAAGCCTGAAGGCGTTATCGCGACAGAGTTCGCTGAAAACCGCATCAGAAACGGACTGGACGCATAGGGCTCCATTTAAAATAAGGAAACGAAAAAGCGCGCCAGGCCGGCGCGCTTTTGGTTTATATCCCTAAAGGATAATCCCCCGCAGTTATTTCTGCTTTCTTCCGATCTCAAGACCCATCCTGAAAGCGTCGACGTTAGGCTCGATAAGATGTGGCTTAGCCGCAAACTTGTGCTCGATTCCCTTTACGATTACTTCCTCAGGAACAGCGTCTGTAGCTCCGACGTATACGCCGAGCATGATGACGTTGAGAGCTCTTGGGTTGTTGATGTCGATAGCCATCTGTGTAACAGGAGCCTCTACGATCTTGATGTCATCTCTGTCGATCTTATCTGTAACGATAGTGCTGTTCACAAACAGTGTTCCGCCCGGCTTGAGATTAGGCAGGAACTTGTGAAGTGATGGACCGTTCATTACTACAAGATCTTCCAGGTTGTAGCTGACAGGAGCTCCGATCGGCTCATCTGAGATAACTACATAGCAGTTGGATGTGCCGCCTCTCATGGCAGCTCCGTACGAAGGGAAGAATGTGACGTTGAGGTCAGTAGCCTGGGAGGTAGCCTCTGCCAGGAGCTTACCCATTGTCATAACACCCTGTCCGCCGAATCCGGCGATCATCATATTTCTTTCCATGCTTACCTCCTACTTCTCCTCTGCGCCTTTGTCCCTGAATACTCCGAGCGGATACTCGGTGAACATCTTGTCTCTCAGGAAGTCGAGCGACTTGAGAGTGTCAAGGCCCCAGTTTGTAGGGCAGCTCGTTACGATCTCGACCAGGGAGTAGCCCTTGCCCTCCAGCTGATACTGGAACGCCTTCTTGATTGCCTTGCGGGCAGCCATTACGTGCTGAGGTGTGTCGCAGCTTACTCTCTCAATGTAGTAAGGAGCTGTCAGCTGATTGATGATCTCGGACATGTGCATCGGATATCCGTGCTCTTCAGGGTCACGTCCCTTTGGAGTCGTAGTCGACTTCATGCCTACAAGAGTTGTAGGAGCCATCTGGCCACCTGTCATGCCGTAAATACCGTT
>CADAUB010000147.1 GCA_902790965.1 uncultured Eubacteriales bacterium | reverse complement strand
TAGGCTGCATCAGACCCATGAACGCGCCGAGAGGGAGCTCCGTGATGCCCGATAGGCTAGTCTCGAGCACCACAGAGAAGGCTCCTAATTGCAAGGATAGTACACAGCCCAGTATCGACGCGGCAATTATGCGTTTTCGCATTGCTGACTTGTCGCCACCGAACCATTTGCCGCGAATGATCGGTTTCCAAATAAGGAAGTAACCGACAAAGCACCCGTAGAATGCCATATTCCATATGTTGGCCCCCAGCGCCATTAGTCCTCCGTCAGCGAAGAACAGGCATTGGATGGCCAATACCACGATCATAGACAAGAACCCCGCATATGGCCCAAGCAAGGCGGAAAGAAGCATTCCTCCGCACATATGTCCCGATGAACCGGTTCCCGGTATGGTGTAGTTGATCATCTGGCCCGCGAATACTACCGCGGCGGTGACCGCCATTACGGGGAGCTTGGATTGCTCATCATCTTCTCTTAATTTTTTGATCGAATAAGCTGCTACCGCGCCTGAAGCTACATACATAGTTGTCGCTACCGCCGGTGAGAGCAAAGCGTCTGCCATATGCATAAAAACACCTCCATAACCCTTTTGATTTCTTTCTACAATAGGATTATAGAGGTGCATTTTATCGCTCACAAGCCCCCGTGGGGGTTGTTTTTTTCTATTTGAACTCGATTTTCAGAGTGTATTTTGATGACATCTCCGCGATCACAGGCTGGAATATCTCCCATATGGAATGCTGGGCCGCTACCTTGGCATCTTCGATGACATTTTCATCTTCGAGCTTCTTGAGTATCCTGTCCTTGGCCTGCGTCTCTACTTCAGCCTGCTGCTCCGGCGTCAGTTTGATATTTCCGAACGCGAGGCCCCCAGACTCAACATCTCCGAACTGTATGTCCTCGCTAGGGATATTTATAGGCTCAAGCACCGGGGCAGGTACTTTCATGGTGACCGTCTTCGTTTCCTCGTCGAGAGTGATATCGCTCTTCTTGAGACCGCTAAGGTCTACGGTATACAAAGCCTTTCCGTTGAACGTGATGAGCTGGTATTTCGAGAACGCCTTTATCTTGAAGAGCCCGGCCTGCGTGATAGTAGTGACATCGGACACCTCTCTCGAATAGACTTCGAGCTTCTTGAGTTCTTCGTCTTTTCCGAGGACTGCCTCCGCGAAGTCTGCCGCCTTGTAGCCGAAGATCTTGTGATTGATCAGTGTGAGGTCGTGATCTTCAACGGCTGTCTCAGTAGTGAACAGTGCTTTGAACGTATCTTTTATCGAGAGGCTGTGCATATAAGCTGTGAACAAGGTAAGGATGAGCATGCCAATGATGATTCCCACGAAAAACGTGCGTATCCTGGCAAGCCAGCCTTTACGGCGGCCCTTCCTCTCGGCCTTTTTCAGTTCGTGCTTCATATCTTCGTGCTTTGCATCATTGATATTTGTCTCAGCCATCTTATCCTCCTTTTGTTCTTAGAGAATATGCCTGTCATTTAACGATCAGTTACGGCCGCAGCAGTTCTTGTACTTCTTGCCGCTGCCGCATGGGCATGGATCGTTTCTGCCAATCTTGGCGCCGCGTCTTACAGGCTCGCGCTTTTGATCCTGCTTTACAGCGCCTGCTCTGTTTTTGAGGGACATGAGTGCTACCATCTCGTAATAGTCGTGGCCGCGGTTATCTCTCGTCCTGCACTCGCGGGTCATCTCCATATACTTTTCGATGAACTTGTAGTGGACTTCATCCGACGGGAAAGCAAATCGCCCGTTCTCGTCGCTCGCTGCGAACGCGTCGGCCGCGTCATTGACTCTGACGTGGTCGTTGGCCGCGTCGTAAAGCTCTTTGATCCTTATCGCCGCGACATCAGCATCGCAGTCAAAAGTCTCAACTATGAAGTCGCGAAGAGCGGCGTGCGATTCGCGGCATATGAGAGAGCCCTGATCGAAAAGTTCTTCTACTTCCTCTTCCTTTGGGATGTAATATGATACGTCACCCTGCATTTCTTCGAGCTGCTTGTAGTAATCGTTTTCTTCG
>CADAUB010000146.1 GCA_902790965.1 uncultured Eubacteriales bacterium | reverse complement strand
CCGTATTTATCCGAAAGCTGCCAGTTGCTCTGTGTAGGCCATGCGTACTGGCCAGGAGCTACGTCGATCTGTCCGCCGGATTCGACGATCATCGCCTCAGCTTGTGCCTGAAGGGCCGCCGCCTCAGCAGCCATCTCAGCTGCCTCAGCCTCTTTCTGCGCCTGCATAGCGTGCGCCTCATCGGCCTCTTTCTGATACATCTTCTTCAGCTCTTCCGTCTCTACCTCAGCCGCCTCGAGAGCTATCTGCTGATCTTCGAGATTGGCCTTGAGCTTCTTGAGCTGCTTGTGATCCTTTTGTAGTTTTTTCAGAAGTCCCTGGTCGCTCTCAAGTATCTTGTGCACCATGCCGACATTAGAAAGCAGATCTTCCACGCTCTCAGAGCTTAGGATAACATCCACAAAGCCCGCATTGCCAGTCTTGTACATGGCCGTGAGCCTCTTATCAAGGGCATCGTTCTGGTCCTTGATCTCATTCTCCTTCTTGGTGATCTTTTCACCAGTCTCGGCTATCTCAGCCTTGGTGTATTCCACCTGACTAGCGAGTTCATCAAGCTTAGCCTCAGCTTCCTCGAAATTCTTGGTCGCTGCAGCAGCCTTCTGAGCCGCTTCCTTGGCTTCCTCTTTCTTGGCTTCGGTCTGCTTTTTGGCTTTTTTTGCAGCAGCATCAGCCGCGTCTTTCTCCTCTTGCGTTACAGCAAAAGCAGAGCTAAACGCCGTGACTGTCAGTGCAAATATCAGGGTCAATACTATTAAAAGATTTCTTTTCTTATGCTTCTTCATAAGTTCTCTCTAATATCTTCCTACTTATCGAGGAATCTTCTGATAGATATGATACTTCCGACAACGCCTATGCTGATGCCCAGGCAAAGGAAGATAACGAGCAAGTTCTTTGTAAGATAATCGGCCGGTACCATCGTTACCGAAATGATGCGGGCGATGTCTGTTCCAACGAGCTCAATGATCTTTGTATAGATAAGATGGACGAGCCCGGTGGCGATCAATGCGGAAATAGCTCCCACGATGATACCGCACCACACGAACGGCGCTCTTACGAACCAGTCCGTCGCACCGAGGTATTTCATGATGCCGATCTCCTTCTCGCGGTTAAATACGGTAAGCTTGATCGTATTTGCCACGATGATGATGGAGACGATCACCAGGAACGCCATTGCTATGATGGATCCCACCTCTATGAAATGGGATATCTGGGCGAGTTTTTCTATCGTATCGCGGTAATAGACGACATCGTCAACGCCCTCTATCGTCAGAGCAGCCTCTGCCAGGCTGTTGGCAGCGTCCTTATCCTCCACGTATACGGTGTAGGAATCAGGAAGTGGGTTGTCAGGGAGGTTGTCCAGAAGATATCCGTTATCTCCCCATCTTTCCTTAAGTGTCAGAAGCGCTTCGTCCTTGGAGACATAGGTCACTTCATCGACTCCGTTCATTCCTTCGAGTGAAGCCTTGACCGCGTCATTGACTTCCTGCTTATTTCCATCCTTCAGATAGATCTGGATAACGTTGTAGTCCTTCTCTATCGAGGTCGCGAACAGATTTACGTTTACGAATGCTACGAAGAACAGCCCGAGTATCAGCATCATGGCCGTGATAGCAAGTATCGATGTGAAATACATGCCCTTGTTACGGCCCATCTGTGAGAATGCCTGCTTGAGGTTGTATCCGATCCTACTCATAGATATCGTCACCTCCATCCAGGTATGCGTCGATCATGCTGTCGAGATCTTCGCTGGCAGAAGGAGCCTTGGAAATGCTCTCTCCACTGATCGCCTTTAAAAGCTCTGCATCGAGCTGTAGCGTCTTCGCCTTGATCGACTCATCTGTTGCAAACGAAGGAACGCTCGGATCATAAGGATCATCAATTATTCCGCGCTGACTAAATCCGTAGCTACCCTCCTCATCGCGTACTATGCGTCCATGATCGATGGCAACTACTCTCTTATTCATCTTATCCACGATGTCCTTGGCATGTGTGACCATGAGGACAGTGGTACCTCTCACGTTGATCTGTTCGAGCAGGCCCATGAT
>CADAUB010000145.1 GCA_902790965.1 uncultured Eubacteriales bacterium | reverse complement strand
TTTTGCTATTACGGTATACCGTGACAAGCGCAAGGAGGTTCTTATGGACTTTACATACTTACTCAAAGAAAAATCCATGTCGATATATGAGTGCTCAAAGAGGAGCGGCATACCATACTCGACCCTTTCTGACATCATTAAAGGAGAAACTCTGATCGAAAAAGTCAGTGCCAGGAATCTCAATTCACTGGCCAGTACCTTAGAGTATAGTATGGATGCCCTATACTCACGTCTACACGTACCTGAGAGGCATGATTTTGAGCTGTTCAAAAGCGCTACATGTCACAGAGTCAAGGAGAAAGGCGATATAAAGTTTATCACTGATGTGCTTCAGGATAACGATATCAGAAAGTTTTTTAGTTGGGAGTGGTATCCTGAGAGCCTCTATACTCTCGCGATGACGGATTATCTGAGCAATGAGAACGGGATCGCTCTGTGCAGCGATTATGACGATATAAGAGCAACAAGGCTTGAGGAGCCAGTGTTTCCGTCTTCGGTCCTCGCTATGTGCGCTGCGACTGGCAATGATAAATCCAAGGAGGATGCTTTACGGAAAGCCATTCCGGAATTTCTGAAGTACAACATTGTTGAGAGCGAGGTAAGAAATGTCGTTTGAGGAAAAGATTGCTTTTACAAGTGAAAATCTTAATATGTACCTGAACGCGGTCGCTAAGGAATATAAACAGCTAAGCGGAAGAAAGATGCCGGCAGAGATAATATTGATCGGTGGCGCATCCGTTCTCGCCAATTACGGATTTCGCGAAAGCACAACAGACATTGACGCGATCATTCAGGCTGCATCATGCATGAAAGACGCAATACAAAGGGTGAGCGATAAATACGGCTTATACGATGGGTGGCTCAATGCTGATTTCAAGCGCACAAATTCATACTCGGAAAAACTCCTGCAATATTCTAAATACTATAAGACTTTTGCCAATATCGTTGAGGTGCGCACTGTTGCAGGAGAATATCTCATTGCGATGAAGCTGGTCTCGGGTCGACGGTACAAACACGATCTGTCTGACATCGTTGGCATATTGAATTATGAGAAAAAGAGTGGAAATGTAATAGACATTGAAATGATACATAAGGCAGTTGAAGATCTGTATGGCGACTGGGATATAGTGCCGGAATCTTCCAAGATTTTTATTGAAGGAATTCTAAATAGTGACAATCTGGATAAAGCTTTTTCCGAGATAGAAAAAAACGAACGTCAAACAAAAGAAGCTGTATTGGAGTTTAGGATCAATAATCCGGAGCAAACAAAACGTAAGACAGCAAATGAAGTAATAGAGATGATAAGAGAAATAGAACAGAAAAGTCTAGAAAAAACCGCCAGATGCGTGGTAGTGGGCGGGGCAGATATAGCGGATTACTCTCGCGTCGGGGGCTATCTCAGGAGTGATGACTTTGTGGTTTACTGCGACAGTGGACTGAAACACATGGATGCGCTGAGTGTGAAACCTGCTCTCATCGTGGGAGACTTTGATTCATATGACGATCCGCATTCAGATGTGGAGACTATCACTCTCCCCGTCGCTAAGGATGATACCGACTCTGTATTTGCGGTGCGTGAGGGCATGCGCAGGGGTTACAAAGAATTCCTGCTCCTTGGTGTGATAGGCGCCAGGCTCGATCACACTCTTGTAAATGTTTATGCCCTCAATATGCTTGCGGATAATGGATGTCACGGAGTGATAGTTGATGACTACTCAGAGATGGAACTGATTTCGAGCAAGCCGGGCGAGGATGGCAAAGTTATCGCAGGGACGGCAGAAGTGCCATATGATTACCCATACTTTTCGCTCGTAGCAATAGAGGGCGAGGCTAGCGGCGTCACTATACGTAACGCCAAGTTCCCGCTTGAGGATAGCGTTATCAGTCCTGGGTACCAATACGCTACCAGCAACGAGGCATTGCCGGGCAAAACAGCCGAGATCGAATTAAGGCAAGGCAGGCTTTTGCTTATAAAGATTGCGCCGGGCGCGGCGGAGAGGCACACTGAGGAATAGCATACGAAAGTCAGATGTGCTGGCATATAAAATCGATATGCAGAAATAGAGCTGATCGGCCGCTGAATATTTAAGGTAAATGCAACACCCAAAGTAAATGCAACAGAAGCACTGGTATTTCAAGCTACCAGTGCTTTTTGGTAGACGAAAAATCAAGGCGCAGAGGCATTAATGCCCGGTAAAAAGAGCACATAAAACCACCCGACACGGCGATCTGGCCGTATTTGTCGGGTTTAATGCAACACCTGTTGCGTTAACTTTGGAGACAGTTATTTGTCTCTGTTTTTAGCTTTATCGTAAGCGTCTTTCAGCAGCTGAGGCTTAAGCATGACCTCGTTTGCCGGGATCTTGTACAGCCCGAGCAGATCGAAGAACTCTTCCGGGAAGACTTCCATCGCCAGGTCATAAGCGCATCTGCCGAAAGACTTCTTACGGCAATAACTGTTGATGTGATTCATCATCAATGAGATATCTTCCTGTGTGTATGGAACGAGAGATGTGCTCTTCGGTATAACATCGCGGATCAGCCTGTGATTGTTCTCGCAAGAAGCTTTCTCGTCAGAGCGATTCGGCTCGCAGTAAAACACATGCGTGCGTTTCAATTTCGGGTCAAATGCGGATCTCTCGATGCCGGCAACATCTGCGAATTCGCTTCCGTTGTCGGTCAAAATCACAGGAAACGCTTCGCAGAAGAGGTCATAACCGAGAAGCAGCTCTATGGAATCAAGCTTAGTGACAACATTGAATGCTGTATGCTCTGCAAGATAGAAAGCGATCTGCATCTGAAGGCCGGGAAAATGAATAGTGAGCAGGGCAGGCGATTCATCACGCTTTCCAATCACACAGTCCATCTCTGTATGGAAAGTGTCATGCTCATCCATATATTTGAGGAAATCGCCATACATATGACCGACTTTGGTCTCCTGTATCTTCTTGGAGACTTTCTCGCCGTGACGCTCGGTTTTACGGGGCTTGCGGCGCAGCTTCTGCTTGAGGTCGATGTTGCCTGCTTCGAGTTCACCGCTGTCCACGATCCTGTAGAGCGTGGAGAGGCTGACTGGCAGTGTGTTTGTCTGAATGATGTGGTACGGCGACTGACCCTTCTTGAGCAGAGGCGACACTACATTATCGATGTCGATCAGTTCGCCGAGTGTCAGGTCAAAGCCATTGCGGCGATCGACGAGCGTGCTCCTGTACTTCGCATGGGCTTCGCCGGCACGGTAGACCTTGCGGACGAGATGGCAGGGACGGCCCTGGTGTTTAAGGTTGGCACAGGCATTGCAGACATGCGGAGACTCTTTCAGCCTCTCGCATTCCATTTCCTCGAATTCGGAGCATCTTTCGTAGCAGGTAGTTATACATCTGCTGCGGCACAGGCCGTTGCAGGTCATGTCCCCGCAAGCATGATGGACCTTGCAGTAGCTGGCCTTTGAGCAGTTATTGGCATAGTCCTTCAGCTGAGTGCAGTTGCGCTCGATCTCACGCTTGACGGAGGACGGCGACTTGCCAAGCTCCTTGGCGATGGCCCGGATCGAATGTTTGTGATTCAGACCGTATTCGATCTTGGCACGGTCTTCGAGAGTGAAGTGGGCACCCTTGCCCGGAGGTGATGGAATTGATTGTTTAGACATAAAAAACGCCTTTCTGGACGCACGTCCAACCAGGCACCCTCAGAACCGAGACTTTCCTTACCATAAAGTCAACTTTTCGTTG
>CADAUB010000144.1 GCA_902790965.1 uncultured Eubacteriales bacterium | reverse complement strand
CTCGGCGATGGCGCTCACGACAAGCGCTGACAATACGTCAAGCGCTGAATGCTGCTTTACGAACATGACCGATATGCAGATCATGAAGCAGCTTATCACCACAAAGACCTTCCACCAGTCAGGCACCTTCTTATCCTTGAGCCATACAGAGGCTATACCCAATGAGTACGCCACATGAAGTGACGGGAAGACTCCTGTCGGGGTATCGAACCAATATATGAGCTTGCCCACATCGCAGAGGAAATTGTCTCTCGGCATCACTGCCGGCCTAAGATCCTGTACGCTTGGATACACTATGTAAACGATCATCGCGATAACTTGCGTGATGATAATGAACTTTTGCAGCTTGCAGAAACTGTCGATGTCATAAAGCATGAAGTAAAGAAGCGATATGACGATGAGTACATACCAGAAACAATAGAAAATAAAGAAGTTCTCATTGAACGGTATTATATCATCGAGCTTGCAGTGTATCAGATGTAGCCTCGACTCAGGTATCAGATTCTCTGTGATGAAGTAGAAAATGAAATAGACGATCCAGCCCTCGAGCAATCTGAGGTGCTTGAACTCCGGAGTTTTGAGTTTAGCGAAGCTGAAATTACGGTAATCGACCACTGGCGGGCCAAAGGTGAAATGCTTTGGCCTTGGCGTAGGGTCTTTCTTTACGAACATCGTCTCCTTATTGATAGGATAATCCTTTTTAGGGATGTTCGGATAAGGCACGACAGTATGGACAGGCTGAGCTTCAGCGAGCTTTGTGACTCCGTCCATCATCGCGTCGATTATTCTCTTTCTCTCCTTGTCAAAGTCTGCCTCGTGGTTGAACCTCACCGGCTTACCGATGATCATGCTCCTTAGATTAGGCGCGGTGTACATCGGCACAAAGCAAAGATCTTTTCCGGTGCGCTTATAGTACATCTTGGCGACGTCGATGAAGCGGTCCTGGAAATCCCAGACTACGTTGTTATGCGGGACATCATGCTCAGGGAAGATGATTATATTAGCGCCTTCCTGGAGTTTCTTGATAGTTTCCCTGAAGGTGGACATCACCCTCATGTCGTGATAAACGCCTATGCAATGAGCACGGTTGAATATGCACACCGAGAGCGGTGCGATAAAATACGACAGGAATTTGAAGAACCACTTGCACCACTTAGGTTTCTTGCCCCAGAAATCTTTGTAAGCATAAGGAGGCACGTCTTTGAGATGCATCATCTCGCCGGCCGTCCAGATAAAGTGCTTTCCGGGGAAGTAGAGCTCGCAGCCTATAGGGCCGTTCATCTTCGCGTGATTACCCACAACAATACATGGCTCATCCGGCAAGTTTTCCTTGCCAACCACCTTGATATGCGGATAAAAGAGCCATGTTAAAAATCTTATGATCTTGTATACTACGGATTTTACATCCATTCTGTGTTAAAAAGCGCCTCCTAATAATCTACCTTTTCGCCGAGTGGAAGCTCTAGGAGCTCAGGCTGGTCAAGCAGATGTTTCAGAAGTTTGATCGAACGGGAGCAATAATATCCGTCTGAGATCCTCTCGTCAACCGTAAGACCTATGTCTACGCTCATGCGCATCTCTTCTCTGCCGTCTTCGTTGTAGAATGGCCTCTCCTTCATCTCACCGATGATCACGAATACCGATGTGGTACCCCAGTTGGTCAGATGATGGTAACCGGAGCGAAGCTTGATCGAGCCGAGATTGGCGAGCACGACTGAAGACTGGAACGGATCCGTAGCAATTACGGAAGCAGGCATGAGCCCTCTCTTGTCGAGGAATCTCGCGCCGACTCCGAGAGCCTTCTTAAGTGGCGGGAATCCGAACACCTTCTGCAGAGCGTCCATGCTCATGGTCGACTGGTCTTTGCCCTCATGGCGCACATACGAGACCTGTCTGTAGATCTCGTTATGGATGCTCTCAAGGTTGTCAGTCGGCTTCGAATGGATAAACGCCAGCGCTTCGTCTCCGTCGTCCTTGAAGATCTTCTTGATAGTGAACGCGGCCGAAACCTCGTTTCTCTCATAAAGATTGTAGTTGGCGATGAATCTGTTGAGCTGTGGTCTCAGAGTGATAGTCTTGAGCACAGCCGTGACCATCACCTGGAAGAAATTGTATTTATAATCCGGACCTTCAGCGTTCTTTTTCTCGAGATACTTCATCACGTTAGTGAGGTCGATGGTCTCGGATATGAATGCTTCATTGTCGCA
>CADAUB010000143.1 GCA_902790965.1 uncultured Eubacteriales bacterium | reverse complement strand
GTCTGATTTTTGGAGGCGTATTCATAGCTCTTCTGAAGAGCCGCGCTGTAGACCGCAAGTGGCTTGATCGAGGATCCCGGTTGCCTTGGACTTATAGCTCTGTTGAAGAGGTTGGAGCCTTCAGTGCCGCGTCCGCCCATAAAGCCGCTGATGTATCCTGTGCCGACTTCTGTGACTACCATGCTGGCCTCAACTTTACTGCCATCTACAGCGGTAGGGAAGTTGGAGTCATCCTGAAATTCCTCGTATATAGCATTCTGGACATCGCTTCTGATAGTCGTATAGATATTCAGTCCGCCTGTGTATACCATGCGCTGCGCGTCTTCTTCCGAGAGATTATACTTCTCCATAAGGTCGGCTGTTACAACGCCGGCGACATAGTCACTGAAGTATGTATACGGCGAATCCTTCTTTTCGAAGCTCGGCGCCAGTATGTCTATGATCGCGACTTTGGCATTGTTGGCTTCTGACGAAGAGATAAAGCCCTGCTCGGCCATGAGGTCGAGCACAAGGTCACGCCTCTCCTTCGAAATGTCATTGGCATAGAAACCCGTGCCCGTTGACTTCTCGCCTTCGGATCCGGTGGTATCTGTATCGGTTGTTTCGGAGTCATCGGTCGACGCAGTTTCATTTTCTTTGTCACTGATCGATTCAAGCGAATAATAGTTGATCTTGGCGATCTCCTCGTTGCCTTCGGGATCTTCGGTGATCAGGGCGTAGGAGTCAGGTGCCTGAGGCAGAGCTGCCAGAGCAGCGCATTCCGCCAGAGTCAGTTCACTTACGTCTTTGGAGAAGTACGTGCGGGCAGCAGCACTCACGCCGTAGTTGCCGTAACCCAGATATATCGTATTCAGATAAGCCTCGAGGATCTTATCTTTACTGAGATTGTGTTCGAGCCGCCATGCGATGAACATCTCGGACAGTTTACGGCTTATGCTTCGCTGACTCTTGATCTCGGATAGGTAGGCGTTACGCGCCAGCTGTTGCGTGATGGTAGATGTGCCGCTTATAGAGTCCGAGCGGCCTGTTAGTTTGGACAGCACCGCGCCAAACATCCTGCGGAAATTGAAGCCGTGATGTTTGTAGAAAGTCTTATCTTCGATGGCGATAAAGGAGTTTTTCAGATTATCAGGCATCTCCTCGAGCGGCACTATCGTACGGTTTTCGGTGTAATGCAAAGTGTCGATCTCTGTACCGTCGATATCATAGAGGATAGACGAGCGCTCGATGCTTGAGTACAGGCTCTCCTCATTTATGCGGCCGACTTTGATCGCGGTGACTATCACCGTCACGAGTACTACCAAAGCGGCGAGCACTACCAGGCCACCGATGATACGCTTAACGATCTGACCTTTTGTCAGCTTTGTGGCTTTACCGGATCTCAAATTGATCTTTCTATTACTCTTTTTTGTAGTCTTGTTTTTAACTCTCATTTGCTTATATATCTTGTGTTCTCACTTGTTTCAGCTTGCTTGTTGATCATTTGCCGATGGACGTCTTTCCAACAATGTCCATCATTATATATGTTTTCTTTAATGATGTCACTTGAAGATACTATGAAGTGGTGCCTTGCCTTGGCGAAAGAAGGCAGACTCAAGTGCGCTTTTGTTTTCAAAAGGAAACGCTGTCTTAGGGGCGTGTTACGTCAGCGCGTGCTATAATTGTGGTAATTCAATAACTTGTAAAAAGTGAGATTTCTGATGGTCGATATCGACAGGTTTTACGAAATGCTTAATGAGGTATGCGATGAACTGCCGGATGATTTTTTCAGGGAGCTTCATCATGGCGTCCATCTGTCCGAGGACTATAAACCGTCTCCCTATGCCGAGAACGGCGATATGGTTATAATGGGTGAGTATAGCCGATCAGGACAGGGCAACAAGATCACTATCTACTATGGATCATTTGCCCGTACATGTGGTTGGATGACAGACGAGCAGCTCAAAGATAAGCTTAGAGAGATCGTAAGGCACGAATTCAGGCATCACATGGAAAACCTTGCCGGAATGTACGGCGCAGACTCACTCGAGCATGAGGATCGGGAAGAGATCAAAGATATGATCTACGCTAGAATGGAGTCAAAAGGAAAATAGTGTAATAGGGCTTTAGGGACAAGAGAAGGGAGACAGGGGGCGATTCCCTGTCTCTTTTCGTAGTACTTTTGTGCGGAGGTAAACACTTGGGCAAAATAACTAAGGCCGATTTTAAGGCAGCTTTCAAAACATCGCTCCCTATTATGGTGACGTTTGTCGTTCTTGGTATCGGAT
>CADAUB010000142.1 GCA_902790965.1 uncultured Eubacteriales bacterium | reverse complement strand
TGTCCACTGGAACTACGAGGAGCCGTTTAGCTATGACGGCACCGAAAAGAGCATAGCGCTCGAAGGAGTTCCGACGTCCATCAACGTCAGATACAGAGACAATCGCGCTCTGGCCGCCGGCACATATACCGCGAAGGCATATCTGACTTACGACAATGATAATTACGAAGAGCCGGATATCGATACTACTATAGAGTGGGAGATCAAATAATGGAATTATAATGGGGCGTAAGCATAGCGGGCAGCGGAGGCCCTGCGGTAATGCTTTCTCGGTCATAACGGCGTTGCCGTAATGTCGAAAGCATTGATCTTCGGAGGCAGGCTCCTCCGATAGATGCCGGCTTTGGCACCGCTGCGTTAAGCCGCAGAGAGGCGAGAGCCGTACCTCCGCGGACCGATATGCTGTAAGCCCCATAAACAAGGATTATGAACGGATATCTAATAGCAATAATACTACTGACACTCTGTTCCACCTTCTTTTCGGCAACAGAGACGGCGTTCAGTTCAGCCAGCAAGATCAAACTCAAAAACATGGCTGCTGACGACAACAAGCGTGCGGCCCAGGCACTCAAGCTGGCCGAGGATTTTGACCGCCTGATCACGGCAGTGCTGGTAGGAAATACCATCGCCAATATCGTTATGACGTCGGTTGCCACGGTATACGGGATCAAGACATGGGGCGACAGGATAGGCCCTACGATCGCGACGGTGATCGTTACGCTTCTCATACTGACGCTCGGCGAGATATCTCCTAAGATCATCGCCAGAGAGTACGCGGAAGAGGTGGCGCTTTTCCTCACACCTATGGTAAGGGCTCTCATATTCATACTGAGACCTTTGACCATCGTGTTCGAGGGACTCAAAGTATTCCTCAAGAAGGTGTTTGGTAGGAAACAGGAGCCTGAATTCAGCGAAGACGAACTTCTTACTATCGTCGAAGAAGCTGAGGCCGGTGGTGCCATCGGCGAAGAGCAGAGCGAACTTATCGCCAATGCGATCGAGTTCAACGACACCGAGGCTATCGACATACTCACTCCGAGGGTAGACATAGTCGCCATCGAGAGAGGCACTCCTGTAGCCGAAATAAAGAACGTATTCAGAGAGTCGGGTCTTTCAAGACTGCCTGTATATGAAGACGACCTGGATAATATCATCGGAGTCATCAATCAGAAGGATCTATACAACAACAACGTAAAGAGCATCAAGGAGACCGAGAGCATAATCAAGCCGGTAGCGTATGTTTCCGAGAATCTTAAGGCTTCGGTGCTTCTTAAGAAGATGCAGGCTAAGCGCACGCATATCGCCATAGTTGTCGATGAGTACGGCGGCACTACCGGACTTGTAACGCTCGAAGACATAATCGAAGAGATCGTAGGAGATATTTACGACGAGCACGACGCGGTGCAGCTTAGAGATGTGCGTCCGTCAGGAAAGGACGCTTATCTGGTTGCCGGCGGCGCCAACCTCGAGGACTTCTTCGATATGTTCGATGAGGAGATAGAGTGCGACGCGACCACGGTCAACGGATGGGTAATGATAGAACTCGACCGCCTTCCTAAGGTGGGCGACACCTTCGAATACGAGTCGAGACATAAAATATTCCACGTCAAGGTCACAAAAGCTGACTCAAGGCGCGCTCTGATGACTCGGATCAGGGTCACGGATAAGCCTGAAGACGAAAACTGATCGATTACTTTATAGCAGCCGCGAGCACAATAGCCGGCAGAATCGAGCCTGCGGTAGCTGGTACTTAACGATCGGCGAGCAGCAACGTAAGATTGCTGCGAAGCCGGAGTTTAGTACCACTGCGTTAAGCCGCAGACAGGCGAGAGCCGTATCGATTCGGACGGGTATTTGCGGGAGGCTGCAAATAAGATACAGAAAGGACACTTAACACTATGGGATTGATGGAAAAGATCTTTGGAGATCTTAATGCCAAGGAAGTAAGAAAAGTAGAGAAGATCGTAGACCAGATCGAGGCATACGATGAGGCGATGCAGGCGCTGTCGGATGAGGAGCTCCGCGCCAAGACACAAGAGTTCAAAGACAGGCTCGCTGAGGGAGAGACTCTTGACGATCTCCTGCCTGAAGCCTTTGCGGTATGCCGTGAAGGAGCGGTCAGATCGCTCGGCATGAAGCACTTCAGAGTGCAGCTCATCGGCGGAGTGGTGCTCCACCAGGGACGCATCTCCGAGATGAAGACCGGTGAAGGTAAGACTCTTGTGGCTACACTTCCTGCTTATCTCAATGCACTTGAGGGCAAGGGCGTACACGTTGTCACGGTCAACGA
>CADAUB010000141.1 GCA_902790965.1 uncultured Eubacteriales bacterium | reverse complement strand
GCAAGCGTTGAAGTTCATCTTTACGTAGTAGTCGAAGTCGAGGCCGAGCCAGTCATGCACCGACGAAAGCGTCTCGTCGACACCGTAGATGCCGGTATGTGTCAGCTTGTCCATGGTTCCCGTCCTGTGAAGCGGAATATACGAATCCCTCGGGATGGACGTGAGCACTATCTTGTGCGTAGCAGGATTCACCGTGACTATCATGTTGACGTCGTCGATGCCGGTGATGTACACGTTGAACGGCTCCTCGGTAACGTTGATCTTGCTTGAAGACCCGGTCTGGATCCCCTGACCGGAGCCACTTATGTTATTCAGCATGGCGTACGTGCTCCCCATGAACACGGTCGCTGATGAGAATACGATCATGAAGAATATGGCCAGGATTATGCCGGTTATCCTGACACCCTTCTTTTTGCTGGTAAACAGGGCTGCGCAAATCAGTAGCAGACCCAGCAACACTGTGATCAGGCCCATGGTGAGCCCCGTCGGAAGCGCGTTAAGCAAAATGAGCATAACAAGAAAACCGATAGCCACTATCCCCATGATAAGGAGTGCTATCGTATAGCCTGTTTTGCGTCTCGTACCGGTTTTCTTTTTAGCCCGTTTGGCCATCTATTCTTCCTTGTTTTCAGTGTTGTTTTTGTTAGCTTCGGCTTCTGTCTCTTCGTCCTCTTTGTACGCCTCGCTTTCTTCAGCCGCTTCCTTCGCCTTTTCGGCAGCCTCTGCAGCTTCTTCAGCTTCCGCGGCCTCTGCAGCGGCAGTCTTCGCAGCCTCTCTGAGTTCTTTACGTCTCTCGCGTTCGTAGTTGAGATACTCCGCGAAATACTCCTTCTCGAGATCGCTGGTATCCTGCGTGATGATCCTCTTTATACCCTTCTTTGGCCTCTTCGGCACGATTATGATGCAGAGATACAGCATCGCGATCAGGAACAGCGGCACCGCGTCCTTGTAGAGTTCTCTGCTTATCAGTATTGCTACCTCGCCCATTATGCCGACTATGCCGTACATGATGAGTACGGAGCGCCTTTGGCCGAACCCGGCTGCCATCAGGTGATGGTGGAGGTGTCCTTTGTCCGCGGACATGATGGATTCGTGCTTGAGGGTGCGCCTCAACATCGCGAGGAGTGTATCGAAAATAGGAACTGCCAGCGTGAGCATCGGGATCAGAGCTCCGACTATAGTCGCCCGCTTGAGAGGAGATACTATAGAAAGCGCAGCTATCATGTAGCCGAGATATAGAGCTCCGCCATCGCCCATGAACGTCTTAGCCGGCGAGAAGTTGAACGGCAGGAAGCCGATGCAGCCACCCGCGACAGCCACAAGAGCTATGCAGACCGGCATGGAACCAAGCCTCGCGCCGTGGATGTACGCGATGTACGCGAGCGAAAGTGACATTATAGCCACGGAGCCCGCGGCAAGCCCGTCGAGCCCGTCCATTAAGTTCACCGCGTTGGTGATGCCCACGATCCAGAACACGGTGATCAGGTATGAGACTCCGCCACTCAGAATTACGTTGGCATGCGGATCCACTACAGTCGCTCCGAAATAGTTGCTGATGAAGGTGATCCTGACACCGAGCGCGTATACGATGCTGGCGACCGCAAGCTGGCCTACGAATTTTACCGCAGGCTTTAAGTCTGTGATGTCGTCAGCGACGCCAAGGAGGTACATCAGCGCGCCGCCGATCATTACGGCTTTGATGTTTTGGTTCATCCCGGCCGGTATCAGCATGGCAGCCATCGAGCCGATGAAAATGGCCATGCCGCCGAAGCGCGGAATCGGGTTTTTGTGTACCCGGCGCGCATCCTTAGGCGTGTCGATGACGCCAATCTTTTTAGCTAACCTTGCTTTGTAGTCCTTTACCTTATACTTGACTGTTTTGTACTTTGTCTTGTACTTCCAGACTTTCTTCTTTTTATATTTCCACTTATATTTGCCTTTGTTCTTGCCCTTCTTGATCTTGACCCTTTTCCACTTAACTTTCTTTTTGACTTTCTTCCATTTGACTTTGTATTTGACCTTCTTAGTCAATGTCTTGTACATCTGTACGCCCTTATACTCGGACACATAGAAGTGGTTACTTACATTGCCCTCTTCATCAACAGATGTTGTATGGAAAAGTCCCTCGGATTCCTTCGAGATCGAAAGGGTCATCACGGCATCAGGCTTGCCATTGCCACTGTCGTTGCAGGCCCACATGTTCTCAACATATGGAGTCTCGCCTTTGAGAACCGGCTCCAGCTTCTCGCTGTTCCAGTCAAGGCAGATTACCACATTATGAGGTTGCCCGCTACCAGGACTTACAAGATAATACACGTATTTCTCGTCCGCGTCCATAGATTGCCATACAACAGGATAATCGGCCGCGATAGTCGTCGTGTTTATATGTCCAATGGCCTGAAGCGTATCTGCATTGAAAACCCAGAGATTGTGTATTGTTTTGTTGGTCCCTGTCTTATCGTAGTCGCAGTAACCTCTGGAACGAGCAAGATAAACATTGTATTTTTCTATGTATGCAATGCTTGCAAGTCCATTCTGGTAGGCTGCTTCTGACGGCAGACCTTTGAACTTGTATGGATAGCTCACATTCCTCTGAGATTTAAGTGTAAGAGTCTCAGGGTCTATGAACGAAAGTTGCTGTCTCCACTGATCATAGCCGACTGATACCAGCTCATGTGTTTTGCTGTTGTAGGTCATGCCATTGCTGTGGTGTATGCCTATGACCGGGCCTGCCTGCACCAGCCTTCCGTCGAGAGTGGTCTTGACGACTCTGCCCTTCTGATTGGAGGACTTTACCATCATGTAGTAAGCATACGTGCCGTCCGTCGCGGCACCCTGCGCTACAGCATAACCCGCATTAGGCTCGCCGATCATTGTCCTGAGGTTGATGCCGAGGCTTGCAGCACTTATATATCTGCTGTAAAGAGTCTTGAAATTGAGTTCCGGCTCTTCCGGCTCAACTGGTTCTTCGGGCTCTTGACCGCCCTCCTCTGGAGTTATTTCCCCATCGGAAGTTTCAGTGCTCTGTATATCTAAGACCTGAACATCGCCATTCTCGGTAAGCTCTGATTCATCGATCACTCCGGTCTCAGTTGATCCGTTTGTTACGGAATCCTGTCCATCGACTGCAGTATAGCTTCCGCTAAGCGCATTATCTGTAGATACAGCACTTTCCTGTGGCATGTCTTCTGTACCTTCGAGCGCATAAGCACACGGCCATACACTGAATGTCATAACGACAGTCATGAATACCGCGATCAGGATCTTATTCAATCTGTGGATATTGTTCTTTCTTTGTTGGCTCTTTCTCATCTTAGTTTTATACCCTTTATCAGATCCCCAAATTTTTTTAGAATGTCCCGAGGTCATACACGTGGTTGTATCTATATTTACCAACCACAGCCCATACTTTTTTCTTCTTTGTCTTATACTTCCAGACTTTTTTCTTTTTATATTTCCACTTATATTTGCCTTTTCTCTTGCCCTTCTTGATCTTGACCCTTTTCCACTTAACTTTCTTTTTGACTTTCTTCCACTTTACTTTGTACTTCTTTGTGACCCATCCGTATTTAGGCTCACTGTGATATTCACTAAGGTAGAAGTGGTTTCTTCCGGTCGTAGGGTCTGTCACATGATAGAGGCTCTCAGCTTCATACTTCGTATTTGTTCTTATAACTGCAGATGGCTTGCCGTTTCTGGCTTTATTGTCGGCAGCGCTGCCACACTTCCATGCCTTTTCAACACATCTCTGCCCGTGCTCTCTCACCAGCTGGAGATTCTCGCTGTGCCAGTCCAGACAAAGGACGATATTGTAAGGCTGTCCGCTTCCCGGGCTGAGCACGTAATAGACATATTTATCATCGCAGTCCATCGACTGCCATACTTCTGGGTATGCTGCCGTTACAGTAGTAAGCGCCTTACCTATAGCCTCAAGTGTTGTGGCATCATAGATGATGATGTCATGGTACTTGGACTCCATGCTGACGTAACAGTCATACGTCTCATTGTATGCAATGGCTGTAAGTCCTTGATTTCTGTCATACTTGTCTATGGAATCACTCCCGGCATCTTTGTAGTAAGTGAACTTGACATCTCTAAAGCCGTTGAAGTGTAGCGACGAAGCATCAAAGAACGCTAGCCGTTGCCTCTTATTGTGATAG
>CADAUB010000140.1 GCA_902790965.1 uncultured Eubacteriales bacterium | reverse complement strand
GATGCTGTATTCAGCGCTTCGCTTTTCGAGTTTTAGATGCTTATCTGTTTCCATACATCTTTTCGTAATACTGCTGATACTCTCCGCTGATTATGTTCTTCCACCAGGCCTCGTTATCGAGGTACCACTGTATAGTCTTGCGGATGCCATCCTCGAACTTTGTCTCAGGAAGCCATCCGAGTTTAGCGTGTATCTTGGCTGGGTCGATAGCATAACGCTGATCGTGCCCTTTTCTGTCTGTCACGAATGTGATCAGGCTCTCGGGCTTGCCAAGCTGCTTCAGGATTATCTTAACGACATCGATATTGGCCTTTTCGTTATGACCACCGATGTTGTATACCTCACCCACTTCTCCATCATGGAGTATCATGTCGATCGCCCTGCAGTGATCCTCAACGTAGAGCCAGTCTCTTACATTGAGCCCCTCTCCATATACCGGAAGAGGCTTGTCTGCCATGGCGTTGGCTATCATCAGAGGAATCAGCTTCTCAGGGAACTGATAAGGCCCATAGTTGTTGCTGCATCTGCTGATGGTGACTGGCAGCCCATATGTGCGGTGATACGCCATCACAAGAAGATCTGCCGAGGCCTTACTCGCTGAGTAAGGGCTCGATGCCGTAAGCGGCATCGTCTCGACGAAGAATAGATCGGGCCTGTCGAGCGGCAGATCGCCATACACCTCATCAGTGCCCACCTGATGGAATCTCTTAACTCCATATTTGATCGAAGCATCCATCAATACCTGTGTGCCGAGTATGTTGGTGCGAAGGAAAAGACCCGGATCCTCGATCGAGCGATCCACGTGAGACTCAGCCGCGAAGTTGACCACGATGTCAAATTTCTCTTCTGCGAAAAGTCCATCGATAGCTGCCGCGTCAGTTATATCCATTTTGACGAATTTGAATTTCGGATTATCCATAGCCGGCGCAAGCGTCTCGAGATTGCCTGCATAAGTGAGTGCATCGAGCCCCACTATCTCATAATCCGGATGCTCCTTAAGCATGTGGAATACGAAATTACTACCTATGAATCCGGCTGCTCCGGTAACGAGTATCTTCATCTTGGACCCTTTCTTATCTAACAAAGTATTATGCCGCGTCAGTAGCGCTCGGCATTTCCTTCTGTATCTTTACGAATGTGATCACAGCGAGCACTGCAGCGAGGGCTGTCATCAGCACCGCATACATCGCAACAGCTCCCATGATCCCATAATTTACAACAAAGTATTTCGAAAGCAGAAGTGCCGCAAGGGCTGTCGCTCCGTATGAGTAAAGCAGAGTCTTGTGCAGCCTTATGATCGTGATGATCGTGTTAAAGAATACTGAGAATGCCAGCATGCCTCCGCCGATCACTACCACATAGAGCTCTCGCTTATATCCCGAGATATCTACGCTGTATATCCACGACAGGATAGGGATCGCTATCGTGGCTGCTACGATCATCGCCAGCACTGTGAGCCCTGTTATGACTCCACATTGCCTGAGCACCAGGAATCTGAATCTCTTGACGCGCCTTTCCGTCCATACCTCGGCATAACTCTTGAGGATAGGATTGAATATGAAGTGCGCCACCAGGCTTATGAAGTACGCCGGCATGAACACCAGCCCATAAAGTGCCTGGGTCTTCTCGTCAAGATAAGTGTCTATAGCGTATTTAGGCGCGTTGCTTATATACATATTGAGGAAGAGGCTCAGGAAAAGAGGAAAACCTTCTATCATGAGCCGCTTCATAGCGCCCTTCTCAAATGACGGCCTGTAGTCGCAGTAATCTCTACCAACGTTATATGACGTGATGAAGAATACGAATATCGAGGTCAAAGCGCAAACGATCGATGCTGTCAGAAGGCTCTTTGTGAGCACCACGCATATGCAAAACGAAAGTATCTCGCACACATACCTGAAGCACGATGATTTCGTTGCAACGTCTAGCCTGCCGAGCTGCTGCATGCGCCCATGTATAACATCCGAGAATGCCTGTACAAGCTTGACCACGCAGATCAGCATTATGACCGCGAATTTCTCTGCGGTATAACCCTTGACCACGCTACCGTACACGCAGTACGCAAGAGCCGCTATCATCATGGCCGCGCAAGTAATGATCCTTATACCGTAATACTCTGGAAAACTATAGCGCTCCGTCACATCGGATGACTGGAACCTACGGAATCCATACTGCCCCAAAAACAGCAGCAGATTGGCTACAGCAAAAGCTATAGAGTACACCCCCGCATCATCGAGCCCGTTCACCCTTGTGAGCACTATCGTGAGCACCGGCGACACCATCGCCGAAACGCACGCATTTATAGTGTTCCAGACATACGAGCTCCGAGTAATATTATTCGTTTGAGTCAGCAATT
>CADAUB010000139.1 GCA_902790965.1 uncultured Eubacteriales bacterium | reverse complement strand
ATCACGACCCCGTGAGCGCCGGCGCACTCCGCCGTCCTAATGATCGCTCCGAGGTTGTGCGGATCCTCCACCTCATCAAGGATGATGATGAACGGATCCTCGCCCGACTTTTCAGCCCTCCTGAAGACGTCTTCCATCTCCGCGTATTTGTATTCGCTTACCTTCGCGACAACGCCCTGGTGCTTTACGCCAGGAGCCATAGCATCGATCTTTTCCTTTGGCACGAAGTCGACTATAGCTCCGCGTTCTCTCGCAAGAGCGACTATCTTCGAAACCGATCCCTCGGCTCCATCAGCGATAAAGACGCGCTCTACTTCGCGGTCGCCACTCAGCACTTCAGTAACAGGGTTTCTGCCCGCGACCACCTCAAGGCCGTCCATCCCGATATTCTGTTCCTGATGCCTAACATCCCCAAAGAGCTCGTGCGCTGTCCTCGGCTTCACAGATCTTTTCCTCGGCTCATAATTCTCGCCGTAGTCACGTCTGTTCTTGCCGCCTCTCTTAGGCGCCGTCTTTCTTCCCTGGTCGTTGTATCTTTTATTGTCTCTTTTACTCATATGTCTTCCTGTTTCTATATATCTCTTTAATCACGTCTTTGGTGACCTCATCCTTGTCGAACTAATCTCCGTCGCAGTCCTTGCCTGCAGCATCCTCGCCTTACCTAAACTTCGATCACCTTCGGCTCTAGATCTTTATCGTGGCTGCATAGCACCGCCTTGCATTCCGGGTCATTCGCCGTCTTGGCCAGCCACCCTAGAGTCCTCTTCTGGATACCGCTGTTCGCCGCATAGCCCGGAGCTCTCATCGTCTCCCAGTTCGCCGCCGACACCGCAGCATCAGCCGCGATCACGGCATATCCGCCTTTATCCTTCAGCACGACTCCAGCCTGTCCATCGGTATGCCCCGGCAGGTTCACGTACATAACACTGCCGTCTTCCGTTATCTCTACAGCTTTGCCAACCGGCCCAAGAGGCCTGCCTCTGTAGAACATCCTCTCTACGCCGGGCATCTCCCATAGGCGAGGCTGCCTCAGTCGGTACTTCGTTCTTACTGACCAATACGCTTCATCCTCAGGGACGATTATCCTCTTAGCACCGCTTAGCGACCTCATCCCTGAAACATGATCAGGGTCGAGATGCGTGATGATCACCGCATCGAGATCCGATGGCTTTATCCCCATCGTACCAAGCCGCTCGTCTACGGCCATCCCTTCAGGAACGTAAGGCCTGTACATCGCTGCAAGGTGTACCGGTAACTCCTTGGATACCGCCGCCCTGTCGTAGACGCCCTTCGGGCTGATCGCCCTGCTCCATCCGGTATCTATCAGGAACAGACCAGCTCGATGCTCTACCAGAAACGCGTGGACCGGCAGAGTCACCCTCTTGCTCTCAGGGGCCGCCGCGGCCTTGGGCAAGTCAACCCTCGCACTGCCACCGCCAAGCAGTAGATCCTTCGATATATCTATATACCCACAATCAAGAATATGTATCTTCATTGTTATTCAGCGCCGCCTTCTTCCTGACCTTTCCCTATTTCTTTTTATACACCACGAATTTGAAAGTGAGGCCATTCTCAGTGATAGGCTCGCTCTCCGACGCTACCTCGAAATCCGGATCCTCGTCGAAGTTGGCGATGAAGGTATCCGCGCCGAGTACAGCATCGATCTTAGTCACGTAGAGCTTGTCGCAAAGCTTGTAGTACTTGTTGTACATAGCTCCGCCGCCCATGAGCATCACTTCCTCGGGCTCGTACTTCGAGATCTCCTCGAACAGCTCATCCTCGGAGTTCACGATAGTGCAGCGCTCAGCCTCATAGTCGGGATTGGTCGTCAGCACGATATTCGTTCTCTTCGGAAGGCCCTTTTTGCCCGGAAGCGACTCCAAGGTCTTTCTTCCCATCACCACAACTTTGCCCGTCGTATGCTCCCTGAAATACTTCATATCTGTAGGGAGGTCTGCCAGCAATCCGCCGTCTTTTCCGATTCCCCAATTCTTATCCGCAGCTACAATAAGATCCATATTTTTTCCTTTCGCCTATTCAAATCTATTCACCAGCATCGCGCACTGTTCGTTCTCCATCCTGTGCGCCCTGTACGAGTAGAACGTATCAACATTGCACATTGTGCACACATTGGAGACCGCTATATGATCTGTCGGCACACCCGCTCTTAACAGAGTCATCTTGTTTGCTGCTCTGAGATCAAGGTGGTACTTCCAGCCCCTTGCTGCCTCTATATCCGTACAGGTAGCACGGCCTGAGTCTATCGCATCGCGGTTAAGAGCATACTTGCTGAATATCTTCTCCGCATCAGCCGCGCTCCATTCCGAAGCGAAGGCATCGTAGACCTCATCGCCCATCTCGTAG
>CADAUB010000138.1 GCA_902790965.1 uncultured Eubacteriales bacterium | reverse complement strand
TTCGAGGCAGCCGGTTCTTTTTTATACACCGAATATGCGGGTCGAGCGAGATGCGCGCTAGGAGTTATATGGTTTTAGGCGATTTAGGGTGATTTCCATATAACTTTACGCGCGGATCAAGAGAGATGCGCGCCCGGAGTTATATGGTTTTAGGCGATTTAGGGTAGTTTCCATATAACTTTATATGCGGATCAAGTGGATACCGAAATTGACCGAGTTGTACTATAATGGATTCAATTATTGAAAGGGAGATTATGGCATGGTGTTATCTCGTTTAGGCTGCAGCACAGTTCAACTCGGAATAAAGGTCATTGACTATTTCCTGGGATATCGGCTGCCTGAATATACATTCGGGAAGGGCGCTCTTGAAAAGCTGCCCCAGATACTGAAGGAAAAAGACGCGGGCAAAGTGCTCGTCGTTACCGAGGCCGGTCTGGTAGAACTTGGATTTGCCAAAAAGCTTACTGATCTTTTGGATGAAGCGGGCATAGAATATGCTCTCTATTCGGGTGCCGAGAAGAATCCAACGAGCAACAACGTTGAGGATGCGTTCAAGATATATAGAGAGAATGGGTGCCGCTCGGTCGTAGCGCTTGGCGGTGGGTCGCCTATGGACTGCGCAAAGGCTGTATGTGCCAGGGCTGTGCATCCGCATCTATCTGTCAGGCATCTGCAAGGGATACTCAGGGTGCATAAGAGGATCCCGCTGATCGTCGCTATACCAACGACTTCCGGCACTGGCTCCGAGACTACCGTAGCGGCGGTCATCACCGATTCCAAGACAAGGCGTAAGGCAGCGATAAACGATCCGGTTCTCATACCGAGATATGCGATACTCGATCCTGAATTGACAGCGACACTGCCGCCTTTCATTACGGCGACTACCGGTATGGACGCTCTGTCCCACGCTGTCGAATCGTATACGAATCACATGTACAATACGAAGACGGAAGATATTCTGGCCAAGAAGGCTGTGCAGCTGATCCACGACAATCTGTACAAGGCTTATCTGGATGGCTCAGATATGACAGCCAGGGAGAACATGCAGATCGCGGCGCTCTACGCTGGCCGGGCATTCACAAGAGGCTGCGTCGGCTACGTGCATGCGGTGGGACATACTCTTGGAGGCTTGTATGGCGTGCCTCACGGACTGGCGATGGCTATACTTCTGCCACACGTGATGAGGGCATTTGGCCCAGTCGTACACAAGAGGCTTGCCGAACTTGCGACGGTATGTGGCATGACAGGCGAAAACGATGCGGAAAAGGCGGAGAAGTTCATCTCATGGATCGAGGAGATGAACAGAAAGATGGGCATCCCTGAATATCTGGATATGATCAAGGATGAGGACGTCGAACAGATAATCACTTGGGCGATGCGGGAGGCGAATCCGCTCTACCCGACCCCGGTGCTATGGGGCCGCAAGGAGCTTAGGAAGTTCATCGCGTCTGTTAGACGATAGGAAGAGAATTACATAAGAAGAGAGTTACATAAAAAGAGAACCCAGCGACTTTGAGTCGCAGGGTTCTTTTTGGTTCTTGTGATTCGAGTCGGTGACCGCCTCTGTAGAAAGACTGGCTGCCGGAGCGCTGGATCTATAGTTATTCGGTACGAAGTGCGACGACCGGATCTTTTCTCGCCGCCATGCCCGATGGAATGAGCCCAGCGATGAACGTCAGGAATATGCTTATGAGCACCAGCGCGACTCCTCCTGCCGCCGGCAGTATCGCCTTCAGAGCGGCGATTTTTGTAAGGTTGATCAGTACGTGGTTGATCGGTATAAGCAAGAGCAAGCTCGCTACGATGCCGATGACGCCGGCGCAGAGTCCGACGATGATAGTCTCGGCGTTGAATATCCTCGCGATGTCCTTCTTGGACGCGCCGATGGCTCTGAGTATACCGATCTCCTTTGTACGTTCGAGTACGGAGATGTACGTGATTACTCCGATCATGATCGAGGATACGATCAGCGAGATCGCTACGAACGCGATGAGCACGTAGCTGACGGCGTTGGTGATCGACTTGACCGACTTGATCAGCACGCCCGTTACATCGGTGTAGCTGATGACCATGTCCTCATCGCCGTTGTCCTGCATCTCCTGATTGTAGTCATCGATGAACTTCAGGAAGTTCTCCTTAGACTCGAAGTCCTTGAGGTAGAACGACATCGAATACGGCTTGTCGAGATCAGCGTAGCCGAGTTTCATGAGGTTCTTGTCGTAGCCCGATTCCTCGCCGCCCGAGACGTAGGCTGTGATGAGCCTAGTTATCTCTTCTTCACTCATCTTCATGGTGAAGGCATCGGCGATACCGGAAGCATCGACCTTTATCAGACCGCCTACGGTCTTAGCTACATTGATCACTGCAGGCGGTACGTTTTTCGCTGTCTCTGCA
>CADAUB010000137.1 GCA_902790965.1 uncultured Eubacteriales bacterium | reverse complement strand
TTGCCGGAAGCAAGCAAGAGTATCACCTTGCGAAGTGGAGCGCTAAGTACGTCGAGTATGCTCTGTGGTATCGAGCCGCCGCCGATAGGATGTGCTCCTTCAGCATCTGTGAAATAGTCCTTTGAAAGCCTGAGCCCTGCCGGGCCGTCAGCCATCACCAGGGTCTTGATGCCTCTATCCGCGAACTTCGATGTTATCTCGCCCGCCGCGCCGGCAACGTTAGTAGAAGCCTCGCCTATTACCGAGAGCAGTCCGCCTTTTTTCGAGAAGTTACCGATGATCATGTAAGCCAGTTCTTCGTCGGTCATTCCTTTTATGACAGGATCGATTTCCATCGGCTGTTCCTCGTAGGATATCTCTTCGCAGGCGATAGCTGCCGGGTCGAGCGCCAGTCTAGGCACAACGCTAAGATCTTCGTCCTTAGTTGCTCTTTCATAAGAGTTATCTTCAAAGCCCGGATCACCAACTACAGGCTTTACCTTCCTGACGCAGACATCTTCAGCTAAAGTGAGTATCGCGGCCGGTACAGTGTTCGCGCTGCCGGAGCCGACTCGCACTACGTATTCTCCTGCCTCAAGCACATAAGCCTGCTTGGCCTCGCTAAAGGAAGCGAGAGCCGCCGCGTCGAAACTGACGCTGAGCTTTTCACTCTTTCCCGGTTCGATAGTCTGTGTCTTAGCGAAGCCCGCGAGTTCCTGCCAAGGTTTTTTCAGCTCCGCTTCAGGCGCGGTCACATATACCTGCAGAGTTTCCTTGCCGGAAAGCTTGCCGACATTTTTGAAGTTTGCATTTACAGTTATCTTGCTTCCGTCTACAGAGACCTTAGCGCCTGAGATATTGAAATCCGTGTATGAAACACCATATCCAAACGGGAACAGAGGCTTCTTACCTACAGTATCAAACCAGCGATAGCCTACATAAACGCCCTCTTTGTAATACGTGTTGTCTGCATCGCCAAGCACAATGTCTTCGCAGTAGTCATCCGCGGCGGCCCATGTCGTGGTGAGTTTACCCGACGGACTTGCCTTGCCCAGAAGCACATCAGCAAGAGCGTGCCCCATCTGCGAGCCGAGCTGTGACATCACGAGTATGTTTCTCACATCTTTAACAGGAGTAAGGTCGACAGGCCCGCCCGTATTTAGAATGAGCATGAATTTCTTATAGCGTTCGTTAAGAGCCAGAATATCTCTCTTTTCTGTCTCAGTGAGGAGGACATCGCCCGGCTTCACTTTTCTGTCAGCGCCCTCACCGGAAACTCTGGACAGAACATATATCGCGGCCTCAGCGCCAAAGTCCAGCGGGATATCGTAATCGGTCTCCGCCATGATGGCACCCAGCGCCTTGAAATAGATTTTTTCTTTTTCTGCTTTCGCTTCTCTTTTTAGCTCTTTTATGAATGCCTTTTTCGCCTCTGCCCTATGTTTATCGTAGCGGTCGAGCCAGCTTGAAGTGATGATCTCAAAGCCAGCTGCAGTAAGCCCTTCTTCGACATTGACAGTTACATGCGCGTTCACGTCGCCGGAGCCTGTGCCGCCCCTTACGCTATGCCTTACGCCATTTCCGTAAGCCGCGATCTTGCATGGTCCGTCCAGAGGAAATGCTCCGTCTTTCTTCAGCAATACCATGCACTCAGGAAGTATCTCTCTTATCTTTTCAAGATGCTCTTTCTCGTAGTCGTATAAAGTCATTATGTCCTCCGTATCGCGATATATATTTGGTCAGTTTTGTCTGAATTAATAATATTTATGACAAGTGTGTAATGCTACACTTTTTTCAAATTTGAGCTATTGAAACAAATCAAAGCATTCAGGCAGAGCATCAATGCAGATACTGGCTTGATTGTCTTTTTTGCATGGCTAATATAGAATAATCGCATGAAACAAAGCCTATGAGATGATGTGCTTTGGGAAAGGAATCTAACATGAAGAAAGTTGCAAAATTCTTACTTGGCCTCATCGGCCTCACCGCGATTTGTCACGTATTTGAATGGTTCCTAATCGGTAAAAAGGTAGCTGCGCAGGCGAACATCCCTGTCAAAGTAGCACTGCCAAACTGCCTGCTCCGTGGATTCCTTTGGTGGAAACCAATCAAGAAAGGAATCAAATAATAGCAGAACTTAGAAAGCGGATGGCTATGTGCCATCCGCTTTTGTTTTCCAATCAAGGCCTTGCTGTAGTTAAAGACGGACGGTATATCCGCTCCTGTCTTAGGGCGCAAAAAAAACCATTTGCACAAGCACCATGTATAGCACCGTGCCGATAACAACGCTCAATATCGAGTTTCGTTTCCAGAGATATGTGAGGACAACGACTGCCAGCGAAATAATCTCAGGCAAAGCGTGAGGTGATTCGAGCACAGGCACGTCCCTCAGGCAATAGACGATAAGCAGCCCCATGGCGGTATACGGCACCACTCTTCCGAGGTACATGATATACTCCGGCACTTTCTCTCCCCTGCCAAATATGAGGACAGGCAGTATCCTGGT
>CADAUB010000136.1 GCA_902790965.1 uncultured Eubacteriales bacterium | reverse complement strand
TTTTTTGTATGATTATCGATACAATCTTCTGATTGCATATAGCACTTCATCCCCGGTTCGCCAGGTATCCGCCTATCTCTATCATGAACCACGCTGCTATCAATATGATCCCGGCGATGATCCTCCCCATCTGGCTGGAAAAGGCTAAAGCCGTATATCCAAGGTAAGGGATATGCATTACCACCTCGCCAACCACGTTGTCGTAGCTGACAGGATCAACGTCTATGTTCTCGTTGGCATCGCCCTTTGTGGTTATCAGCTTTTCGGCTGTATCGTTTGCCACGACTCTATGGGTTATAGGCGTTGAGCCACGCGATGGATTATTGAATATGATCACCTCTCCCGCATTCAGTTCGGCCAGCTCTGTCTCCCTGGCGTAGACCACGCAGTTCACAGGATAGTTTGGCTCCATGCTGCCGCTGACTACTACGTACGCGTTCAAGCCCGCTGCTCTTGGCAGAGTCAGGCAAAGTACCGTAATAACAGAAAGTATCATGATCGAAGTGCCAACGGTCACAAGAAGCCATCCCAAGGCTGACTCCGCATGCCTAGCCGGACTTGTTTTATCTTTATATGTAGCGACGTTGCGCTCTGCTATGGCCGTATCTATCGCCGGCGCGTAGTCCGTCATTCTAAGCATCATCTTTCCTTTCTAAATAGCCCCCCTGACGCGGCTCAAAGCGTCGTTTCCCACTTTTCAAGATGATAATATCGCAATATGCGTCATTTAAACCGTCAGCGATAAAAGAAAAATGACGTAACAACGACACCCATGTCAAGTAGCCAAGCGCCCGTAATCAGTCCTTTAAATTTTCCCTCAACCGATATATAATTTGACGGATTTCGGTCCGGTATTTGCAGCCGGTCGCGAGGTCAAACAACAAATACGAAATTGAAGGACATATATTAATGAAAAAAGTAGTTGCGTGCGTAGTATTATCTGCCCTTATATTCTCGACCATGGAGGTCGCTCTAAAGATCGGAGGCGCCGGGCTCGATAGTATCCAGCTAACTTTCCTCAGATTCTTTATCGGAGCGTTAGTGCTGGTACCGCCGGCTATCCTGGAATGCAGGAAGAGCGGTTACAAAGCAAATCTTAAGGACCTGGCCTGGATGGCAGCGACCGGCGTGATGGGCGTTTCGATCAGCATGCTTTCCTTCCAGATCGGCGTCATGCATTTAAATGCTTCAACCGCAGCGCCTGTCGTATGTACAAACTCAATGTTCGCAATGCTTGTAGCGCACATATTCACATCGGAGAAGATGAGCAAGCGCAAATGGATCGCGTTCATTCTGGGTCTGATAGCGATATTCTTCATGATCAGGCCGTGGGATATGCAGGAAGGCAACAGTGTGCTTGGATTTTCAACACTTATCCTCGCCGCTATCACATTTGGCGCTTATACTGTTATGGGTAAGCAGACCATCGAGCGCATCGGCACATTCACGCAGACCAGCATCGGATTCTTCTTTGGTTCGGCTGTGCTTCTGATAACGCTTCTGGTTACGGGAAGGCCTATCGTAGCGGGAGTCGCAGATAACCTTCCTCTCGTGCTGTACGTAGGAGTTGTCGTGACGGGTCTCGGATATCTGGTCTACTTCCTCGGAGTACTTTATTCGGACGCTTCGACAGGATCGATCGCGTTCTTCGTGAAACCGGCAATAGCACCGTTTATCGCTATAGCTGTGCTGCACGAGACTATTTACTGGAACACGATCGTAGGCATCGGTCTTCTGCTCACAGGATCCGTGCTTACGATATATGACACGTTTGCGTATAGAAATGCCGTACAGGCCGAGAAGGTTCTTGTACAGCAGGAAGCATGATACCGCTTAAAACAGCCAGCCGAAAGGAGCGGCATTGTTGAAACTATGGACAAAGATATAGAAAGACTTATCGAAGAATTCAGAAAAGAATATCCTTGTGGCGAGGCCGTAGCCTCCCGCGTAATTGAACCATATGTGGAGTTCATCGGAGACGAGATATTAGAGCAGGCAGCGAGAGTGCTGCTTCTCGGAGAAAACCTCCTGCTCTCGGGGCCTAAAGCTACCGGCAAGAACATACTCGCGGAGAATCTTGCCTGGATGTTCAGGCGCCCTGTTTACACAGTGTCTTTCAACGCGAATACAGACAGCAGCGCGCTGATCGGCACGGATACTTTCAGAGGCGGCGAAGTCAGTCTTAGGCCTGGAGTAGTATCGGAAGCGGCGAAGAATGGCGGCTTCTGCATACTTGATGAGATCAACATGGCGAAGAATGACGCGGTCGCTGTGCTCCACTCCGTGCTCGACTACCGCAGGCTCATCGACGTGCCGGGCTACGACATGATACAGATGCATCCGGCCACACGCTTTATTGCCACGATGAATTACGGCTACGCCGGCACCAGAGAGCTGAACGAAGCTCTCGTGTCGCGTTTTTCCGTTATACAGATGCCGGCTCTTAGCGATGACAGGCTTGCCACCCTCCTTAAGAGAGAGGCCCCTGGCGCATCGGATGCGGATCTAAACAACTGCGTGGGGCTGTTCATGGATCTTCATGATAAGGCCGTGAACGGAGAGATATCCCCTAACGCGGTCGACCTAAGAGGACTGATCGCTGCTCTCAG
>CADAUB010000135.1 GCA_902790965.1 uncultured Eubacteriales bacterium | reverse complement strand
GCATCGCGGTTAAGAGCATACTTGCTGAATATCTTCTCCGCATCAGCCGCGCTCCATTCCGAAGCGAAGGCATCGTAGACCTCATCGCCCATCTCGTAGCAGTCTCGGCATATGCCAGGGCCTATCGTAGCGTACATGTCCGCAGGCTCGCATCCAAACTCAAGGGTCATCCTTGAGATGGCCACCTCAGGTATCTTACCGAGCGTGCCCTTCCAGCCCGCGTGCACGAGCCCTGCACACTTCTTCACAGGGTCAACTATATACACAGATGGGCAGTCTCCGCCAAACACGGTTAGAAGCACTCCCGGTATATCCGTCACCATGCCGTCCACATACTGCCTGTGAAGCGGCTTCTCTTCCGGCCATAAAGGACCGAGATCTTCCTCTCTCACCACATTCACGTAGTTGGTATGCTTCTGGTCGGTGATGTATTCCATATCGATAGACGAGCCGAGTTGCTCCGCCAGCCTACTTCTCATCTCGAGCACGTGTGGTGCGGCTTCACTCAGAACGTCGCCCTTCATAACGCACAGCCTGAGGCCCGTTTCACCAGTCCCCAGCTCATCGTTGTAGCTCACAAATCTTGTCGTGTAAAGATTGGGCACGCCAAGCCTATCGAGCATATCAAAAGAGAGGTATGGTATGCCGTCTGTGTGTGTATTGAATATCTTTTTTTCATCCGAAAACTTTAGTTCCATAGCATTTCGATTCTATCACATACATCCCTTCCATACCACACAAGTAGTTGGTATGAATTGCTGTTATATGTAGCAGGTTTGAGAATCTGCCAAAGAGCAAGATCAGAAGATCGTTCCGCAGAAGTCTGTATGCTTTGTTGGTGCAAGAACTATTGTATTGCGACAATTGCACCACAATGTTGGTGCATTTTTTCGAGAAGCGTCTTTTCTGCACCATCGAAATACGTTCGAACATTCGAAGCCTCGATTACATTCTATATATACTCGCCCACGTAAATATTTATTCATCGAAAACAGTTTGAAAAAGCGTTCCTGTTACGTAACCATCGTAATTTCCGCAGTTTTAATCTTAATAATACGAATTAGCCAACGAAATACAACAGCCAGCAGGCTCCTCCTAGGGTACTCGATGGTGCAAGAATGTGTGGTTCCCAGTTTCTGCACCACTATTATGGTGCATTTTAAGATGTATCAAATTTCTGCACCATCAATATTAATGAATAAAGCCACATTGTTCTGGGATGTGCTCTGCAACATTCAATCTTCCCTCTTTCTCTCAAAGCGTGCACGAGAGGTCCACGCACTAAAAATAGCGATATCTCGTGCGCGCTCAAAGCCGCATTGCCATTACAGAATCACATGGCATTAACTAAATGCTATTTACACCGCAGCCAGAGCTTGATCTTTGACCCATCTGAAATCTTGTACTTTTTTGGGAACTTGAGACCAAGTGATTTTATTGTAGGATTTCGGGAGTTTCTTGTTTGACGAGCTGTGCTCGTGCCCATAAAATGAAAGTCCACTCTTTCTCAATTGCAGGAAGAAAAGGAGGGTATTATGGACGCAGATCTTAGCAACCGACTCGACTATGAGTTGGAGTTATTGATGAAATATCGCTCGGAATATATGCGTAGGCTCAGGGAATGTAATGGTGCGGAGCACATACGTCTCCGAACAACAAAGAGGGCCAACGGACGCAAGTATTACTATGCCAAACATAAAGGTTCCGACCAATATGTCTATATTGGGGGAAAAGGTAGCACGGAAGATAACATTTATATAAATAGCATTTGTGATGCGCATTTTCTGCACGAAGCTTTAAAAAGGATAGACAAAGATATAAAGCTCATCAAGTCTCTCAAGGATGGTTTTCAATCTTATGACCAATACACGGTAAACAGCAAACTGAGTGAGATCTACCGCAGGGATATTACGCCTGCATCCAAAGCATATGAAGAAATTGGCGCTAAATGGAAAATAGAGCAGCTGGCATTTCAAAGCAGGTTTCCTGAGAACTTTCCACAACACAAGAGTGAAAGGACATCCGACGGAGTTATGGTCAAGACTATTAGCGAAGTCGTTTTATACGAACGCATCAAAGATGCAGGTCTCTATGCGATCTACGAGCTTCCACTGATAATGAATGATTATGGTCCTCCTATGTATCCGGATCTGACGGTGCTGTCGCCAATAGATATGAAAACTGAGATCATAATTGAATACGTAGGACGCCTCGACTTGCCGAAATATCGCGAGGACTTTGCGCGAAGACTATGGAGATATATATCGAACGGATATATACCCGGCGTCAATTTGTTCTTTGTTTATGGAGACAAGGACGGTCACATCGACTCGATGCAAATATCGAGGGTCATAACGGATATATGTGGGCTACTGCATGAAAAGAGTTCATCAGAAGTTCATTCCTATTTGTCATAAACCGCTTATCTAAAAAGAAATATACTACCTATTTTTGATCAAAAAATAGGTAGTAAATCAAGTTATATCTGTATCGATCGGATGGCGATATTACCGCCCCGCAGCATCTACTATGCGGACGGCTTCGGACGCGATCTCGCGTAGCCTCTCCCTGTCGTCAGAGCATCTACTATGCGGACGGCTTCGGACGCGATCTCGCGTAGCCTCTCCCTGTCGTCAGACAGGTAGAGGTAGCCCAGCAGGGCTTCGAAGCCGGTCGCTATCTTGTACTCCTTTGGATCGGCGTGCTGCGGTCTCGACATCGAGCGGTGATTGCGCGCTCTTTTATATATCGCGAGTTCCTCATCAGTCAGGAAGTTCTCCGCCACCATGTTCCTGGCAGCCAAAGCCTGTCCGGCCGCCGACACGTATCTTACCGCTGTGTGATGCGAGCGGTTGACATCGCCCGGCCTTTCTCTCACGATCTTTTCACGAACAATTACCTCGAAGACGGCGTCCCCGAGGTATGCGAGAGTTGTAGTATTGAATCTTTTGATCTCGTCTTTTGTCATTCTGTTACGATTTCCAATCAGTTATTTTTATTACACGGCCACCGGTATGTTGCGCACCTGCTCTCCGTGCTGGTAATTCTCCACGATCACATCATCCGGTGTGAAGTCGTAGAAATCTGTTACATCAGGGTTGAGCGTCACCTTTGGCGCCGGATACTGCGGACGCGAGATAAGCTCTTTGATGATATCCACATGCCTGTCATAGATGTGCGCATCGGAGATAACGTGCACCAGCTCGCCCGCCTTCAGGCCCGATACCTGTGCCATCATCATCAGGAGCACCGAGTACTGCACCACATTCCAGTTGTTGGCAGCCAGTATGTCTTGCGACCTTTGATTCAATATGGCGTTCAGCGTATCGCCCTTGACGTTGAATGTCATCGAGTACGCGCAAGGCTCAAGCCTCATCTCCGAAAGATCGGCGAAGTCGTACATGTTGGTCAAGATGCGTCTCGAATATCTGTCGTTCTTGAGGCACCAGAGCACGTTATCTACCTGATCCATCTCGCCCTGTTTGAACTTGTATTTCTTCGCCATCTGGTAGCCGTAGGCTTTACCGATGGTACCGTTCTCATCGGCCCACTCGTCCCACACATGGCTCTTAAGATCTTCGATCCTGTTGGACTTCTTTTGCCAGATCCAGAGCATCTCGTCTGTCGCAAGCTTGATAGCTGTCGGGCGAAGCGTCAGAGCCGGGAATTCTTCCTGCAAGTTGTACCTGTTGACGACTCCGAAATTCTTTATGGTGTGCGCAGGTGTGCCGTCTTCCCAGTGCGGACGAACCGGCATGCCCTCTGTACTGAATCCGTGATCCAGTATGTCCTGACACATATTTACAAATAACTGATCTGCTCTACTCATTAGTTCCTAATTACCTGTACGCCCTGCGGTGTATCTTTGAGTGTTATGCCCATCGCCGCGAGCTGATCTCTGATCTCGTCAGCGCGAGCCCAATTCTTTTCTTTACGAGCAGCCTGTCTCTCGTCGATGAGAGCCTGGATATCGTCGCCGAGGCCTTCTTCTTCATCATCGCCGCTGAAGATGCCAAGTACATCTGTAAGCTCTTTGATCCTGGAGAGAGCTTCCTTTGCGAACGACTTCGAAGCGCCATCCTTAACGTCGAGGTTGATCTCCGATACGAGCTCGAATATAGCCGCGATACCGTCAGCTGTGTTGAGGTCGTCATCCATCACCTCGATGAACTTCTCTCTGTGCTTATCGAGGGAAGCGATCTTCGCAGCCTCGTCAGCCATCGCTTCGTCGCTACCATTGCTCTCGAGGAACTCGAGTGTCTCGATGGCGGTCGCGATCCTCTCATAGCCCTGCTTCGACTGCTCCATAAGAGTGTCTGAGAAATTGATAGGGCTTCTGTAGTGACCGGAAAGCAGGAAGAACCTGATAACGTCTCCGCTGTACTGCTTGCGGATGTCTCTTACCGTGAAGAAGTTACCGAGCGACTTCGACATCTTCTTGCCGTCTACGTTGATGTATCCGTTGTGCATCCAGTAATGAGCGAAAGGAACTCCGTTGCAAGCCTCGGACTGCGCGATCTCGTTCTCGTGATGCGGGAATGTGAGATCCTGTCCACCTCCGTGGATGTCGATAGTATCTCCGAGGTGCTTCTTGGCCATTGTTGAGCACTCGATGTGCCAACCCGGACGGCCCATGCCCCAAGGCGATTCCCACGCGATCTCGGATTCCTCTTTACGAGCCTTCCAGAGCGCAAAGTCGAGAGGATCTTCCTTTACCTCTCCGATAGCGATGCGAGCACCGCTCTCAAGATCGTCGATGTTCTGGCCTGAAAGCTTGCCGTAATCCTTGAACTTACGTGTCGAATAGTAGACGTCTCCGTCAGCCTCGTAAGCGTAGCCCTTGTCGATCAGTGTCTGTACGAACTCGATGATCTCAGGGATGTGCTCGGAAACTTTAGGGTGTACGTCAGCCTTCATAACGTTGAGCGCCTCAGCGTCGTTGAAATACTCCTTGATATATTTCTCGGATACCTCTGGAGCTGTGATGCCCTCTTCCTTTGCTCTGTTGATGATCTTGTCGTCAACATCGGTGAAGTTCTGTACGAACTTGACTTCATAGCCTCTGTATTTGAAATACCTTCTCAGTGTATCGAACACTACGAACGGCCTAGCATTTCCGATATGGAAAAAGTTGTAGACCGTAGGGCCGCAGACATACATTCTAACCTTGCCCGGCTCGATAGGTACGAATTCTTCTTTCCTGTTTGTGAGTGTGTTATAGACTTGCATCTAAGCCCTCCC
>CADAUB010000134.1 GCA_902790965.1 uncultured Eubacteriales bacterium | reverse complement strand
AACGTCGATTGGATCACAGTGCCTGAATGCTATAGATGCATATCCAAATACTCTGACGGATCGCCGATGGATGTAACCATGCCGACAGGACGCGAGGAATTCATAGCCAAGATGGAAGAATACGTTCCGGGTTCGAGAGAATCGATGGAAAAGTTCTTCGATCTCCTGCTCGAGATAAGAGCGGCTAAGGTATACATGAACGACGGCACTCCTAACGAGTCAAAGTACATGCAGAAGCACTTCCCTAACACTCTCAGAGCTTGCGGTTACAACGCTCTGAAAGTAATGCAGGCGCTCAAGATCCCTCAGAAAGCGATCGACATAATCGGCGTATACTGGCCGTATCTGGGAGTTCCACTTGATGTGGTAAACTTCTTCCACTTCGGAAACATGATCGACATGTACGTCATCCGTAAAGCGGTCATCCCTCATCACACTTCGCATGAGATCTCAATGACCTTCATGAACAGATTCTACGAACTCGGAGGAGAGGCATGGTTCAACTGCAGAGCGGAAGAGTTCCTCTTCGACGGCGACAAAGTCTGCGGCGTGAGGACGAGCCTCGGCGATGTAGAGTGTGAGCAGGTGCTCGCGAACATCAACCCGGATATCATCGACGCAAAGATGATCCCTAAGGAAATGGTTCCTGAGAGAGATAAGAAGCTCTCGGCAGCCAGAAACAAGAAGTTCAGCACTAAGTTCTGCATGATCTACATGGCGCTCAACAAGACCGTCGAGGAGCTCGGTCTTAAGGACTACTGCGTATTCTTCTCGGAGACCGCGGATTCGCGTAAAGAGTACGAATACATGAAGAGCATCGACAACGATTACAACATCCTGATCAGCTACAACAACCTGATCCCGGATTTCTCGCCTGAAGGCACCTGCGTAATCAGCTTCACCAAGCTGTTCAGCGAGTCCGACGACTGGGCCAAGCTGACACCTGAGAACTACTATCAGGTCAAGGATAAGATGATCGCGAAGTGCATCGACGACATGAAGAAGAACCTCGGCATCGATGTAGAGCCTTACATCGAGGAGGTAGAAGTCGCGACACCAATGACTTTCGCGAGATATCTCGGAACACCTGACGGCACACCGTATGGCTTCGAAGTAAGCGACTGGGATGGCATCATCGCGAGAATGATGAACATCGAGGCAGACTTCACGATCAAGGGCCTTCGCCACATCGGCGCCGGCTCGTTCATGGCTGACGGTTATTCATCCACATGGATCAACGGAGACCTCACGGCTGCACTTGCCTGCAGAGAACTTAAGGAGGGAGGTACAAAGTAATGGCACTCAATTTCAAAGTAGGACTTATAGGACTTCTCGACATGCTCAAATTCGCTAATCTTGCGAAGGACAGAGAGAAAGTCATCGCTGCGGCTCCGGCTAATGAAATCACAGCGGACTACCCTGTAAACAATTTTGCCAAGGCTCTGCACCCTGACTTCCAGCAGTTCGTGATCGACGAGATCATCGACCACGCCGCTGCAGGCGCTAAGTCGTTCGTTCTCAAGAGAGCTGACGGCAAGCCGGCTGCATACTTCAGAGCGGGCCAGTACATCTCGCTCAAGCTCCCTATCGGAGACAGCTTCGTGACTCGTCCATACTCCATCTCCTCTTCGCCTAAGTGGGCTCTCGAGGAAGGCAAAGTAGCGGTCACGATCAAGAAGAATCCTGGCGGCTTCGCGGCTGACTGGATGCTTGACAACTTCAAGGTCGGTGACGAGGTAAAGGGCTCCGAAGGACTCGGCGCATTCTATTACCAGAAGTACAGAGATGCTGACCACATCGTGGCTCTCGCAGGTGGATCGGGCATCACCCCTTTCCTCTCGATGGCTTACGCTATCCGCGATGGTATCGAGGATTTCAAGCTTACTATCATCTTCGGAAGCCGTACAGAAGAGGCTATCCTCTTCAAGGATGAGTTCGACAAGATCATGAGCGAGACCGACAAGGTCAAAGTGGTACACGTACTCTCTGACGAGGAAAAAGAAGGATATGAGCACGGCTTCATCACAGCCGATATCATCAAGAAGTATGCCGGCGAAGATCCATACAGCATCTTCATCTGCGGACCAGAAGCAATGTATCGCTTCATCGGTAAGGAAGTCGACAAGCTTGGGCTCGAGAAGAAATTCGTCAGAAGCGAATTCCTCGGCGCTACCAAGACTGTATGGGAGCAGCCTGGATATCCTCAGGACTGCAAGGACAAAGTATTCAAGCTCACTGTTAAGCAGGGCCCTAACGAATACACCTGCGACTGCAATGCCAACGAGCCTATACTCGTAGCCATCGAACGTGCGGGCATCAAGGCGCCATCGAAGTGCCGCTCCGGCGAGTGCGGATGGTGCCGCTCAAGAGTCACATCAGGCGAGGTATTCATCCCTGAGGAAACGGATAGCCGCAGATGGGCAGACAAGCAGTGTGGCGAGATCCACCCATGCACATCCTTTGCACTTTCCGATATAACCATTATCGTTCCTGGCGAATACTACTAAAAACACCCATCGGCGTTCCTGGTGAATACTGCTAAACGGCAATTTGCCATTTCGGCGCACTTCACCATACGGCAGACTGCTAACCGACCTACTGCCATTCATGGCGAAGAAAAGGCACTCGCTCACGTCAAGTAAGCGGGTGCCTTCATTCTATGGCCATATGTATAGCAACCTGGTGTGCAAAGCGACACTAAATCGATTTGTTTGCTATACA
>CADAUB010000133.1 GCA_902790965.1 uncultured Eubacteriales bacterium | reverse complement strand
TTGGTCATCTCACGTATGAACCTGTCATCATCGTCGTATGGCACGAACGGATGATAGAATTCTACGTCATTATTGAAGAAGTAATCGGCCATATTCTTATCGATCACTTCCGGATATGTCGCAACTACAGGGCAGTTGTAGTGATTAGGAGCACTCTTATCTTCGACAGCCTCGTAATTTATAGATGGATAGAATATTCTCTTGATACCGTTTTCGACGATCCACTTGATATGGCCGTGAACCACCTTTGCCGGATAGCACGCGGTATCCGATGAAATGGTATCCATTCCCTTTTGATACATTTCCTTATTGGTAGCCGGGCTAAGAACTACCCTGAATCCCAGCTTTGTAAAGAAAGCGTGCCAGAACGGATAGTTTTCATACATATTGAGTACGCGAGGTATTCCTATAGTGCCCCTTGTTGCCTCCTCTTCGGAAAGCACAGGTCTGTTAAAGAGGAGATCGTTCTTGATCTTGTAGAGATTAGGAAGATCTGACTTCTCTGTCTTTACGCCGGCACCCTTTTCGCAGCGGTTACCGGTAATATATCTGGAACCGTCGGCGAATTTGGAGATGGTAAGCAGGCAGTTATTGCCGCATCTTCCGCATCTGGAGTTAGATGTAGTGACACTGAAGCTGTCGACTAGATCGAGCGGAAGTACAGTGGAGACCTCTCCTTCTTTGTATTCCTCATTTGCGATTATAGCGCAGCCATAGGCTCCCATAAGTCCTGATGCGTCAGGCCTTACTACATTCTTATCGAGGATTATCTCGATGGCCCTCAGCACGGCTTCATTGAGGAATGTTCCGCCCTGCACCACAACGTTAGCGCCTGTATCTTCGGTGTTTCTGAGCTTGATCACCTTATACAGCGCGTTCTTTATTACGGAGTAAGACAGGCCGGCTGAGATGTCCGCTATGGACGCCCCTTCCTTCTGGGCCTGCTTTACTTTTGAATTCATGAAAACAGTACATCTGGTACCGAGGTCTACCGGCTTCTTGGACTTGAGCGCCTCCTCGGCAAATTCAGGAACTGTCATGCTTACGGATTTGGCATAAGTCTCTATAAACGAGCCGCAGCCTGAAGAACACGCTTCGTTGAGCATGATGCTGCTTATGGCTCCGTCTTTGATCTGCATGCACTTCATATCCTGACCGCCGATATCCAGTATGAAGCTGACATCAGGCAGGAATTGCTTAGCTGCCTTATAGTGAGCCATGGTCTCTATCTCGCCCGAATCGATCTTGTATGCGGCCTGCACCAGCCCTTCGCCGTATCCGGTGACTACGGATCTTCCGATATATGCGCCCTCAGGGAGCTGACTGTAAACTTCTCTGAGCACGGTTCTTACAACCTCGAGTGGGTCTCCCTCGTTGTTGCTGTAGTGTTCGTAGATGAGCTCTTTGTCTCTGTTGATCAGAGCTGCCTTTGTTGTAGTAGAGCCTGCGTCAATTCCAAGGAATACCGCTCCTTCGGCCTTGGAGATATCACCTCTTGCTACTTTGGCCATGGAGTGACGCTCTCTGAATTCGCTGAGCTCTTCATCGTTCAGGAAGAGAGGCCTAAGGTACTTTGTATCGGATATGTCATCTGGAGAAGCATTCTCAAGGCTTGCTACCATATCGTCGAGATAGATAGGCTCAGACTTTTCGGCAAGATAAGCAGCCCCTATCGCTACAAAGAACTTGGCGTTATCTGGGAAGATGACCTCATCATCGGTAAGCTTCAGAGTCTCTATGAATCTCTTTCTTAGCTCTGAAAGGTATTCAAGAGGCCCTCCGAGGAAGGCAACATGGCCTTTGATCGGGTGACCGCAGGCGAGACCTGATATCATCTGATTGACTACGGCTTGGAATATGGAGGCGGCGATGTCAGAAGTCTTGGCGCCGTCGTTGATAAGAGGCTGTATATCAGTCTTGGCAAATACTCCGCATCGTGAAGCTATAGGATAGATGATCTTGTGATCTTTGGCTGCTTCGTTGAGGCCGGCAGCATCTGTATTAAGAAGCACTGCCATCTGATCGATGAAAGCACCGGTACCGCCTGCGCAGGTGCCGTTCATCCTCTGCTCTACTGTGGAACCATAGAAAGTGATCTTGGCATCTTCACCGCCAAGCTCTATTGCTACGTCTGTTTCAGGAATGATCTCCTCAACTGCTCTGCTGCAGCTGATGACTTCCTGCTCGAATTTGACACCGAGTAATCCCGCAAGCGAAAGACCGCCCGAGCCTGTTATAACGGCTCTGACGGGAATATTGCCTTGGACATCCCTCATCTCCTTGATGAGTTCGCCTGCCTTCTCGAACACATTGGACATATGCCTCTCGTACTTCGAGTAGACTATTTCATTGTCATCATTCATCAGGACGAGCTTTACAGTTGTCGATCCTACATCGATACCTAATCTAAGTTCTTTCATCAGCTATCAAATCCAGTGCATTACCTAATAGATTTACTAAATCAATGGGCAGACCATAAGCCGGGTTCTGTATTAGACGATCATCCATCTAGCACCGCCATTGCTGACGGCGTCATGCGGCTTACCTTAGGGCGGGTACGGGCCGCACCACAAAATGCCCTTCTCAGCCTTGCTCCGGATGGGGTTTACACGGCAGCTGCGTCTCCGCAGCCCCGGTGAGCTCTTACCTCACCATTTCAACCTTACCACGGCATTACCCGTTTCGGCGGAATGTTTCTGTTGCACTTTCCCTACAGTTACCTGCGG
>CADAUB010000132.1 GCA_902790965.1 uncultured Eubacteriales bacterium | reverse complement strand
CCTTGTGTCGTACCTTATCGCGAGGCCTTCAGAGCTATAGGCATAAATCCAAACAGATATGCTTGTTCCATTGAGGCTCTGATGGACAGAATTGCAAAGGGCAAAGGAATGCCACATATCAATCCGGCGGTCGATCTCGGTAACGCTCTTTCGCTCAAGTACAAACTGCCTATCGGCGCCCACGACATGTATACATTCGTAAAGCCAGATGGAAAAGGCCGCGGCAGCGAGGGCGCCGGCATCAGCATCAGGCCATCGACAGCAGACGATCACTTCAGACCTTTCGGCGCTCCTGAGGGAGAGTTCGACGATCCTGAACCGGGCGAGGTCGTTTATGTATCCGGCAATGAGATAAGGACCCGCCGCTGGACATGGCGCCAGAGCGAGCAGGGTAAGATGCAGGACAAGACAAGCGCTGTATTCTACCCGATCGATGGCTTCGCTGACCACAATCTCGAGGATGTCAAAAAGGTAATGAAGGACTTCACCGAGCAGATCGCGAACTACTTCGCGAGATCCGGAAGCCGCTGCACAGTAGCGACCGGATTAGTGACAAAAGATGAGCCGCGCTTCGAGTTTTAGACACTATTCCTTTGCATAGTCGCTGTGATGTTGGTATTAACGGTCATCTTCACTATGGTCTAGTTGGTAGCAGATGCAGGTCAACTGATCTACGAAAGGCTCGGCGGACAGAGACAGAGAATTGAAAGGTTTAGCTATGAATGCGGAAGATATAAAAGTAGATGAAGCTACAAAAAGGCAATTGATCGAAAAGGCGATAGAGGTATTGCCGAATTCTTATGCACCTTATTCTAACTACAATGTGGGGGCGGCCGCGCTCTTTGACTCCGGCAAGATCTACACCGGTGTCAATGTTGAGAACGCTACATACGGGGCTGCCATATGCGCTGAGCGAAATGCCATTTTCCGCGCGGCCGCGGAGGGCGAGCGCAGGCTCCTCGCGCTGGCTGTGACCGGTGGGCCCAAAGGCGAAATAGAAGACGAGTACTGCGCGCCGTGTGGCATATGTAGGCAGGTGATGAGGGAATTTGCTGATCCTGAGAGCATGTTAGTGATCAGCGCGAAGTCGCCTGATGATTACAGGGAATACACGCTAGCAGAACTCCTTCCGGAAAGTTTCGGCCCGGAATTCCTGGGATAAAAGATGCCATAAGTGTCGGATGTCATCCGCTTCAGCACGGTAGGCGTCTGGATCATATGGACTCGCACGATTAGGCAGCAATGATCGGATATGAAAAAGGCAGGTGCCGAGTGGCTCCTGCCTTTTGACGTCTTAATGCCCTAAAGCTATTGCGTCTTAGTGTTTTAGCTTAGTGCTTATTAGCAAATAGCTTCGATCTCTGCGAAGAGCTTGTCAGCGAGAGGTACGAGCTCATCTACGTAAGCCTGGCCCTTCTTCTGATAGCTCTCAGCAAGTTCTTTGTCCTTCATGCTTCCGATGTTGATCTTGACGTTGAGCCAAGCACCGAGGATAGCTGTACGGAGCTCGAGAACTGCTACGCCGAGGTCACTTGCGGAGTTAACGTTGAACTTGCCCTGCATACTCTCAACGAGGTGAAGTGCTTCACTGCTGTACTCGAGCATCTTGAGAGGGGACTCAACGCAAGCTACGAGGCCATTCTGGATGGCTGCGCTTCTTGCTGCCTTCTCTTCGTCAGTTTCCTTAGGCATTCCGAACGCATCTCCGATAACGTTGAAAGCGTCTGTGTCGAGGTCGACCTGAGCGATCAGCTTCTCTTTAAGAGCCGATGCCTTGTCGCGTGTCTCTTTTGCGAAGTCCTCGTAATCAGCATATTTCTTTCTGCCGATAGTGAGGGTGCAAACCATGGCTGCGAGAGCAGAACCGAGAGCGCCCGCGAGGGAAGCTGCCGATCCACCACCTGGAGCCGGTGCGTCTGACTCAAGCACGTCTGTGAAATGAGTCACTGTCATATCTACTAATTTCATTCTTTATTTCCTCCAGAATTATTCGAACCTCGAAAACCTTACATCATGTCGATCAGGTGATACTCGAGGATCTGCTCGTGGCAGTTGAAGTTCTCGACCTTGAGGTAGTACTCAGCGCAGTCGATCATTGCCTTTGCAGGTGTGAGTCCTACGATCTCTGTTCCGACGATGTTTACGCCATATCCGGCAGCAAGAGCCTTGACCATCTCATATGTGTAGTAGAGAGGTGTGCCTTCGTAGTTGACCATGTTCATGGAAACCTGAGCGATTCCTCTGTCCTCGAGGAAGATGCCGATAGCCTTGCAGTATTTGAATCCGCCGGAGGATCCTCTGATGGCCTTAGCGATCTTGTTTGCGATCTCTACGTCAGCTGTATCGAGGTTAACGTTGAAAGCGACCAGCGGCATACGAGCTCCGATAGCTGTGATACCTGCTGTAGGGTGGATCTTTCTTTCACCATAGTCTGGAGCCCACTCTTCCTGGAGCAGCTTCTCAGGCATACCCTCGAACTGGCCCTTGCGGCACTTAGCGAGGTTCTTTCTCTCAGGCCTTGTAGCGGAATCCTCATAGAGGAAAGATGGGATCTGAAGCTCGTTCCAGATTCTCTCGGCAACTCTCTTGGAGAGCTCGATGCACTCTTCGAGTGTAACGTCCTTTGTCTGTGGAACGAATGGGATAACGTCTGTAGCTCCCATGCGTGGGTGCTGTCCCTGATGCTTGTTCATGTCGATGAGCTCAGAAGCCTTCTTGCAGAGCTGGAAAGCAAC
>CADAUB010000131.1 GCA_902790965.1 uncultured Eubacteriales bacterium | reverse complement strand
CTTTACAGGAGCCTCGTCTCTAAACTCAGCTCTTTCGGCTGTCGCAGCCATGCCGCACTCGTCGCAGTAGAGGATATCCGACTCGCCCCAGTCTGAGAGTGCGCTGAACTCGTGGGAGTTCGAACCGCCGATAGGGCCGTTGTCTGCCTCTACGATCCTGTAGTCGAGGCCGCAGCGGGAGAAGATCTTCTCGTATGCGTGATACATTCTCATGTATGCTGTGTGGAGATCTTCCTCAGTAGCGTCGAACGAGTAAGCGTCCTTCATGATGAACTCTCTTGTTCTGAGGAGTCCGTAGCGTGGGCGTGCCTCGTCTCTGTATTTGAACTGGATCTGGTAAAGCGAGAATGGAAGCTCTTTGTACGATGAGAACTCCTTGCGGGCGAAGTCTGTGAACGCCTCTTCGCATGTAGGGTTGAGGATGAAGTCGTTGCCGTTTCTGTCCTGGATCCTCCAGAGTTCCGGGCCGTAAGCATACCATCTGCCTGTCTCCTGCCAGAGCTCGGCCGGATTGACGTGTGGCATGTGGATCTCCTGGCAGTCGATGTAGTCCATCTCTTCTCTTACGATCTGCTCGATCTTGCGGACTACTCTCCAACCCAGTTTTGGGAACATATAGAGGCCTGCCGCCTCCTGCTTGATCATGTTGGCTCTTACGAGCAGTTTATGGCTCTCAAGTGTGGCGTCGGCCGGTGCCTCACGCAGTGTCTTGAGATGTGCTTTGGATAATCTCATCTGTTAAAAACTCCCTTCTATTATGCAGACGGCCTGGGCTGCTATGCCCTCTCCTCTGCCTGTAAATCCGAGGCCCTCTTCAGTGGTCGCCTTTACGTTGACCGCTGAACCCGGGATCCCCAGAGTCTCTGCTACATTGTTTTTCATCTGATCTATATATGGCGCTAGTTTTGGTGCCTGAGCGATTATGGTGATGTCCACATTGACGATCTTCGCTCCGCCGAGCATGTCTCTTACCTCGGCAAGCAGCTTCATCGAATCTGCGCCCTTATATTTGTCATCAGTATCCGGAAAATGTCTGCCTATATCTCCCATTGCGGCAGCCCCGAGCAGCGCGTCCATCAGAGCGTGCGCCGCAACGTCCGCGTCTGAATGTCCGTCCAGCCCGAGCTTGGCGGGGATAGGGGTCCCGAGAAGTATGAGTGGTCTGCCCGGGACAAGGCGATGGACATCATATCCGCTGCCTATTCTGGTAGCCATATGTATATCCTCTTTCGTTGTTATCTTTTTATTTGCGCTTGAGCCTTTCACAAGAGCTACTCTGATGCCGGCATGCTCAGCCACCGACGCGTCATCTGTGGCCTTCAGTTCTTCAAGAGCCGCCACAACATATGCTGAGCGGATGTCCGAAAGCTTGAAACACTGCGGTGTCTGCATCATGAAGATGGTGTCTCTGTCGACATGCGCACTCGTTATTATAGGATAAGAGGCTTCGCCTTTCAATGGAGCATCGAAAATCATGCGAACGGAATCCGTCGAAGGAACGGCGACCGCTACGGCTTCGTGATTTTCCATCGCTTCGATGCAGGATGTGATTATATCTCCGCTGATGCCAGGCCTTGCCGCGTCATGGATCATCACCATGACATCGTCTTCCTCTATGCCCCTTTGCGATGCAGCTTTTGACACCGCTGCCAGCCCGCACGCCACGGAGTCGGATCTCTCACTTCCGCCACGCGCCACGATCACCTCTTTGCCGTGCTCTTCGGACAGCCTGCCCGCGAGCTCTTTGTATATATCATCTAACGATCCGTCCTTTGGCGACACTATTACAACGCCGTCTATATCCGCTCTCTTGCCGAACGCCCTTACGGATGTCTCAAGCACAGTCGAGCCATCAAAAGAGAGCAACTGCTTAGGCATTTCGATGCCCATGCGGCTGCCCTTTCCTGCTGCGACTATTATTGCGTACTTAACTTTGAATCGTGAGTCTTCCAATTAAATGTTGATTTCTACGAGTTCGTCCGCTTCCTCCATTGTATATCCGCCTGAATATACGAGTTCGCTCTCAAGTATCTGCTTGGCGGTACTTAGGAGTTTTTTCTCTCCAGTGGAAAGCGGTTTCTTTCTGTCTGTTCTTACAAGATTTCGGACTACCGCTGCCACCTCAAGGATGTCTCCTGTTTGCATCCTTTCGGTATTCTCGCGATACCTTTTGTTCCAGTTTGGATTCATCCTCTCTGTCTCGTCTTTAAGGACACAGAAGACTTCTTCGATACGCTCAGGCTTGATGATGTGCCTCACCCCGAGTTTTTCGCTGTTATCCACCGGAACGGATGCTTCCATGCGGCAATAAGGAAGGGACACATTATAATACGTGCGCGCTTCACCCAGAAAGTCTTTTTCGACTACATCTGTGATGACGCCCGCACCGTACATTGGATATACGATGTGATCACCAACTTTAAACATAACGCCCCCCTATGTAGTAGTATTATACTATTATATTGTACAAAAAAGCAAACAAGATTTTGTTAGTTTATGTAAAGATTGTGTGATTAATTTTGGAATTGCCCATATTCGGGTGTTTTAGACGCCCCCTCTCTGTGGTCGTTGCAGTCGCTGTGTGATACAATAGCTTTGGAAGTCCGCACTCTTTAGCGGACAAGGAAGAACAGGAGAAACGCAATGAAAAAGATACTTATCGTGGACGACGAGGAAAAGATCCGCGAGGTCATAAGAGAATACGCGGAATTCAGCGGATATATCGCCGAGGAAGCCGCTGAC
>CADAUB010000130.1 GCA_902790965.1 uncultured Eubacteriales bacterium | reverse complement strand
CCATGAAGCTGCCGGGATCAAGTAATTCCGAAATCCTGCCGAGGACTGCGGTTCTCTCTTCTCCGGTTGTTACTTTCATTGATTTCCTCCATTTATTTACAAAGAAGTAGTTACAGGTTACCACTCAGAGATATTATATAGCATGCGACTTGTAATCTACACAAAAAAAGCAAGCGCCATTGATTTAAAATTTAGCGCTTACCATAGACGTTCTCTATCATCTTGTACTATTTTGTATCTCTGCGAATCAGCCTTTTTTCAGTGGCTACAGCCGGCACAGCAAAGTCGTATTCGTCCGTCGGGATCTCCTCCGCTCTCTGCACCTCGAATGCTACGGCTATCATGTCGGCAGATGAGCATTTAGGCAGGTATCTATCGTAGAAACCACCGCCCTGACCGCAGCGTCTGCATTCGTCATCGAACGCCGAGCAAGGAGCGACTACCAGGTCGATCTCCTCTGGCGGTATGATCACGCCTTTTTCGCGGACAGGCTCCATGATTCCCATATATCCGCTCACCCAAGCGTCTTCACCTGCGCCCGGCTCGATCGCTTCCATCTCTGTCTTTGAGATGCAAAGCGGGTACACGAGCCTCTTGCCATCGGCCTTTGCCCGGGCTTCAAGGACATCGAGCTTTACCTCGCCCTTATACCATTTGTAGCCGAATATGACATTGGCCTTCTTATATTCTTCCGTCGCGATCACTCTCTCGCAGATCATTTTAGACCACTCTATGCGGTCCTCCTCTGAGAGGGCTTCTCTGGCGGCTATCTTTTCTCTTCTGAGCGCCCTTTTGAATTCTTTGACATCTTCCATTTCAGTCTAGTCTCCTTTTTTGATTTTTCTGTATGCCTTACGCACAGCCCCCGCAAGGTAGAGCGATCCGAAGGCGAGCACAGGGGAGTCTTCGCTTACGGCTGCCCTGATCGCGTCCTCGGCGTTATCGAAAAGCTCCGCTTTTTTGCCCCTCGCCCTTATCTCTTTCGCCAGCGACTCAGCTGAGAGCGCTCTGTCCGAATCAGGTGTGAGGCAGTAGCATTTAGACGCGTATGGCAAAAGGCTATCCAATATCGATCCGTAGTCTTTGTCGGCGAGCACGCCGATGATAAGTGTCAAGCCGCCATCAGGAAAATACTTTTCGAGCGACTCGGCTACGGCCTCTGCGCACTGCCTGTTATGGCCTCCGTCCAGTACGAATACGGGGTCTGTTCCGAGCACTTCAAAGCGAGCAGGCCAGCTGACACCAGCCAGGCCTTTTATTATCGCTTCGTCACTTATGTCCCAGCCACGCCTTCTGAGTGCTTCGATGACCGTAAGCGCCACGGCGGCGTTCCTCTGCTGGTATTCGCCGATCAGAGGCATCTTGATATTTATATCGCCGGCGCTTTCATCCTTCGCCGGCGCTTTCCATACAAAGGCCTGCCCGGAGATGTCCGCGGCGAGCGGCTCGATGCGGCCGAAGTCCGCATATTCGAGGCGGCATTCCTTTTCGCTGCAAGCCGCCTCGATTACGTCCGTGACCTCTTTCACATTCGGGTAGGCCACGACGTCCGAGCCGCTTTTTATGATGCCACACTTGTTCCCGGTTATCTCAGCGAGAGTCTTGCCAAGATAATCCGTATGGTCAAATCCTATATTGGTGATCACCGCCACCTCAGGCGGATCGATTATATTTGTAGAGTCGTAGGTACCTCCGAGGCCCACCTCGAGCACCACGATATCGCAGTTGTTTTTCGCAAACCAAAGCATGCCAATAGCCGTGATGATCTCGAACTGCGAAGGGTGATCTTCTATCGCTTCAGCCTCAGCTTTTACTATCTCCGTCAGTTCGCAAAGAGCCTCTTCCGGTATAGGCTCGGCGTTCACCTGTATCCTCTCCCTGAAATCCTCGATAAACGGGGAAGGATAGGTTCCCGTTTTATAGCCCGCGGCTCTCAGCATCGACTCTACCATCGCGCAGGTAGAGCCCTTTCCGTTGGTGCCCGCCACATGAACGAATTTAAGCTGCCTGTCAGGGCGTCCGACCCTTTCAAGCAGCTCGTAAGTTCTATCCAGTCCGAGCCTCCATTGGCTCCATGTCGCTGAATTGATATATTCTATAGCTTCGTTTACTGTCATTCTACCGATTCTATTTGCTCAACAGGCTCCGCAGGCTGTGCATTTACTTCCGGCTCTGCAGGAGCGACTGAACTTGCGGCAGCTTTACTCTCTGCGGCCGATCTGGTACGTCCGTTACCGGTGATCTTTGACATCGCTTTGAGGATAGGAGGGGAGATGAAGCCCAGCACCACGCCCTTGCCAAGCGCCGTAACGAGACGGATGAGGATCATGCTGGTGATGATAGTTGGGTAATAATAACCGAAGATCTTGGAATCCGCGTAAATAGCGCCCGTATTGAGAAGGCAGATAAGTATCTCGCTCACGATAAACGTGACAAATATCTGCTTTGGTGTGTTTCTGTAATTCGACTTCTTGGCATACCAGCCCGCAAGACCTCCAACGACCACAAACGGTAGTATCCAAAGCGCTGTTGTAGCTGTGATACCATAGCTCAGCAGCTGATAGAGGAATATTCCGACCGCTGCGACAGCCATGCCATCTATAGGACCAAACATCATGGCCGCGAAAATGACAGGGAAGTCCTCGAGCGACACCTTCATGATATTACCGATGCGTATCGACAGAAAACCGAGCACCACGCACATCGCTGCGAGCAGCGCGTCCATCACGAGCTGCTGGGTACGAGTCCTGCCAGTCCTTCTCTTATAAG
>CADAUB010000129.1 GCA_902790965.1 uncultured Eubacteriales bacterium | reverse complement strand
TTAAGTATGGTGTCGAGGCCGATAAGGTCCATCAGTTTGAACGGCGCCACATCGGTATGCCACTCAGCCATCCAGCCTCTGTCGAAATCCTCAGGCAAGATGCTTCCATTCGCCCAGACTTTGAGGCATTCCTTCTTTACGGCGCGCCATACTCTGTTGATTGAATAGCCCTTCTGCTCGAATTCCGTGACGACAGGCTCGAAGCCGAGTTCGTGGTAGTGATCGAGAGCGCGTTTCTTCGTCTCATCGGAAGTGGCTTCGTTCCACATCATCTCGACATAGCTGTTCCTTACCGGATCGTCGTGATCCACCTGGAAGGTCATCTTTCTGCGCTCTGCCGGAACGTTCTTGCAGATATCGCTCATAAGAAGCGATGAAGTATTCGAGCTGAGGAGCACATCTTCAGCGCATATGTCCGCGAGCTGCTCGAACATAGTCTGCTTGAGTTCAAGCTTTTCAGGTATGTTCTCGATCACCATGTAGGCTCCGTCGCAGGCCTCCTCAAGGCTCTTTGCATAGCTGATCCTCGCCTTAAGAGCCTCAGCTTCCTCCGCTGTAAGCTTGCCGCTTTCGACGTAGAACTCTGCGAAGCGCTCTATCCTAGCACGGCACTTTTCGCGCGAGGACTCGTTTCTGCTATATGCACTTACGTCTTTTCCGTAAAGCGCGTTTCTGAACGCTATCATGCTTCCCTGTGTCCCTGCCCCTATGACCGCTACTTTGTTGCTCATGGTATCCTCCTTTGCCTAAAGAGCGCTGTCAGCGATATCCGCCGGCTTCTCAGAGCTTATCAGCTCGTACATCTTAAGAATATCCCCGTATATATCACGGTTGTCATGAAGCGCAGGCACAGCCTCGCGCACCGCATCATACAATTTCTGTGTCGCCTTGCCAAGCCTCACATAGCCGCCCTCTCTCAGGTCTACAGCCTGTGCGGCGTACATCGCCTCCATGCCTATCATATAGCGGAGATTGTCCACTATCTTTCTGCACTTGGAAACGACAAGCGGCAGATTGCTCGAGTGATCTTCGATCGATCCCTGTATAGGGTAGAAATCCACCGAAGACGGATTGATGAGATATCTGGTCTCGGATTCGAGAGACGAGATAGTCACTTGCACCTCTTCATAGCCGTGAGAACTCTTGTCGCGAGGCTCGAGGAATCTAGGAAGACCTGTAAATGCAGGGTCGCCAAGCCTGATCATGCGGTAGTATACCGTACGCGAAAGATGTCCGAGAGCTATGGCAAGCATCTCCACTCCGAGCGCCAATGTAGGCGTCTCGAAATTGGAATTGACGAATGTATCTTCTTTATCCAGCAGTATGCACGGATTGTCTGATGGCGAATTGATCTGTATCGAAAGATATTTCTTTACGAACTCGAGAGCATCAGTAACAGCACCCGTCACCGTGAATCCCCCGCGGAACGTCAGCGGATCCTGAAGTGCGTGATCCGGCCTGTCCTCATCATGCAGATAGCTCCCCTCAAGGAACGCTCTGCAGCGGCGCGCGCACTCCATCTGCCCAGGCAAGCCTCTAAGCTCATTTACATCTTCTCGAAGAGACTCGATGTTGCCATTAAGGCCTTCGTATGCCAGGCAGTATATGAGATCAGACATCTTAAGAAGCTGCTCTGTCTCGCGCACAAGCAACGCGGCCGTTCCCTCGCCCTGGCTGTTAGATAGCATGATAGTATGCACATCCTTGAGCCTTAGCTTAAGAGGCGTGATTCCCTCCTTTTCCATTGCATCGGTCGCAGGCACCACGGCACCCTTGTAACTCACGTCATCTTCGCCTGTGAATGCAAGCCCAAGATGAGTGATAGTCGTTATGTCTGCTTCACCGACTGAGCCTCTCGATGGAATAAGAGGAGTGATCCCGGCGTTCAGAAAATCCCTGTACGAACACGCGAGCTCGTCCGTAGCGCACGACGCGCCGATCAGCATGTCGTTCAGCCTGATCACCATCATGGCGCGCACTTCCTCATCGCTGTTAAATGGCGGAAGGCCAAGTGCGTGAGTGCGAAGCATTTTATTGTTTTCAAGGTCGATGGCGCTGTCATCGACAACGACATCTTTATTCTGACCGACTCCGCGGACGACATCTTTATTCTGACCGACTCCGCGGTTGAAGCCGTAAATAGGCTTGCCCCCGTCAGCCAGTTTTTGCATTATATCGCGGCCCTTGGCGAGGCGCTCAAAAGCGTCGTCAGATATCTCTACCTTACGGCCGTGATAAGCAACGTCCCAAATATCCGAAAGTGTAAGGCCTTTGCCGGTAAGTACCAGTGTATCCATACAACCTCCTTAGAAACTTCGGTCTTTAACAATACACCGTAAGTATAGCACAATCGCCATGAGCCACATTATCAAAAACGCCCATCTCACGAGGAGATGAGCGAATTATTTTTGTTTGATTGTGTACCTGTGCTATGCTAGCTTTTCGTCCCTTTCTCTGGACTTGTCGAACACTGCCCTTTCCTTGTCGAGAGTCGGTGTGAGCATAGCTACGATGAAGGCTGCGACCATACCACAGATGAATCCAGGCAGGAGTTCATAAACACCGGTCGAAGCTGTGAGACCACCAAAGAGCCATCCGAGGTCTACTATGAAACCTACTACAATGCCGGCGATAGCGCCCTTGTAGTTGAACTCCCTCCAGAAGAGCGACAGGATGATGACCGGTCCGAATGAAGCGCCAAATGCACCCCACGCGTTCTCGACAAGGTTCATTATGGCCTGAGCTCCTGCTCCTCTCGAGGATGCGATGAGGTATGCGATGATAGCGATAACGACTACCACGATACGGCCTACCATTACGCCTTCCTTCTCGGAAACGTTCTTCCTGAAGATCGAGTAGAGGTCAGCTGTGAACGAACTGGAAGCTACAAGAAGCTGTGAGTCCGCGGTCGAGACCGAAGCCGCGATGATAGCCGCGAGCAGAAGTCCCGAAAGTGCAGGTGGGAAGTACTTCCTTGCCATGGCGATGAATACGAGTTTTTGCATTCCCTCTGGGAGAAGTTCATCAGCTACGAGCATCCTTCCCATGTAAGCGATGAGGCAGGCGCATCCGAGCGAGATAACTACCCAGATGATAGCGATCGTCGATGATTTCTTGATCTCGGCAGGCTTCTCTATCGACATGAATCTTACGATGATATGAGGCATGCCGAAGTAGCCGAGTCCCCAAGCGAGACCTGTTGCGATCTCCTGCCAGCTGGCGCTGAAGATGCCGCTTCCGAAGTCGCATGTCACTACCTGTCCTGTCGTCGCGTCTGTGTACTCATAGACATGAGAGAGCAGCGATGTGTCGAGTGGCTGGCGTGTGAGGATAACAGTGATAGGAACTGCCATCAGAGCGATCATCATGAGCATGCCCTGGAAGAAGTCTGTCCAGCATACAGCTGTGAATCCGCCGAAGATCGTATAGAAGACGATCAGAAGAGCGAAGATGACCATCGCCAGAGTCGTCGAGATCCCCGGGAACAGTGTTCCGAACACTGTAGTGCCGGCTACGAATGCGGATGCAACGTAGATCGTATACGCAAAGAGGAAGATGAAAGCGCAGATGACCTGCAGCGCCTTGGAGTCTGCATCGAAGCGGTTTGCCAGGAACTGAGGGATAGTGATGGAGTCATCAGCCTCTTCAGAGAATACTCTTAGTCTTCTTGCGCAAAGTATCCAGTTGGCCGCTGTACCGAGAGCGAGTCCGATACCGATCCAGATCTGGCCAAAGCCAAACGCGAGTATTGAGCCCGGAAGACCCATAAGTAGCCAGGCTGACATGTCCGATGCCTGCGCGGAAAGAGCCGTGACCCAGGGGCCCATTCGACGTCCGCCAAGGAAGAAATCTTCCTGGTTTCTCTGCTTGTCTTTGAGGTAGAAGTGAAATACTACCCCTATAAGGGTTCTCTGCTTGTCTTTGAGGTAGAAGTGAAATACTACCCCTATAAGGGCGACAAAGTATAATAGGAATGTCAGCATCTCAGAATTCATAGTTACACCTTCTTTAATTATTCTTTTCTTTCATTTTCTCGAGTTTTGCACATCTTTCGACATGTAACTTGTTCATTATAACAAAAAAAGATCGCCGTTCCAATATGTTTGGAAATCAGCTCAATGGTTATTGACTTTTAATCCCATGCGGTGCTAATATATTTAAGTCGCTGCGAGCGACCAAATAAATGCGCTCTTAGCTCAGCTGGATAGAGTGTCTGACTACGAATCAGAAGGTCGGGGGTTCGAATCCCTCAGGGCGCACCATAAAAGCGAAGACATCCTCAATGGGTGGCTTCGCTTTTAACTTGTGAGCTTTGAGGGTGAGGGCCCCCGACCTTCTGATTCTGTGCTTATTCGGGGGTTCGGATCCGGGTATATACTTTTCTACATACCCGGAAAACCGCAGTCAAGGAGCGTAGCCCGCGTAAGCGGCGCCGTTAGGCGTCCTTGACGGCGGGATTATCCCTCAGGGCGCACCATAAAAGCGAAGACATCCTCAATGGGTGGCTTCGCTTTTAACTTGTGAGCTTTGAGGGTGAGGGCCCCCGGCCTTCTATTTTTCCCGCGACAGGCTCAGCGGGAGTTCCATGTGATGGGCCTCCAGCAGCTCTTTATCTGAGAGTATGTCCTCTGCCCTGCCGTCCGCGACTATCGCGCCGCCGGATATCAGTATCACTCTCTCGCAAGTGTCCATTATCATATCGAGATCATGCGAGGTGATGATCTTCGTCTGTTCCAGCTCTTTGATAGTGTTGATCACGACTCTCCTGTTGTATGGGTCCAGTGCCGAAGTAGGCTCATCCATGAGTACAGCCTCAGGCTCCATCGCAAGCACTGTCGCGATAGCAGCCATCCTCTTTTCGCCTCCCGATATCTTATGGTTGTATTTGTTCTTAAGATGCTGCAGTCCAAGGCGGTCTAAGACCTCATTCACTTTCTTGTCTGCATCTTCCCTGCTCACCATATAGTTGAGAGGGCCAAACATCATATCCTCGTAGACCGTAGGCATGAACATCTGGTTATCCGAATTCTGGAGCACAAATCCAAGCTTTTTCCTTATCTTGCCAAGATTGTCTTTATTGACCTCGATATCGTCGACGAGTATCTTCCCTTCGCCCTGCACAAGACCGAGCAGGAGCTTCATTATCGTGGACTTGCCCGCGCCGTTGGCTCCTATCAGACCGACACTTTCCCCGTCTTCTATCCTGAAGGACAGGTCCTTTATGACCGGAGCACCGCTCTCATATTCAAAACTTACTTTATCAAATTCGATCATTGATATTACCTCACAAAGAACATGCCGATGAGCTCGGACACGTTCACGTATTTTACGATCGCGAAGAACGCTATCGATAGGATCAGATATACCGCGTCACTGCCCTTAAATGGTTTGACCGGGGCGTAGTGGAAGTGCTGGTGATAGCCTCTGAGGAGCATGCTGGCGTAGAGTTCCTGCGCCCTGTCCATGCTTCGCAGCAGCAGCTGTCCCAGGAAAGATCCCCATGCTGATACATGTATGCCCTTCTGACCCGGCGCCCTAAGATGGTAGGCATCTGTCATTACAGCGAGCTCTTCTGTCATCACGCCGACATAGCGATATGTCAGGAGCAGAAGTGTTACCAGCATAGCCGGGAAGTGAGCCTTCCTTAGCGCCGCGCATATATTGTCGAACGGGGTAGTTGCGACAAGCAGGAACGATGCCATCAGGCAAAATACACCTTTGAGCATCAGCGTGATCATGCTTATGACTCCGCCGGATACACCGACGTTTCCAACGTGGAGCATTATCTCCTTGTCAAAGAAAGGATTGAAAAGTCCCACCGCCATTACCAGAGGAAGTACTATCCTCAGTTTGTAGAAGCAAGTCCTTACGGATATGCCGCTCATCTGATACAACAAAACAGGCCAGAGCAGCATCGGTATGAGACCACTCAGGTCATATTTGTCGAACGACATTACGACTAGTATGTAAATGACTGTGCAGAGCAGCTTGGCGCCGGCATTCATGCCGTGTACAGGAGAATCCTGTACAGCGAGTTCGTCCATATGACCGAGCTCGCCAAGCGCTTTTTCCATTTTATTCATATAATACGTATATACATCCTTATGACAGAATCGGATGTCTTTTCTATTCTGAAAATCAACCGCAATTCCAATAATAACATAAAACAGGGGCGTCATCGACGCCCCTGGTCCATTCGCTCAACTTTTCAGGAATGCTTTTTCTTCTTTCTGAAGAACCCTCCCGCGAGGCATATCAGTAATGCCACTCCGGCCACGAGCGCTGAGCCGACTATACCGGATACTGAAGTTCCGGCTGCGCTATCACTTCCAGGGAAAGCGTAATCCGGCAGGAACGATGTCTTTTCCTGTACACTCTCAGCTTTTTCTGCCGCTTGACTGGATACACCGAAGTTCTCTTCATCAAGTCCCATGTTCTGAGAATATCCGCCGTCCGTGTTTCCAAACAGAGCCCATTCAAGACCGTCAGGATTACCACTTGCGAGCAGGCTGAGTCCGCCACCTACTACGAGCGCTACGATAGCCAGAATACCTACAGTAGCCTTCAGTGAACGCTTAGCGCTGAGGCCAAGGACTCCTGCTTCGTTTACATCGCGAAGAAGTTCAGGACGCGAGTCAAATACGAAGCAAAGTACTGCTGCGGTTATAACACCCTCAATGAGACCGATCGCCAGATGGATAGGCTGCATCAGACCCATGAACGCGCCGAGAGGGAGCTCCGTGATGCCCGATAGGCTAGTCTCGAGCACCACAGAGAAGGCTCCTAATTGCAAGGATA
>CADAUB010000128.1 GCA_902790965.1 uncultured Eubacteriales bacterium | reverse complement strand
CGTTGAGCCACATCAGCGCATTGGCGACCGGGAACGGGCTCGAACCGTCGACCTCCAGCGTGACAGGCTGGCATTCTAACCAGCTGAACTACCCGGCCCCATAGTTGTTTTCGGCCAATACATTTTGTAAAGGTGCCTACGCCCGTTTTCAGACGCTTGATTATATTAGCACGATAGATACCCTATGTCAAACACATTTTTAACTTTATTTTTGAAACTTTGAATTGATGGTTCTTTCGCTTGAAAGTACAGCCTTTCCGCCACTGAGATCACCCATCATCGATACGATCTCGTCCCTTCTTTCCACTTCACAGATCAAATCTGCGCTGACTGTATCGGTATATTCTATGTCCGAAATTTCAAAGTTTTTATCGGCCGCTATGTTTTGCAATTTTGCCAGATAAGCGTAATCAAAATTGTATCTCAGCCTGACGCTTTCCCTCACTTCGCATATGCCGGCCTTGTCGATCGCGAGCTTTGCGGCATGGGTGTATGCCCGTGCCAGGCCACCCGTTCCGAGCTTGATTCCGCCGAAATATCTCGTGACCAATATGACCAAATTTGTAAGTCCCTCGGCTGTTATAAGCCTGAGTATCGGCATGCCCGATGTCCCCGATGGCTCTCCGTCATCGCTCTGCCACTGATGTTCCATACCCGGGCCGCAGACAAAAGCAGGCACGTTATGTGTGGCGTCTTTGTACTTCTCTTTGATCTGGCTCACAAAAAGCCTGGCCTCTTCGGGCGTTTCCGCCGGAGAGGCATGGGCTATAAAGCGTGACTTTTCGATCACATATTCGGCTTCGGCGTATCCGCCGATCGACTTATACAGAAACATCGCGTTATTTTGCCTGTAAACGTTTTTTATAATCTAGAGGATGTATTTATCGACATCGACTTCTTTGAACTTCTCAGAGAGTTTATCCTGCACATATGCCCTGTCTATCGTCACGTCTCCGATCTCAGGATCAGGCAGATTATATGAAATGTCCTCAAGAAGTGTCTCGAGTATAGTGTGGAGTCTTCTGGCTCCGATGTTCTCGGTTTCTTCGTTCATGAGGTATGCGAGACTTGCGATCTCGTCGATAGCGTCCTCGGTAAACTCGATATTCACTCCCTCTGTCTCGAGCAGTGCCTTCTGCTGCTTTGTAACGGCGTTTTCAGGCACGGTAAGGATCTTCTTGAAATCTTCCTTATCGAGATTTGAAAGCTCAACGTTGATAGGGAATCTTCCCTGAAGTTCAGGTATGAGGTCGCTTGGCTTTGAAACATGGAAAGCACCCGCTCCGATAAAGAGCATGTGATCTGTCTTGACCGGGCCGTACTTTGTATTGACGACGCTTCCCTCGACTATAGGAAGGATGTCTCTCTGGACTCCCTCTCTCGAAACATCAGCGCCTGATCTCATGCTGCTGCCCGAAGCGATCTTGTCGATCTCATCGATGAAAATGATACCGTTCTGCTCGGCGTTCTGCAGTGCCTCATCGGTCACCTGATCCATGTCGATCAGCTTCTGGGCTTCCTGCTCTCTGAGAATCCTTCTGGCATCACTCACCTTACATTTTTTCTTCTTTGTCTTTTTAGGCATCATCGAGTCGAAGATGTTGCCGATGGCGATCATGTTTTCGTTCTGATCGAGCTGGTTGGTCTTAGGCACGTCATCAACTTCGATCTCAACGATCTGGTCCTCGAGGAGCCCCTGTCTGAGCTGCTCTCTCACCTGATCTCTGGCCATCTTGATATCCGAGTACTCCTTGCTCTGTTCGTACTCCTTCTGTTTGTTTTCTTCGTATTCCTGCTTCTGAGTCTTGTATCCCAGATTTCCGAATATATTGCCGAGCTGCACTCCCCCATTGTTGCTTTGGACTTCATGCGAAGGAATGAAGGACTTGACGATAATATCCTCTGCGATACTATTAGCCATTTCGGCATTTTCGTCCATCCTCTTCTGCTTGCTGAGCCTCATCGAAGCCTCTACGAGGTCTCTGATCATGGAATCCACGTCGCGGCCCACGTAACCTACCTCTGTGAACTTTGTAGCCTCTACCTTGACGAACGGAGCGTCCATGAGCTTGGCAAGTCTTCTCGCGATCTCTGTCTTACCTACCCCGGTAGGCCCCATCATAAGGATGTTTTTAGGAGTTATCTCCTCTCTCATCTCCTCAGGAAGACGGCTTCTTCTGTAGCGGTTACGAAGAGCGATCGCCACGTATTTCTTTGCCTCGTCCTGGCCGATGATATATTTATCGAGCTCCGCTACTATCTGTTTCGGAGTCATGTTTTTTATGTTGTCTGCCATATCGATCTCCTAGAGTTTCTCTACAGAAATATTACTGTTGGTGTATACGCAAATATTGGAAGCTATCTCGAGCGACTTTCTTACGATAGTCTCAGCGTCGAGGTCGGTGTTTTCGAACAGGGCCACTGCCGCAGAATACGCGTAGTTGCCGCCTGAACCGATAGCTACCACATCTTTATCAGGCACTATCACTTCGCCGTTGCCGCTTATAACGAGAAGATCGTTCTCATCGGCGACGATCATAAGCGCTTCGAGGTTTCTCATAGCTTTGTCGCTTCTCCAGTACTGCGCAAGATCAACAGCCGCGCGCTTAAGGTTGCCGGAATGTTCCTCGAGTTTGTTTTCAAACTTGTCCGTTAGCGAGAAGGCATCAGCAACAGAACCGGCAAAACCGGTGAGCACTTTGTCCTTATAGATCTTCTTTACTTTCTTCGCGCCGTTTTTCATGATCGTGGTCTCGCCCATAGTCACCTGGCCGTCGCCGCCAATGGCGATGTCTCCATTAGGCCTTTTTACAGCGCATATAGTAGTCGCATGAAACTTGATCATTATTATAGTCCGCCTTTCCGGCGAAAGGCACCAATGGGGTCATGAAAATATCCCTGCGGTCTTTCGCCTTTTCCTTCCTCCTGCTAATCTTATCC
>CADAUB010000127.1 GCA_902790965.1 uncultured Eubacteriales bacterium | reverse complement strand
TGTCTTGTGGAATTCAGGCATCCACTCAGCGAGATCCTTGAACATCTTCTTGTTCTGATAGAGCCATCTTCTGCCCATTGTGTCTCTTACGCACTGCATTCCCGGAAGAACCAGTCCTACACCGTCCTGAGCACGACCCAGAATGTGGTGAGCTGCTTCTTTATCGAAATGGCAAGGCTCGAGCCAACCAAACAGGGATGTACCTCCCATGGAGACCTGCACGATCCTGTTAGGGATCTCAACATTGCCGACCTTCCAAGGGGTAAATAGAGGTTCATATACTTTATTCATCTTTTTTATCCCTCCATACGTATAAAATAAACAGACCTCTGCGCATGACCTTACAGAATCGAATGCGCAGGGCATCACATATTATATATATTTTAGCGCATAGTATTTTGCTGGTCAATTAAAAAGGTGTAGAATAGAAACGAAACAAGACTTAAGAGTTTTTTGGTAACCGGGAGGAATGAATTATGACCGGCGAGCAAAGATATATGATCAATAACTTTACGCAGGAGAGAGCTTATCATAACACCGCCATACTCATCTTCCTCAAGGCTGTGCGCAGCGTGATGGGGGACGTTGATGTTGAGATAGGCAACTCGCTCAATCAGGGCTACTACGCGTATATAAAAAAGGAAGATGGCAATCTGACCAACACGGATATCCACAGGATCAGCGACAAGATGGAGAAGATCATCGCGCATGATACTGAGATCGTGATCGAGCACGACACCGTCAGCCACGCCATTGAGAAGTGGCACGCGCTTGGCTTCCACGAGAAGGCCAGGCTATTAGAGGGACGAGATCCTGATGAGACAGTGGAGATCGCTGAGCTTCACGGATATCGAAACTGCATGTACAGCGATCTGCTCCCAAGCTCGGGAGGTGTCAAACTGTTTGAGCTGAGGCCGTACAGAAGTGGCCTGCTCCTAAGACTTCCAAATGCTCTTCACGGAGACAAGATCCCGGAATACAGAGATGACGACAAGTTGTATGAAGCCTACGCTGATTGCATGAGGATGCGAAGGCATACAGGCATAGACTACCTTGCAGACCTTAACGAGCAGATAAGAAACGGCGCCACCGACGATATAATCCGGGCGAGCGAGAGCCACCAGGCAAAGCAGCTCGAGGAGTTCGCTCAGAGGATCGCCGAAGAGCACAAAAAGGTGGTGCTCATAGCGGGGCCTTCGTCTAGCGGTAAGACTACCACCGCGAAGCGCCTGTGCGCAGAGATAAGTAAGTGCACCGGAATGGAGCCTCTCTATCTGGGGACCGATGACTACTTTGTCGAAAGAAAGGATAATCCGATCGGCCCGGACGGCAAGCCTAATTACGAAGGGCTCGACGCACTCGACATGGAGCTCTTCAACCGCCAGATGGAAGATCTGATCGCGGGCAAAGAAGTGGATATGCCTGAATTCGATTTTGTGAGCGGCACAAAAGTCTTCGGAAAGAGAATCACCAAGCTCAAGAAAAATCAGATACTCGTGATCGAGGGGATACACAGCCTAAACGATGTGCTGACCGAGAACATCCCAAGGAAAGATAAGTTCAAGATCTATATAAGCCCTCTGACGCAGATCGGCATTGACAGACACAACCGCATATCCACCGCTGACGCGAGGCTCCTCAGACGCATGGTAAGGGACAACCAGTTCAGAGGATACAACGCGGAATATACTTTAGATATGTGGCCAAAGGTAAGGGCTGGGGAAAGCGTCAACATATTCCCATACAGCTCATCGGCGGATGTTGTGTTCAATTCGAGCACGGTCTACGAGACATGTATGCTCAAGACTATCGCTGAGCCATTGCTCAAAGCCATACCAGAGACGAGTGAGCAATACGAAGAGGCGAAGAGGATACTCAAGTTCATGAAGTACTTCGAGAAGATAGAGAACACCGATGCCGTGCCTGATAACTCCATCCTCCGCGAGTTCATCGGGCCGAGAAAGTGATCAAACGGCTTTTCAATACAGAAGCTTTATTAGAAAAAGGAGAATAAAACAATGAAAAATCTTAAGAGAAAGAACGGAAATGCGACGATATACCTTGTGATCATCGTGGCTTTAGTAGTTGTGCTCGCGTTCCTGTACATAAGGCTCAACTGGCAGAGGTTCAAAGTCGAGGCCGGATTTGGTTTCGCGGTCGCTGTGATAGTCGTAGTAGTGCTCCTGATACTGTTGCTGCTTATCAGGCACAGCATCAAAAAGGCAAAGAAGGAAAGAGAGCAAAAGAGGCTTGAAGCGGAGCAGGAGAGACAGGCAAAGATCGAAGCGGGAGAGCCTGTATCCAGCATAGGCGATGGAAAGTTTGATGCAGAAGACATCAAAGAAGCAGCCGGAATAGTAGGAGATAAACTGGGTGATCTGGTGGAAAAGGGAAAGAAGGAGATCTCTGAGATGACCGAGACTGTAAAGGAATCGGTAGAAGATGCCAAGCCAGATGAAAAAAATTAAAACAATGTAATTGAGCCTGGATCAGAAGGCCTGAAAATGGCCTGATCCAAGCGTCACATATTGTATCGATCATATGAGCAACCACAACATATAGTGGTTGCTTTTGTTTTGCAAAAAAAACGGGACGAAAATGGGGAATCGGTGCAAAAAAGTGGGGATTAATTTCCAAATATCGACATTTTTATTTGAAAAGTGGGGGATTGTGGGGTATTATTTAGTTAACCTATATTTTTATTTATATTTCAAAAAGCGGCGAAAGCCAGTGAAATCAAGGGAAATATGTTTTTAGGCACTTACCGCAACTCAATAGACAGTAAAAACCGGATGATCATCCCTTCGAAGTTCAGGGATCAGCTGGGTGGTAAGTGCATGCTCACAAAAGGCTTCGATGAGTGCCTATACATCTACACGATCGACTACTTTGAGGAGATGGCCGAGAAGCTGGCGGCGCTGCCGCAGTCTGACAGAGACTTCCGTGAATTCATCAGAGACTTCTTCGGAAACTC
>CADAUB010000126.1 GCA_902790965.1 uncultured Eubacteriales bacterium | reverse complement strand
CTATCTCGTAGAGATTGCTTGTCGTACTAGGCGAAGAGTCTCTTGTATCCTCTGCCAGGCAAAGAAGCAGTGCCGAGCCGGCAGCAACAGCTCCCATGAATAGGCTCTCGACGTAGTTGACCGTCTGATGAGCGTATACATACGAGAGCGCGTTCGCTACCGCAAGGCCGATCCCGAACACTCCCGCTCCCACGTATCTGAAGATACGGGATATAGGGGTGAACGGCGAGTTTTCAGGAGAAGCGAATCCCGCTGCTACATCGTCGTAAATGCTTCGCTTTATGAGGCGCAGCCTCGGTATGAGTTCGTCCATCTCTATCGCTCTGCCCTTGAACACGTCCTCAAAGAGTATGTTGTAGGCATTGCGGTACATCTTCTCTTCTTCGTCAGGATCTTCTTCCCTGTAGACCCTGTATTTTTTAGGCTCGTATTCGCTGATGCGAAGATATCCTTTTATCGCGAATTCCAGGAGCATCCTCACTACATCTCCAATGCTCACGCGGCTGTTGTACGCGTAACCGAGCTCAACTGGCGAGAAGCCCTCGATAGGCTTTGTGCGTTTTTGCCTTTTGATCTTAGGGTCTCTTCCGCCGATAAACCACAGCACTGTAAGTATGATTACGGTGACCACCATCGCCATAAGTATGGATATGAAGGCAAACCTTCCGCTAAGCGCGCCCTTCCAGTAGCCCTCAGGCAGCTGCGCCTTAAGAGCGATGCCGTAGTTCTCCGGAATGAGGCTGCCGGTGACTTTGACAGTCTTGTCGGCCTCTTTCTTGGTGAATTTGATCTTGTTGGCTGAGTCCTGTACTCCAAACTGACCGGCATAGCACTGCATGTCGTCGAATGGGAAGTCTTCAGGAAAGCTGAATTCTATGTCCACCTCGCCTATAGGCTGTTTCCACTCAGGAAGCAGCGCGTAGCAATAGAAGATATCTCTCGTACGATCTTTGTCCTGATACTCTCTGATGCGGTAACTGATCGTATATTCGTGAGTGCCGGCGCTCAGCTTTTCAGGATCAGTTATAGAGACCGTGCTCGCCGTCTGTGAGTTGCCCGCGTTGTATGAGGAGCTATCGACCATCACATCCGACACGCGGAAATTACCACTCGGGATCGCGAACTCTATGCTCTGGAGCTGATCTGGGATGTTGACTCCGATCGTTTCTGTCACGTTGTATGAGTGATCTTTTTGCACCGTAGCGCGAAGTGTGTATGTAGTCACCTCGTAGGCTCCGGCCTGTACTCCGCTCATCTGAACTACGTTATCTGCACTGTCTTCAGGCGCGGCCTTTACGCCGGCTGTATCCGCAGCGACAAGCGCCATAAACGAGAAGACAAAAACCAGAGCAAGCAGCAAAGCCCGCCCTGTCTGTCTCTTTATATTCTGTTTGATTTGATTCTGATTATTTATATTATTCATGTGATTTCTCTTTAGGCCATAGGCACGGAGTATTCTACCACTTAGCGCCTTGTATATTCAAGGCTTCGGTTGTACAATCATAGGACAGGGATCGATTATCTATCGGAGGCGGACATGACAGCAAAGAGAAGTGATTATATAAGCTGGGACGAGTACTTTATGGGGATCGCGCTGCTGGCGTCAATGCGAAGCAAAGACCCTAACACACAGGTCGGCTGCTGCATAGTTGATGAGAACAACGTGATACTTACGACCGGATACAACGGCTTCCCTAAGGGCTGCTCGGATGACGAGTTCCCTTGGGCTCGCGAGGGTGAAAACACAAAGTACCCTTACGTGGTACATGCCGAGCTTAACGCTATTCTGAACGCTTCCGGCAAGGATCTCAGAGGAGCCAGGCTCTATGTGGCCCTGTTCCCTTGCAACGAATGCGCGAAGGCCATCATACAGGCCGGTATAAAAGAAGTAGTTTATCTTTCAGATAAGTATGCTGACACTCCGGCTACTACGGCGTCCAAGCTGATGCTCAACACTGCCGGCGTTAAGCTGACACAGATGAAGCCCGAGATAAGCGAGCTTGTGCTCGACTTCAAGGTAGACAAATAAGCCGCGAAGCGGATCACTTCACGGCTATCTCGGTCGGACTATATTTCTCTATGATGTGGCGGGCAGCGCGTATGCCATCGATGGCTGCTGATGTGATGCCACCGGCGTAACCTGCGCCTTCGCCTGCCGGATAAACACCTTTAATATTGCTCTCTCCGTGCTCATCTCTAAGGATGCGCACTGGCGAAGAACTGCGGGTCTCGACAGCCTTGACCACCGTGCCAGGGCTGTCGTATTTTTTTATCTTTCTAGCGAAAGCGGGCACGGCTTCTTTGATGGCTTCGGCTGCGAAATCCGGAAGCGAAGCTGTGACGGGATCGGTGTGATCAGCGCTAGCGACATGTTCGGTGTGATCTGCATGGCCGCCGCTTAAGAATTCTTCCATCGTGCATGTCGGAGGGTCGTAATTGCCTCCCCCGTTTTTGAACGCGAGCCTCTCGTATTTCTCCTGGAACCTCACTCCGGCGAGCACGTCATCGGATCCGAAATCCTCAGTCCTCACATCGCAGAGTATGCCGCTGTTGGCAGTTCCGCTGTCACGCTTTCTGTTGCTCATGCCGTTGACGCAGAGCTCGCCCTCGGCGGTAGTGCACACTACCACTTCCCCGCCCGGGCACATGCAGAACGAATATACTCCTCTTCCGTTCGAGGCTCTGTAGTTGATCTTGTAATCGGCAGGCGGCAGCTTGCCAACATTCTCTTCGCCATACTGGGCTGCGTCGATGAGTGCCTGCGGATGCTCCATGCGCACTCCGATGGAGAAAGGCTTTTGCTCCATATCCAGGCCCGAGCCGTGGATCATGGAGAACGTGTCGCGGGCGCTGTGGCCGATCGCAAGAATGAGCACGTCGGTTCGTATGAATTCGCGGCGGACAATTTCGCTGCGTGCATCGACTTTATCCATTAGTTCACTTGGCGATGCATCTCGTCGCGAAATTTCCTCCCGGCGCGGAGGCCGACGGACAATTTCGCTGCGTGCATCGCTTATATATATGCCCTTTAGCTTGCCGTCCTCTATTTCGAGGGACTCCAGTTTTGTATTGAACATCACCTTCGTCGCCCGCGCCGGCATCTCTGAACTCCCCTAGCACGAGCCTAATGAGGCTGTCCTTTATGCCGGTTCCAATCTTACCGTCTGAGAATGTGCCGGCGCCGCCCTCGCCAAACAGCATGTTGGCTTCGGGGTCGAGCACCCTTTCCTTTCTGAAGCGCTCGACTGCGGCTATCCTGCCCGGCATGGCTGGGCCTCGTTCGAGGACCAGCGGGCTGTAGCCCGCCTTCGCGAGCTCGAGAGCCGCGAAGAGCCCTGCCGGGCCCATCCCCACAACTACCGGCCTGCCGCCCAGTTTCTGTGTTCCCGGCTCGGGCGGCCTTACTGCGGCCGCCTCGGCCTCTTCATCCACTTCCAGAAGATCGCGGCTTTTCTTAGTATTCAGTTTTTTATTCACAACAAAATCAGCCGTATACACATACTGTATATGCGGCTTCTTCCGTGAGTCTATCGACCTCCGCCTTATCTCCCATTCCAATACATCGCTCTCCCTGATCCGCAGGGTCTTCGCGATGATGCCCGGAATGGCGTCGGCCGATTCATCTATTTCCGTTTTTATCTGAGCGAGTCTGTACTTCATCCGTTCTCTATTTACCCGTAGCCGCGATCGCCTCGGCGGCCCTGATACCGCTTATCCACGCGTTGCTGAGATTGAAGCCACCGCACTGATAATCTTTGTCCATGAGTTCGCCCGTTATGTACAGGCCGTCAACTACCTTGGACGCGGATGTCTTCTCATCTATCTCGCTTATAGGTACCCCGCCGGCTGTCGCCTGGGCGTCTTTCCAGCCCCTTAGATTCACAGGGTGGAATTCCATGGAGTGCACCATGTAGTCTATGAGGGCTATATCCTCATCGGAGATATCCCTGAGAGCCTTGCCCTCGAAACTTTTATCCTTGGCGGCCACCGATCTCATCACGTAATCGGCTATGCTCTCCCTAAGCACTGTCCTAAGAACCTCATCGGCTCTCTCGCCTTTAAAAGCCCTGTCGCGTCTTACCCTCAGCATCTTGGTGACGTCTCTCCCGGGGAAGAGATCGGCTGTTATGAGAAAATCTGCCAGGCTCTCGCCCTTGGATGCATCAAACCTCATATGGCGCGTCATATTGAATACGCATATGCCCGAGAGACCGTATTTCGTGAACTGTATCTCGCCTTCCTCAACGAAGAGCTCG
>CADAUB010000125.1 GCA_902790965.1 uncultured Eubacteriales bacterium | reverse complement strand
TTCCTTTGACCAGATGCCCTTTTTGATTTCGGTCCGGACACTAAAAAATGGCGATTTTTGCTAAAATCTGCAAAAACCGCCAAATCCTGAAAGCCTTGAATTTCAAGGGTTTTGGGCATTATTGTCTTTGTATTTTCGCGACTACCTCGATGTGCGAGGTCATTGGAAATTGATCCAAGGGCGTAACTTCGATGAACTCATAGCCGTTTGCCGTCAGGTATTTGATATCCCTCGCAAGTGTTCCAGGATCGCAGGATACGTAGACGATGCGGTCGGGCGCTGCCTTTACTACTGCTTCGAGCAAAGCCTCTTCGCATCCGGCGCGCGGTGGATCGAGGACTGCGACATCAGCGTGATCTATCGTTATCTCGGGCTTACGCTCAACTCTTTCGTTGACCTCGTTCCACTTCCACAGCTTTGCAAGGCCCATCATTCCCGGGAGTTCTTCTTCGGCCTTGCCGCAGATATACCTCGTGCTGATTATATTGTTGATGACCGAGTTTCTGTTGGCATCGATGACAGCAGGCTTTACCGATTCGATTCCGATCACCTTCTCTGCCTTGTCCGCCATCCAGATGCCTATCGTTCCGACTCCGCAGTACAGGTCAAGCAGGGTTTCTTTTCTGGTCAGTGCAGCGTACTCCATTGCCTTGTCGTAGAGCTTCAGCATCTGCTCAGGATTTACCTGATAGAAAGACTGCGGGCTGATCTCGTAGTTCAGCTCTTTTCCGTCTTGGCGCGTCACCTTTTCAGTGATAGTTGGTTTGCCGGCGATGATATGACACTTGCCCTTATGGATGAGGGCCACTGACTCGAGGCTGAATCGTGTATCGCTAGTTGTTGGATCGCCCTCTTCATCGGCGCTAAGACTATAGACCGCATCATCAAAGAGCTCGCAGAGCATGTCGATCTGAGGGATATCCTTCTTGTCGGACTCAAGCACAGCCATCACTTCTCCTGTGCCAAAGGCTGTCCTGACTGTAAGCTGGCTTATGCACTTGCAGCCCGTCTCTTTGAGAAAATGCCTCAGAGCGTCGGCGCACACCATTGCGGCGTCGGTCTGCAGCAGGCAGTCTTCTATGTCTATGACGTAATTGCTCTTACCTTTCTTGAAGCCGACTTCGCCATGAGGGCCGACTGCAAAGACCGCTTTGTTCCTGTAATACTCGAGGCTTTCCGCTCCGATGATGTCATTCACCTTAGGATCTTCCAGACCGCCAAGTCTTTTAAGTTTGGATCTTACTTGCTCGGTCTTGAGTCCCTTTTGCGCTTCGTAAGAGAGCTCACGAAGAGTGCAGCCTCCGCATTTACCGAAGTACGGACATTCGGATGCGATGCGATCAGGCGAAGCTTTAACTATCTCCATAGCCTCAGCTTCTGCCGATGACTTCTTCGCTTTTTTGATGCATACCTTTACCGTATCTCCTGGTACAATGCTGGCAGCCTTCTCGCCGCTCGGAAGTTTGGCTCCTCCGCTCACGAAAACAGCCAAGCCTTCGCTTCTTCCGAAGGCTCTTCCGTCATCGAGCATATCTTCTATTCTTATCTCTACTATCTGGTCTTTTTCCATTTTATATTTTTGATCAACATAACGCCGCACGCAGCAAAATTGTCCGTCGGCCTCCGCGCCGGGAGGAAATTTTGCGACGAGATGCGGCGTACAAACCGTCACGCAGCAAAATTGTCCGTCGGCTCATGAACATATTAAATGTACCAGGGGAGAGACCCCTGGTACACTCCAATCAATTATTCGCGAATGATCGGCTTAAATGCCTTCGATTCCCTTGCTCTCAAGGAAGTGGATACCATCCATCATCAGATCATAAGGATCAATGCCTATTTTGATAGGAATATTCATTGTGATATTTCCAGGGATAGGAACTCCGTTCTTATTCATGTAAGCAACGAGCCCTACTACACCTGCGATGGCTGTTGTGCAAAAAAGAAACTTCTTCATTTCATCCTCCTTCTACTGGTGATTGCTTCTGACTTAACTTTATCACTTAAGCGCCTTATTATCAATAAGTGTCTCTTGAGCAATGGCTTTGATTTTTGAAAACCTCTTACTGACCGCTGCTTTGCCCACCTGCGGTGTAAGTGACTCTCCTATCTCAGTAAGGCTCGCTTCAGGTTTATACAGTCTTAGAAACGCTACTTCCTGAAGGCTGCCCGGAAGCCGCCTAAGGCCATCCGTCCAAAACTGCGCCGACGGATCGGAAAGTTCTTCCGGCAGAGGTTTCCTCCCGGTCTCCGCAGCAGCTATTGCCGCTATCCATTCCTTCTGCTCTTCGGCCGCGGACAGAGTCCTGTCCACATTGGCGTTGTCGCAGTTTATCATGCGCATTATGTCGCCGTGCATGCCCTTGTTGATACGTATGCTCTCGAGCTCGAGCATCGCGTTGTCGGCTCCCATTATCCCGAGCATGTCGCTGATGTATGCGGCCTTTTTCATATATACGACGTAGTCGTCGCCGCGCTTTGAGATGTTCGCCGAAAGATCCACGAAGCTGCCGATGAGCTTTTTAAGATCGAGCGCGCTCTGCTCTTTGTCGAGCACGAATTCGAGGTGGTAGCTCTTCCTCGGATCGGACATAGTGCCGCAGCTTAGGAACATACCCCTCAGGAACGCCTTCTTGCAATGCTTGGAGTTTACGATCGGCTGGTAGATGCCGTCGCTGAAATAGTCGTCGCCCTCGCGGATAAGTATCAAGCCGGTCTCCCTCAGGATATGCATGGATTTCTCATCGGGGCTGATGTTTATATAGTAAGTGTTCCTGCCCTTTTTGCCCTGAAAGCCCGGCCTTTGCGAAGCGCCTATGCCAAGCTCGACTCTATTTTTGAAGTAGGTTTCTATCAGGACCTTGAGATGCCTTGCAGTCGCGGCGCTCTCGGTAGATGCCACAATAGCAAAACTGCCGCCTGTGATGCGCACAGACCCCGATACTCTCAGGAATCCGGCGATCTCAGCCAGCATGCAGCATTTCCTGGCGGGCTCTATCCTCGCCAGTTCACCCTTTACCTCTGATGAAAATGACATCTCTATCTTTTCTTATTCTGAAGATCCAGGTCTCTGTGGTTGACCCTTACTCTCATACCGTCTTTTTTGAATTCCTCGGCAAGCGCGTT
>CADAUB010000124.1 GCA_902790965.1 uncultured Eubacteriales bacterium | reverse complement strand
CACCTGCTCGAGGACTTTTTCCTTATCATATGTAGTGAAAGCTTCCTGGCCTGCATTGATTACGCCGCCTCCGTTTATGATGAAGTCAGGGGCATATAGGATGCCGCGTGCCTTGAGGGCCTCGCCTGCAGCGTCGTCGTAGATGACGTTGTTGGCAGCGCCCGCGATAGCCTTGCACTTGAACTGAGGGATAGTCTTCTCGTTTACTACCGCTCCGAGAGCGCATGGGGCGAAGATATCGCAGTCAACACCGTAGATGGCACCTTTAGGCACTTCCTTGGCACCCAGCTTTTCAACAGCGTACTTCATCGCTTCTTTATTCGAGTTATTGCATACGATGAGCTCGGCGCCCGCTTCACACAGCATCTCCGCGAGAGCGAGTCCGACTTTTCCAAGGCCCTGGATCGCGATCTTCAGTCCTTCAACGCTGTCGTTTCCGTTCATGAACTTGGCGACCGCGCGGATACCGTCATAGACACCGATAGCAGTGAACGGGGAAGGGTCGCCCGAAACATCAGCGCGACCGACGACATAGTCTGTTGTGCGGAGTATGTAGTCTGCGTCCTTAGTATCTGTGTTTACATCCTCAGCTGTGTAATACTTGCCCATAAATGTGTTTACCGCCTCGCCGAATGCCTCGAACATCTCAGGAGTCTTCTGGGATGGGTCGGCGAGAATAACTCCCTTAGCACCACCAAGAGGAAGCCCGGCAGCAGCGTTCTTGTGGCTCATGCCTCTTGACAGACGCAATACGTCAAAGAGTGCGGCTTCTTCGCTTGGGTAATTCCAGAGCCTGCAGCCGCCGACCGCAGGGCCGAGGTTTGTGTTGTGAAGAGCGATAATAGCCTTTAGGCCTGCCTTTTCATTATTGAAGTAGGCGATCTGTTCGTGTCCGAATTCGCGGATCATTTCTATATTAGTCATTATGTGTGTCCTCCATTCGTTCTCCGTCTGCTATCACCTTAAAGATATGCTTAGCATATTGTGAATGTCAACAAAAATTAATCTAAAATTTATGCAAAAACTATGAAAAATCCCTATAGAAATAGTGATTTTACGAATGGTTTATAGTATAATCCTCCTTACGATTGAAAGCGGTCTTTGTGTGCGCTTTTTGAAGTATCCGGGCCTTTTTACGGGTTCCCGGGTGCCGGATAGGGAAAATGCGGGGAATAATAGAAAGGGAGAATGCCGATGATCGGAGCGCAAGCGATGATAAAGTGTCTCGAGGCGGAAGGTATCACAAGGGTATTTGGTTACCCTGGCGTTACCATCGCGCCATTCTATAACGGACTGTATGAGTCAGATATAGAACATGTACTGGTGAGGCACGAGCAAAGTGCCGGTCACGCGGCAAGCGGCTACGCCAGGATGTCACGAAAGACAGCGGTGTGCTGCGTTACTTCGGGCCCGGGAGCTACCAATCTCATCACGGCTCTTGCCACAGCTTATGCTGACAGCATTCCTATCGTGGCCATAACAGGCCAGGTATCGAGCAAGCTTCTCGGCCGCGACGTATTCCAGGAAGCGGACATGAGAGGCGCTACACGTTCCTTCGTAAAGCACAGTTTTCTGGTCAAAGACCCAGACGATATACCACGCGTATTCAAGGAAGCGTTCTACATCGCATCGACAGGGCGAAAGGGGCCGGTGCTCATAGACATCCCTATGGATGTACAGGCAGCGGAACTGAAAAAGCCTTTTGCATATCCTGATCACGTATCCATAAGGGGCTATAAGCCTGAGATCAAGATCAACCTGATACAGCTTCGCAAGGTAGCCAATATGCTTAGCCAGTCTGAGAAGCCTCTTATCTGTGCGGGCGGCGGAGTCATCTTAGGCCACGGCGAAGAGGTGATCAGAGAATTCTGCGAAAAATTCAATATCCCGCTCGTACATACAATGATGGGCATGGGAGTTATGCCAAAGAGACATCCTCTTAACTTCGGGATGCTCGGCAATAACGGAAAGCCATACGCCAACAAGGCGGTTTCCAAAGCGGATCTTCTCGTAGTAGTCGGAGCCAGGATCGCCGACAGGTCTATACCAAAGCCAGAAAATCTCACAAGGCGCGCGGTTATACACATAGATATAGATACAGCCGAGATCGGAAAGAACATGGGCCCTACCATACCGCTGGTAGGAGACCTGAAAGAGATATTCTCGCTTCTGATCGAGGAGGATATAGCGGTAAAGGACAGCAGCTGGGCGGATGAGCTCGAGGTAGTCAAGCACGAGACCGTAGATACCAGAAAGTTCAGCGATAGATTCGTTAATCCTAATGTGCTGGTGCAGACGCTCTCCGAAAAACTCGCAGACGACGCCATATATGTGGCAGACGTAGGGCAGAATCAGCTATGGAGCGCCGACAACTACATCATGAAGGATGGAAGATTCCTTACGACAGGCGGCATGGGTACGATGGGCTACTCCATACCGGCAGCGCTCGGAGCGATGATGGCTTGCCCTGGCAAACAGACGGTAGCCGTAATAGGCGATGGAGCCTTCCAGATGACCATGAACGAGCTCGCTACCATGAAGCTCAACGACATAAAGCTCAAGGTCATCATAATGAAGAACGGCTTCCTGGGGCTCGTCAAAGAGTACCAGCATAATCTCTACGATGAGCACTATATGGGAGTAAGGCTCGGCGACTGGCCGCTTTACGACAAGATCGCCGAAGCGTATGGTATGTCGTACTATGAATGCGACGCCAATGACAAGCTGGATGGAGTACTTGACAGTTTTCTCGGTGACCCTGAGGCCAGCCTCCTGGTATGCAGGATCGACGAAGCAGATAGAGTGAAGTGACGAAAGGAACAAATAATGAAGGGCATCTTTTCGGTACTGGTAGAGAATAGAGACGGAGTTCTGTCAGCTGTTTCAGGTCTCTTCGCGAGGAGGGGCTTCAACATCGATACCTTGGCGGTGGGCGAGACCGACGATCATGATATCTCAAGCATGACTATCACTTCCACCGGTGACCAGCGCACTATCGATCAGATAGAGAAGCAGCTCAACAAGAATATCGACGTTATCAAGGTGAGGAGGCTGACAGAAGCCAGGAGCGTATGCCTCGAGATGATACTCGTAAAGGTATCGTACAGCGTTACCACAAGGTCATCGCTTATCGAGACCTGCCAGATCTGCGGCGCCAAGATAATGAAGGTAGCTCCTAAGTACATGCTGCTCGAGTATCACTCCGATCCTGAGGC
>CADAUB010000123.1 GCA_902790965.1 uncultured Eubacteriales bacterium | reverse complement strand
TCTCGACATGTGATCCTTATTGAGGCCTACAGTCTTGAGGAGTTCCTCTACCTTTGCCTCGATCTCTTCGTTTGACTTGCCCTGAAGCTTGAGGCCCTCGCCTACTATCTCCTTGACCGTCATACGCGGATTCAGTGATGCGTAAGGATTCTGGAAGATCATCTGCACCTTGTGGCAGAATTCCTTCTGCTCATGCCTTGAGAGCTTCGTGATGTCCTTGCCTTCATACAGCACCTGTCCGCTTGTCGGCTCATAAAGTCTGATAAGGCATCTGCCGGCAGTCGACTTTCCGCAGCCTGACTCGCCTACGAGACCGACAGTCTCGCCTCTGTAGATATTGAACGAGACTCCATCAACGGCTTTAAGCGTAGCATGTCTTCCGACATGGAAGTACTTGCAGAGGTCTTTGACCTGAACGAGAGGTTCTGCATTATAATCTACTATCATTTCGCTTCTCCTTTCGTTCTTTTGAATTCTGTATCAGGTGCCATCTCGTGCTGGAGCCAGCATCTCGTCATGTGCTCGTCAGAGAGCCTGTACTCTTCAGGCGGCAGCTGATTGCAGACGTCCATGCAGTAATCACACCTTGCGGCGAACGGGCATCCGACCGGAGGTGAGAACAGATCAGGCGGAGTTCCTTCGATAGGATGGAGCTTTTCGCCTCTGTTTGTCTCAAGCCTTGCTATCGAATGCATGAGACCGCTGGTGTAAGGGTGGGCAGTCTCATAGTAGATCTCTCTTGCGGTACCCTTCTCGACGATCTTGCCGCCGTACATTACGACTACTCTGTCGCAGATCTTTGCGATGACGCCGAGGTCGTGAGTGATCATGATGATCGAAGTTCCCAGTGTCTCCCTCAGCTCGAGCAGGAGTTCAAGTATCTGAGCTTCAATAGTAACGTCCAGCGAAGTAGTAGGCTCGTCGCAGATGATAACGCTCGGTCTTGAAACCAGAGCGATAGCTATCATGATACGCTGCTTCATTCCGCCGGAAAGCTCATGCGGATACTGGTTGAATCTCTTCTCCGTATCGGAGATGCCTACCAGCTTCATTATCTCGAGTGCTTTCTGCTTGATCTCTTCCTTGGTATGGCCTTCGCGTCCGACGAAGACTTCCATTATCTGCTTGCCGACTTTCATGGTAGGGTTCAGCGATGTCATAGGATCCTGGAATACGAAGCCGATCTCTCCGCCTCTGATTTTGCGGATGGCTTTATTATCCATCTTGAGGATATCTTCACCCTTATAGATGATCTCTCCTCCCTCGAAGAACCCCGGCGGTTCAGGATTGAGCCTGAGGATGCACTGAGCTGTTACGCTCTTTCCGCATCCGGATTCTCCTACGATTCCGAGCACTTCACCGGCGCGAACATCGAAGCTGACATCACGTACAGCCTTGACTTCTCCTCCGTAAGTCTTGAAGGAGTATACAACATTCTTAAGTTCAAGAATGGTTTCTTTCTTTTCTGCCATATTACTCCTCCTTTCTATTCAGTTCCTCTCAGCCTTGGGTCGACTGCGTCTCTGAGACCGTCACCAAGAAGGTTTAGAGCCAGCATTGTAGTACAGATGATGAGAGCCGGTATACCTACTTCATGCGGATGTACTCTTAGATATGCGATACCTTCCTTTGCCAGAATACCCCAGCTGCAGTTAGGAGGCGCGATACCCAGGCCGATATATGACAGGAACGCTTCCTGGAAGATAGCGCCCGGGATAGCGAGGCACAGGTTGGTAACGAGCATTCCTACGATATTCGGAATAATATGCTTGATGATTATCGCAGTATCAGATACGCCGAGCACCTTCGCTGCCATTACGAAATCCTGCTCCTTAAGTCTGTATACCTCGCCTCGTACGAAACGGCAGGTGCCGATCCATCCGACAACGCACAGGGCTACGATCAGCGGTGCAACACCCTTTCCAAGGACCATCATTACCAGGATGGTGATGATCAGGCTAGGGATTCCGTAAAGTATATCTACGATACGCATCACGATCATATCCAGCTTGCCGCCGTAGAATCCGCAGAATCCTCCGATGACCGCACCTACACACATGTTTATGGTTGCCGCGAAGAGTCCGATCGAGAGCGATACCCTGGCGCCCATCCATGTACGCACCCACTGGTCACGGCCTGTTGCATCTGTTCCGAACCAGTGTGCTGCCGAAGGGGCAGCATGCTGATGTGCAGCATCCATTGTTGAGAAGCCGTACTGGCTCAGCATCGGAGCGAATATCGCCAGCAGCACGTATACCAGGATTATGCAAAGTCCAACGAACGCGGCTTTATTTTTGCGGAATCTTCTCCACGCGTCCTGCCAGAAAGACAGTGACGGGCGCGAGATAGTCTCCATTTTTTCTACATTTTTGCCTTTGATGACAAACATATCTTTATTTAAGTCCATCATGTCTGCCACCTACTTCTTTCCTATGCGGACACGAGGATCCGCTACACCATAGAGAATATCAACGATAAGGTTTGCCGTTACGAGGAATATGCCGTAGAACACTGTCATTCCCAGGATCATGGAGTAGTCGTTGTTGTTTACGCTCTCAACGTAATACTTACCCATGCCGGGGATGGCGAATATCGCCTCGATAACGAATGTACCGGTAAGTACTGAAGCAACTGTAGGGCCCAGTATGGTCATGACCGGCATGATGGCATTTCTTATCTGATGCTTTATTGTTATGCGGGCTTCAGAGAGACCCTTTGATCTTGCTGTCTTGATGTAATCCTGCGATGTAACCTCGAGCATGCTCGCACGCATGATACGGGAAACCGATGCCAGTGTGTAAAAGGCCAGCGCCGTAGCAGGCAGGATCGTATATTCAAAACCTTTATATAAAGCCACCGGCAGAAGGCCCCACTTGATACCGAAAAAGTACTGCAGCAGAGCTCCCATAATGAAATCCGGAATGCTGGTGCCGATGATGGCAATGATGACGCAGAAAAAGTCGATCTTTGTGCCCCTCTTACGTGCAGCCAGTATGCCGAGTACAAGCCCGAATGAAATAGCCAGGCAGAGCGCTCTTATGCCGAGGTCTGCCGAGAACGGGAACGTCTGGCCGATGATGTAATTAACTGTTTTATTGGTGTACTTCATCGAGAATCCGAAGTCACCGTGAAGAAGATTGCCCAGATACTGAAAATACTGGACTATCAATGGTTTGTCGAAGCCATAATACTTTGACATATTTTCTATGACCTGTGGAGTCAGCTTAGGGTTCGTGAACGGCTCTCCCGGCATAAGCCGCGTAAGGAAGAATACGATCGTTACGAGCGCCCACAAGGTCAATATGGCTGCGATGACACGTTTTATTACGTATTTTGTCATCGTTGTCCTCCTAATCATTTAATGAAAGCCCCGGTATTTCTGCCGGGGCTTTCAAGGTAATTAGCTTATAAGCAGTTA
>CADAUB010000122.1 GCA_902790965.1 uncultured Eubacteriales bacterium | reverse complement strand
CTTTCCGTTTGTGCTGGCTCCAAGAGCGCTCAGCATTACCGGAACGGAAGCACCGATACCGATACCCATCAGGATAGGGAACGCCATGTCGAATTCGACAGCGCCGGTCACGGCCAGTGCCTGCAGTATACCGACAGCCGCGCTCGCGCTCTGGATCACCGCCGTGATCAGCATACCCGCGATAACGCCTACCACCGGATTTATAAAGCTGGTCATCATGCTGATGAACCTTGGATCCTCTCTAAGCGGAGAGATCGAGCCCGACATCATGCTCATGCCATACATCAGGACAGCGAATCCGAGCATTATACCTCCAACGTTCTTCTGGACGGCCTTCTTTGAGAACATCCAAAGGGCTATACCTATAAGGGCGACCACACCGGTGAGCACCTCAGTGCTGAATATCGATGCTACGCTTGAACCCGAGCCGCCGATGCTGTTGAGGGCTAAGATCCAGCCTGTGATACTTGTTCCGAGGATGGCTCCAAGCACAATACCTATCGCCTGGCGTACTTTCATCATGCCCGAGTTAACGAAACCGACTACCATTACCGAAGTCGCCGACGATGACTGTATGACCGCGGTCACTATGGTGCCGAGCGCGATGCCCTTCACCGGGTTGCCTGCCAGTTTGTACAGCACCATTTCCATCTTGCTGCCGGCTACCTTCTTGAGTGAGTCTCCCATCACCGACATTCCGAACAGGAACATCGCGACTCCGCCAAGCAGCGAAATAATATTAGTTGCATCCATTTATTAAAAAACCTCCATATATACAACATCCATATATGTCCGTCGTCTCCGCTCCGCCTGGTGCGTTATTTAAGTCGCGCCCACCAAGTGGTACGAAGACATCCGGCGCTATCTATAAAAAAAGACTTTTACCGCAAGTAAACGGTAAAAGTCTCGCTCTTTCATACATATTCCGGGGCCACTGTCCCGTACTGACGAAATATGTCACGCATAAGTCTTTTATATACGCAAGCTACTCCCTCTTTAACCGCTTGAAGTATCGCATACCAGACTTAAGGTGTCAATGTTAAAAATCTATGTTTTTGACTCAGTTCAGAGGTATCGAGGCAGTTACGATGAAGTCGTGGCCGTCCGTGGTCTTCGCTGAGATCTCGCCGCCGTGAGCCTTCACGATAGCGCTCGCCATCGAGAGCCCTATGCCGTGGCCGCCGGTCTCAGAGTTGCGTGAACTGTCTTCGCGGTAGAACCTCTCGAACACGTGGGACAGCGACTCGTTCGTCAGCTCGTTCTCGGTCCTGTTGGATATCTTGAGCACCGCGTTTCTGCCGTCTTTGCCGAAACTGACGACTATCTCCGGTGGCGCCGGCATACCGCACTCATCATCTTTGAGGTCGATCTTAGCTGGGCCGATCGAGTACTTTATCGCGTTCTCCATAAGTATGGATACGAGTTTCTCAAGCTCTTTGCTGCTTCCCTGTACGGAGACCATCGGCTCGATGTCCTTGCATATATCCTTGCCCTTTTCTGCCGCGAGCGGCTCGAATGACGAAACCGTCTCCTCAACGATATCCGAGATCGGCACCTCTGTCATCACGAGGCTGTTCTCAGCCTCTTCCATGCGCGAGAGGTATACAAGATCATTAGTAAGACCCGTTAGCCTGTCGACCTGGTCGTTTATGTCTCCGAGACTTTCGCGAAGCTCGCCGACCGCCTTCGACCTGTCCTCAGCAGTCCCACTGGTCTCCGCGGAATCGAGCTCCATATCCATCAGGTCTATGTTCGCCTTGATGATTGCCAGCGGAGTCTTGATCTCATGGCCGGCGTCGGTGATGAAGCGCTTCTGTTTCTCATAGCTCTCAGCTACCGGTTTTACGATACGGCCAGCGAAGTAGAGTATGACGAAGAACACTGCGAGAAGGCCAATAAGTGACATGAGCACGCTCGCTTTCAGGAATTCGCGGAAAGAGCCGAGCGTTCTGCCGCAGTCGAGGAAGGTGACGCGCTTGCCGCCCTTGAAGTCGTCGACCGAATATCTGAAGTCGTCTATGAAGCCAGCTTCATTGCCGGAAGCAAGTGCCTCCTCGGCCATCGAGGCGGCCTCAGCATCATCGACCGAGGATATCCTCGCTACGTTGGTGCTCTGTATATCGCCGTCCTGACTCGCCATGACCATGAAGAAACGCGACTCCTCAGCCTCGTCCCTTGACATGGATGGGCCGCCCGGGCCTTTCGGGCCGAAATAATTGTTGTCATCATCCGAGTCGATATAGTCGCGATCATCCGCGTCAAACACGTCCCTGTCGTCCGTACTAGCGCCTACGCTCGGAGTGTTCATATTGTTGTTATTATTCCCAGACTCCATCATTCCTGATGGCCCACCAAAAAGCCTGCCCGAATTCTCCTCGAGCACCTCTATCCTCTCATCCGCGTCACATACCACATTGCGGTAGTTCGCGATGTTCATGCCGGCCACTATGAGCGACAGCAATACGGTGAGGGATATCATCGCGAGTATTATGAATCTTATCTTGAGCTTTTTGATCATAGGTTTATTTATTCCTCGGTAACCAGCGAATAACCCGCGTTTCTAAGCGCCTTTATGCTGACATCAGCGCCGAGCGCCTTGAGCTTTTTCCTAAGATATGAGATGTATACCCACACTACGTTGCTTTCTGTGTCTGTGTCATAGCCCCAGATGTGATCCATGAACGTATCGACCGAGATCACGTTGCCAGGCCTTGCCATGAGAAGCTCCATCATCTGGAATTCTTTGTTTGCGAGTTTAACGCTCCCGGTAGGAGAAGCCAGTTCGAAACTCGCCCTATCGAGAGTGATGTTGCCGAATTTAAGTTTCGCATCCTGATCGCTTCCGCTTCTTGTGATCGCTCTTACGGCCGCGAGAAGTTCTTTGGCATCGAATGGCTTTGTGAGATAGTAGTTGGCTCCGCTATCGAGACCGAGCACCTTGTCGTCTATCTCGGCCTTTGCAGTCAGCATCAGTACCGGAAGATCCGAGCCCGAAGCCCTAAGAGTCTTAAGCACCGTGATGCCATCCACTTTAGGCATCATGATATCCAGCACGGCAACATCGTAGTTGCCCGCCTCTAAATAATCGAGCGCCTCCTGCCCGTCGTAGACAGGATCGATCGAGTAATTATTTGCCTCAAATATTTTGACCAGCGCCTTCGACAGCGCCTTTTCATCTTCCGCCAAAAGTATCCTCATAGCACCTCTCCAATCTATGTTTGGCCTTTCACTGAGACCATTTTACCCTTACTGGGCCGAAAAACACAAATGCGCCTTAGTCCCACACTAGGATTAAAGCGCATTTTCTTTAAATCAACCTAAAGTATCTTTTGAAGCGTACCCCTTGTCAAGGACAACTTTGAATTTTAGGGGTGCCGACTGACACCCGCTGAGATATACTGTAACTGCTTTACCGGATACGGAGGATA
>CADAUB010000121.1 GCA_902790965.1 uncultured Eubacteriales bacterium | reverse complement strand
CCTACTCCGGGCGGCGGCGCTGCTGCAGCTCTTACGTCAGCCCTTGGCGCTTCGCTTATCCTGATGGTAACTAACAACACCATCTTCAAAGGTAAATGCGGAGATTACGAAGATCTGAACTACTCGGCCCGCAGTACGGCGACTGATCTCAGAGCAAGGCTTACTGACTGCATCGAAAAGGACGCGGAGGCCTACGCAGAGGTAGCTGCCGGGTATAGACTCGCCCGTAGCATCGACAAGGTCAAGAATCTTGACAGAATGAAAGAAGTCATCAGGGAGACGGCAGGAAATCTTGACAAGGATTCCCACATCAAGAGGCTCGAGTATTTCGAGAGTTTGTGCGGAGATCCATTCGATGTAAGCAATCTGTCGCCGGCAATGCACGATCTCGTGGATATCGGATACAAGGATACAAGAAAGGCTCTGCTCGCGGCAGTATCGACTATCGCGTGCGAAGTTCCGCTTTCGGTAATGGAGGATTCCCTCACAGCGCTCCATCTGGTTGAGAGCCTTATCGGAAAGTCCTACAAGCCTCTCGAAAGCGATCTTCGAACATCGGCAAGATGCCTCCACTCAGGCATCCTTTCATCGAGCGCTCTGCTCGCGGCCAACATCCCTGCCGTAGCTGCCGAGAACGCGGATTTCGCAAGCAAGCTCAAAAAACGTTCCGACGATATCGTAGAAGAATCATCGAATCTTGTGCACACGCTCTTCGCACAGTTTACCGACTGATACGGATATTGAATTTCAAGCAAACGAAAGCCGCTCACGGAAGTGAGCGGCTATTTGTATGTCATTTTGAGTTTCAACAGGCGGGTGCCATTGGGCGTGCGTTGCTACGCGCTAGCCGCCTGATCTGTGGCTAGAGCTCGTTACGCATCATGTCCTCAAAGCTCTCGCGCTTCACAGCAAGCCTGTGCTTGCCGCCCGATACGATCGCTATTGCCGGCTTTGGTATGCGGTTGTAATTTGAAGACATGGCGTAGTTGTAAGCTCCTGTTGTGAGCACCGCGATGATATCGCCTCTTTCAGGCTTCGCGATCTTGACGCCCTCAGCTATCCTGTCGCCGCTCTCGCAGCAGCGCCCCGCAACAGTGACCTCGTAGTCCGCAGGCTCGGATGCTCGGCTAGCGTTGAGCACGGTATATTCTGACTTGTAAAGAGCAAATCTTGGGTTGTCGGTCATGCCGCCATCGACGGTCACATAATTCCTGTAGCCTTTTACCTCTTTGACTCCGCCGGTCTCATAGAGCGTTGTACCGGCTTCGGCTACTATGCTTCTGCCAGGTTCCATAAACACTCTGTCTATTTTGACGCCGTATTTCTCGCAGGCTGCATTGAGATGCTCGGCTATCTCCGCTACCCTCGCCCCGATATCCGGAGCAGGATCATTTTCCGTATAGCGGACACCGATGCCTCCGCCTATATTCAGCGTATCGATCTCGAGCCCAAACTCGTCTCTCGCCTTCGCGGCGTATGCTACGAGTATCTCAGCCTGGCGGTTGAATGAATCGCTCTCGAATATCTGAGAGCCCACGTGGCTGTGGAAGCCTACCACCTGTATATTGGAGCAAGCAGCCGCGGCTTTTACGAAGGCGTCCGCCTGTCCCGTGTCGATTGGAACGCCAAACTGCGAATCCACCTTGCCCGTGTTTATCGCTTCAAGCGTATGAGGATCAAGGCCACATGTAAGCCTCAGAAGAGCCTTCTGAACGATGCCGTGCTCACCCGCGATACGCGCGAGAGACTCAAGCTCGTTCATGTTGTCGATAATAAAGTATCCGACACCGCTTTCCACACCATACTCAATGTCCCTGTCGGTCTTGTTTGTACCGTGGAAGAACATCTTTTCCGGTGGAAATCCCGCTGCAAGAGCCGTATATATCTCGCCCGGAGACACCACGTCGGTGCAAAGACCCTCCGATTCCACGATCGGATATATGCCCTTGAAGCAAAGTGCCTTGCTCGCGAAGAGCGGCGCGGAATCCGCGCTGAAATATTTGTGCATCTCGGAGACGTAAGTCCTGCATCTCTCCCTGATCATGTCCTCATCGAGGACGTACAGAGGAGTGCCATACTCCTTTGCGAGTTCTATAGCGTCGACACCGCTTATAGTGAGGTGTCCGTCTTTATTGATGTCGAGATTATTATGTAGCATTTTAAGTCCTCGGAAATCCAGCAATGTAACATTGCTTATTGTGTAAGAACAGCTCGATTACGCTTTCTACAGCATGTGCTCCAGAAGGTCGTCGTGAGATCCGGCGTAGAGATATGCAGGAGGGATATCGAACATGGTGAATGCTCCTGTCTTGCCCTCTTCGCTGATCCTGTAAATAGCTCTCGCCGCTGCTGTCAGAATGCTTCCGGTGAAGTAAGGGTTGGAATCTAGATTGAGTCCGAATTCTACCGTATTGTTGAATTCGCCTTCGAGCCCTGTCTTACCGCTTCTTAATACCTTTCCTCCGTGAGGAAGTCCCATGTGATCAGCTGCCATCTCTTCCTGGCTGATGAAGTGGACTGTAGTGTCATATGGCTCGAAGTAATCAGGCATAGTCTTTATGGCCTCTTCGATCTTGGCCTTGTCGGCGCCTTCCTCGGCTACGACGTATACCTCTCTGAGGTGCATCTCGCGCTTTGTAAATTCAGGATGCTCCCCTGCTCTTACTCTGTCGAGGGCCTCTTCAACTGGCACAGTATACTGCCTTGCGTCGGCTACTCCCTCGATGCGTCTTACAGCGTCGGAATGTCCCTGGCTCACGCCACGGCCCCAGAAAGTGTAGCTTGCACCCTCAGGAAGAGCTGCCTCTGCGTAAAGACGTGAGATCGAGAAATATCCGGGATCCCATCCGCAGGAAATGACTCCCGCTGTCCCGGCTGCCTTCGCGGCTTCATCTACATTCTTGAAATGTTCAGGGATCTTAGTGTGGTTATCAAAGCTGTCGACGATGTTGAACTTGCCCGCGATCTCAGGGCTCATCCATGGAAGATCTGTCGCGCTTCCGGCGCAGATGATCATTACATCCACATCGTCCTTCATGGAATCCATGTCGTCATATGTCATGACCTTGGCGTTTGTCACAGTGGATACCGATGCCGGATCTCTCCTTGTAAATACTGCGGCGATCTCCATGTCAGGAGCGTTTGTTACCGCTGCCTCTACTCCACGTCCGATGTTTCCATAACCCGCTATTCCGATTCTGATCATTTTCTTTCCTCTTTCTTTCTCACGATCTGGGTCAGTATTATTCTTTAGTCACAACACGATTTTCATTACAAAGCTAAAGGCGATCAATCTGATACGAGATCGTCCATGTTATACAGGCCGGCAGGCTTTCCGATAAGGAACCTCGCTGCTGCGATGGCTCCGTCAGCGAAGAGCGCTCTGTCGTGGGCCTGATGAGTCACGGTGATAGTCTGATTGGCAGTGCCAAACATCACTTCATGCGTTCCGACTACATTGCCCATCCTGATAGCGCTTATGCCTATCTCGTCTGGCTCTCTCTTGGCCATTCCGCTTCTTCCGGCATTCACGTGAAGTTCTGGCCTCGACTCCATCACGGCGTCCGCCAGCATGAGTGCTGTTCCGCTCGGCGCGTCCACCTTTCTGTTGTGATGAGCCTCTACGATCTCGATATCG
>CADAUB010000120.1 GCA_902790965.1 uncultured Eubacteriales bacterium | reverse complement strand
GGGATGCAAATGTAGAGGTCAAGATAACAGTAGGACCAAAGAAAACTGTTGAGTATAACGGGTCTGACCAGAGCAACAGTGACTTTACAGTTACATATCTGATTGGAGGCGTTGAAACTACTACATTGCCATCAGGATTGAAGCTGGATCTCACAGCGACTCAGGATGGCGAGCAGAATGATGATGTAGCTGTTATCGGAAAGAAAGTAGGAAACTACGAGGCAACCATTACAGCTAAGATCTCTGGAACAGCTGAGGGATATACCATCACTGGTAGCGAGGCCACTGCTAAGATCAAGCTGACGATAGAGCCTAAGCCTGTTACCGTTATTGCGGATGACAAGCAGAAGACATATGGCGATGCCGATCCTACTCTGACTGCAACAGAGAATGGTCTCGTCGGCGGAGATACGCTGAAAGACACATACAAACTCGTCAGAAAGGAAGGCGAGGATGTAGGTAAGTACGCGATCTCATTCGACATTGACGACGATATCGATGTATCGCTGCTGAATCAGCTGGCTGTAGTATTCGGAGCAGATAAGAAGGCAACGATTGGTAATTACGATGTAACATTCAAGGATGGAACATTCACGATCAATCCAGCGCCTCTTACAGTTTCGACTCCAAGTGCGACTAAGGTATTTGACGGAACAGCTCTTACAAGGCCTAACGGTACTGTAAGCGGTCTCAAGAATGGTGAGACAGCGACAGTAACAGGAACAGGTTCACAGACAAGAGTTGGATCCAGCAGGAATAACTACAGAATCGCTTGGGGAACTGCAAAATCCAGTAACTACATGATAGTTCAGGAGAATCTCGGTACGCTTACAGTTACTGCAGCCGACGATGATGACGACAACCCAGGCGGTGGCGGTGGCAACCCTGGTGGTGGCGGTAACCCTGGCGTGACACCTGCAGGCCCTGTAAATCCGGATATTCCAGATGATCCAGTACCACAGGCAGATCCAGAGCCAACGGATATTCCAGATCCACAGCCACCTCTCGCAGAGGGCGTATGGGCACTGATCAACCTGATCGCGGCGATCCTGACCGCAGTAGGAGCAATCGTTGCACTCTTCCGCAGAAAAGAGGAAGAGGATGAGGACGAAGAAGAGCAGACTGCGTACAAGGCTGAGACTGAAGACGAAGACGATAGCAGAGGCAAGAAGATGCTTGCCGCGAAGATCGCCGGAGTACTCGCAGGAATAGCCGGGCCGGTAGTGTTCCTCCTTACAGAGGATATGAGCCTGCCGATGGCAATGGTCGACAAGTGGACTATCCTGATGGTAGCGATCCTGGCAGTACAGGTAGTCGCTGCTGCTCTCAACAAGAAAGCATCGAAGCTCGATGACGAAGAGGAGGAGGGCGCAGAAGGAGCTGCTAACTAAAGCCAGATGATCAGACTAGGAAGTTGCCTGAAAAGGTAATATCCTCAAGGTAAAACAAACAATGGGAAGGCGAGATTGCAAAGGTTTCGCCTTCCTATTAAATTGCCAAAATAGCCAAAGGGCTTATCAGAGATACTTGTTTTTCGCGGCTCTTTGCTGTGCTATGATAGAACGTGATCAAACAATTGTGTGCGTGCCGGATAGGCCATGTGAGGTGCACTATGAAGTACAGAAAAGACAAATACGGTAAGGATCTTTCGCAGCTTGGATATGGCTGCATGAGGTTCACCAAGAAGGGTAATAGCATAGACTACGCCAAGGCTGAGAAGGAAGTGATGCTAGCGATCAAAAACGGCATCAATTACTTCGATACAGCCTATATTTATTCTGGCAGCGAGGAGTGCCTTGGGCGCATTCTCGACGAGAATCACTGCCGCGACAGCGTATATATCGCGACCAAATTGCCTCATTACATGATGAAGTCTATAAAGGCCATCGACCGCACATTCGCGGAGGAACAAAAGCGCCTCAGGACTAATTACTTCGACTACTACCTGATGCACATGTTCACCGACGTATGCGAGTGGGACCGACTCAAAGAACTCGGAATAGAGGAGTGGATAGACGCTCGCAAGGCTGATGGCAGCATACGAAATATTGGGTTCTCGTATCACGGGGATTCGGACATGTTCATCAAGATCCTTGACGCCTATGACTGGGACTTCTGCCAGATCCAGTATAACTATCTGGATGAGGACAGCCAGGCGGGTCGCAAGGGGCTCGAGCATGCGGCCGAGAAGGGCATTCCGGTAATCATAATGGAGCCACTTCGTGGAGGCAAATTGGTCAATCTGCCGAAGAAAGCAAAGGAGGCACTCAGCGCTAAAAGCAATTACAGCGCGGCGGAGCTTGGCCTCAGATGGCTGTGGAATCAGCCGGGCGTGACTGTAGTGCTCTCGGGCATGAACTCTATAGAGATGGTAGAGGAGAACATCCGCATCGCGTCGGATGCTGAGCCGGGTTCACTTAGCGGGTCAGATATGGCGCTTGTCGATGAGATCCGCGGCATAATAAGGGAAAAGGAAAAGGTAGGCTGCACAGGCTGCAGATACTGCATGCCATGCCCTTCAGGCGTGGATATCCCCGGCAACTTCCACTATTACAACCTCATGTATATAGATAAGAAGATGGGGGCCAGGATCGAGTTCGTCCGCAATATGGGCCTTCAGCAGAAGCCTGGCTTCGCATCGCAGTGCATCGGATGCGGCAAGTGCGAGGCTCATTGCCCTCAGCACATAGAGATACGCGAGATGCTCAAAAAGGCCGATAAGGCGCTCAGGCCGCTTCCGATCAAGGCGGGAATAGTGTTTGCAAGGAAGTTCATGCACCGGTCGTAATGATAGTAAAACAGAGCGAAATATAGATCACAATATATAACGTGATATAGAAGCATGGGCAATGGAATTCGCCGCCTAGTGGTTGTATAATAGCCATTGGAATCTTTGAAAAAAATGCTACTTAACAGCCTGCGAAATCAAGGAAGACCACTTAAGAAAAGAAGGTTAACACTCAAATGAAATATTTGTACACACTGCTTATATTCGTTCCGGTCACGATCGCCGCGAAACTGATGGGAGCTTCGGACGTGATGCTGTTCGCGTTCAGCTCGCTCGCTATAATCCCACTGGCTGGAGTCATGGGAAAGAGCACCGACACCATCGCGTGCTACTGCGGCCAAAAGATCGGAGGGCTTTTGAACGCCACTTTCGGAAACGCGACAGAGCTTATCATCGCGTTCGTCGCCATGAAGGAAGGCCTGTTCGACGTTGTAAAGGCCTCGCTCGCGGGCTCGGTAATCGGCAATATCCTGCTTGTTCTCGGTCTTTCGATGCTGTGCGGCGGCTTAAAGTACAAGACACAGTCGTTCAACAAATCGTCCATCAACATGACAGCGAGCATGCTGCTTCTGGCTGTGCTTGGACTTTCAATTCCGGCTATATTCACGCATACTCTGCCTGAATCGAGTTTGACTACTCAGGTCGAGGGGCTAAATATAATCATCGCGGTACTTATGCTGCTCGTATATGTGATGCAGTTCGTGTTCTCGTTCGTGACACACCGCTATCTGTACGAAGAGTCCGTGCCGGGCGAAGAGGAGGAGGCCCCAACACAGAGCCTTCCTAAAGCGATCGCATTTCTCGTCGCATCGACAGTCTGCATCGCAGTGCTCTCCGAGATATTCGTCGGCACTATCGAGCCTATG
>CADAUB010000119.1 GCA_902790965.1 uncultured Eubacteriales bacterium | reverse complement strand
TCGCGGAAGAGGCAAGGGAATATCCTAAGCTCGCCATACCTCTCGCTGTAGAAGATCCTTATGCCATTGGCGTATTTGTGCTTCCGCTCGTAACGCGCGCGTTTCATCCACGCCATAAACTCGTCAACGTGGTCTATATCGTAAGCCAGATCGATGTGGTCATATGAGTAGTGACGATCGCCCTTTACAAGTCCAAGGGCCCATTTGCCGCATACCCAGAACGGCACTTTCTTCGCTCTCGAATCCTTAAGCATGCTGAACAGGTCGTTCACTGTTACTACCTCTTTGCGGTTTGTGCTGAACACGGAAATGCAGAGCATGAAGTAAGCCGCGAAGTATATCGTGGTGGTGATCAGATACGAGATGTTGTTGTCCCAAAGCTGCAGGCGAAGAAGCCCTGTTATATCCGAGATGTAGAAGACTGCTCCTGCGAGCCAGAAGAAGCGGTTCGACAGTGAGAAGCACATGACCGAAGTGACTATCGCGCCGTATATGAACCCTATGATTATGAGAGGCAATTCGTCAACCATCATAAATAGAAGGACCGCGCCTATGGCCAGCATCACCAGGAGGAGTATCCTCTGCCACCTGCGTATGTATGTGGTCTCAAGAATGGTCCAGATCATGAACACATGGCCGATACCGTAAAGGATGCCGCCCACGGGCACCGAGAACATTACCGCGATGTCGCCGAGTGCGTAGAACACAAGTGTAGGTATAAGAAGTTCGTTACGCCTTGTCGGATAAAAGCGCGTACCCATGACAGCGGCCGCGATCCAGCAGGCATCTGTAAGGCCTTTCATGATAGTCCTTGGCCAGAAGTATGCCTCTGCATCCGCAAAGAAGCCTATCGCATTATTTATGATGAAAATGAGGATACCGGCAGCAAGCAAAGCGAGCGCCAAATACGCTCTGGTGCTGTCGCCTTCAAAATGGTCTCTCATTTTAGTCAGTAGTTTGTTCATAGTCTTCCGGAATCCTCTATAAGCCTACGGATACGGCACATGATCTTAGCGGATGGCTAAACGTCCTATTTGTTGACCGGTGTGTCTACCAGTGAGAAGTTCTTGTTATTAGGGCCGAGCACCATGTACAGGCTGCCGGTCTCGTAATTTGCGAAGTAGTCCTTCAAGAAGTCAAGGATCTCCTGACTAGGGGACTCATCAAATTTGAAGTACAAGCCGCTGCAATTGTCACTGATATGCATATGGACGCCGAATTTCTCCTCAACAGCCTTCTGTACTTCCATAGCTTTAAAGATACTGAGATTTACCATTGCCATTTTGATTCGTCCTTTCTACTTACGCCAGCCACCAGGGACGGTTGACGTCTATTCCACCAGGAGCGAAGCTACAACAAACTCGCTTGATTGTAGCGAGCGACGCCGTAAATAGACGCCAGGAGCTTCAGCTCGTTCGCTTGTCACAACATGTATAAGACAAGCGAATATGGAATCCGCCGCTTGCATATAATTGCGGATTCCATCTGGCGTCTATTATATAGCAACTGCCCTGTAATGTCAGCAAAAGAGGGCCTTGGTTGGCCCTCTTTATTGATAGGTATTGAAGCAGCGATCTTGGCTGCGCATGACGATTTCGCGCCATCGCATACCATGCCGCCTATAGTCGATATGGCGTTCACGACTATGTTGCCGAGTACATCAAGAGGCTGTCCCTCGATATATGCTATTCCGGCAACAGCCGCGCAGCCCGCGCATGTAGCCCCGCAGTACGCGGAGAGGTCTCCAATGTACTTCTTGTTCCAACAAAAACTTCCGATGATAATCGTCATCGGAAGTCTGCGATTTCTACGCCTTGCGAGCGTACTATATCTTTTAGGTGTTCCATTTTTTCTTTGCTTGGAATGCTGAACTCTGGATGCTCATACGGCATGCCGAGGGCTTCGTACTTGATCTGCCCGTATCTGTGGTATGGCAGAAGCTCTATGCGAGCCTTCGAAAGATGACTGTGCACGTACTCCGCGGATGCTTTGATGTTCTCATCATCATCGTTGACCCCGCCTATAACAGGTATGCGTATCACGACCTCGGGGCCCTTTCCGTCATTTCCGGCTCTGCCTTCTGAGTCGACGATTTTGTTTATGTCTGCGGCCGGCCTTCCAAAAACTGACAGATTGGCGATGTTCTCAAGCACCTTCTCGTTAGATACACCTGTATACTCGCAGTGTTTGTCCGAGTCGAATAACTTGAGATCCATGAAGATGAGATCCATGCGGGCCAGGATATGCTTTACCTTATCCCAGTCGAACATGCCGCAGGTCTCGATGTCCATGCTGTAACCCATATCGTAGATCTCTCTGCTGAGATGATCGAGGAACTCAGGCTGGGATGTCGCTTCACCGCCTGAGAAAGTGACGCCGCCTCCGCTATATGAATAGAAGAGTCTGTGCTTCTGGATTTGCTCCAGCACACCCCCTGCATCTACCAGGGTGACCATCCTCGCCCTCGCTTCCACAGGGCACGCATCCACACACTTTCCACACGCGATGCATCTATCACGTTCGAAAGCGTATGAGGTTCTGCCTATACCTTCATCTGAATGCCCGCTCTTATTCGACGGCGCATTCAGATCTATCCCGATGCCCTGCGGGCACGCCTCAGCACATGCGCCGCATCCGATGCACTTTCTCTCATACCACCCGATTTTTGGCGCCGCCGTGAGGCCTTCCGGATTGGAGCACCACTCGCACCTCATCGGACAGCCGGCCATGAATATGGTCGACCTGATGCCGTCCCCATCATTGACAGAAAACGGCTGGACTTGCATTATATAACCTTCCATTAGAATTCGGCGTGTGCGTTTCTCGCCATGATCGAGTCCTGCATTTCCTTGGACAGGTTGGTGAACTGCGCGCTGTATCCCGCTACCCTCACCAGCAGACTCCTGTACTTCTCAGGATGAGCCTGAGCGTCCTTCAGCACATCATTGGAGATAGTGTTGAACTGCACGTGGAAGCCTCCGAGCGCGAAATAGCTCTGAAGCATAGCTCCGAGATTGGCTCTTCCTCTCTTGGTAGCCACGAGGTCGTGGTTGAGTCTGAGGTTAAGAAGTGTTCCGCCGCTGTGGATGTCGTGCTTCACCTTGGCCGCGCTCCTGAGAGCCGCAAGGCAAGTTGACTTGTCGCTGCCGGTGTAAGGTGAAACGCCTTCGTTGATCGGATCCATAGCATGGCGCCCTTCCGGAGTCGCCCCGAGCACCTTGCCCGTAGGCAGATAGTTGGAGATGCCCATGAATGCCGTCACGAAATGATTGCCGTATATGTCGTCGTACTTGGTGACTTCATCGTAGAAGAAGTCGGCAAGGTCTCTCGCGATCGAATCCACATAATCGTCGTCATTGCCGTACTTAGGGCAGGCAAGGGCGAGCTCTCTCAGTTCCTCGTAGCCTTCCCAGTTGTTGTCGAGGGCGTCGATGATGTCCGCGAGTGTGCAGACTTCATCCTCGTATACGAGTTTGCGGATCACCGCGAGCGAGTTGGCGGTCACCGAAAGCCCAACGCCTGTGAAGACAGGCCCGATGTTGTACTTGGCTCCGCCGTCGACGAGGTCCTTTCCGTTCTTCATGCAATACTCGTTGCAAGCAGACATGAACGGTCTGTGACCAATCTCTTTATGTATCTGCTGCGCAGTGCACAGGCTGATGACGCCGTGCCTGACCAGATATCTGAACTGCTTCTTCCACGCCTCGATGATCTCGTCCATAGACTCGAAGGTCTTTGGATCTTTCTCAGGCAGGGATACCTGCTCACCGCTGAGGCGGCTGCAGCCCTTGTTGAGTGCGAACTCGAGCGCCGCCG
>CADAUB010000118.1:5296-5698 GCA_902790965.1 uncultured Eubacteriales bacterium | reverse complement strand
TAGGCTGACCGGGCAGTGATCGCTGCCGTATACGTCAGTGAGGATAACAGCGTCCTCTATCTTGTCTCTCAGGCGGTCGGATACGATGAAATAGTCGATACGCCACCCTGCGTTCCTCTCTCTGGCTTTCATGCGGTATGACCACCAGGAGTATGTCACTGTATCCGGGTATTTATAGCGGAACGTATCCGTAAAGCCCGCTCCGAGAAGCTCTGTCATCTTGCCCCTCTCCTCGTCTGAAAATCCGGCATTTCCTCTGTTTGGGCCAGGATTTTTGAGGTCAATCTCGTTGTGGGCAACGTTTAGATCGCCGCAGTATATGACCGGCTTTTTCTTGTCGAGGGCCGACATATACTCTCTCATAGCGTCTTCGAACTCGCATCTGTAATCTATGCGCTTTAG
>CADAUB010000118.1:0-5280 GCA_902790965.1 uncultured Eubacteriales bacterium | reverse complement strand
TCGATGCCGTAGGCGACAGATAAAGGCTTACCGACACTTTCCTTTACGAAGATGGCGGTGCCCGAATAGCCCTTCTTTTCGGCGTAGTTATAGTATTCGAGGTAGCCTTCTGGGTGGAAATCCGCCTGTCCCTCTTGCATTTTAGTCTCTTGCAGGCAGAAGAAATCGGCGTCTATCTCATTGAATATGTCCTCAAAGCCCTTCTTCAGAACGGCTCTGAATCCGTTTACGTTCCAACTAACAAACTTCATGTAATTGCCTTTCGCTATTCTATAGTGAATGGGACTGCTGTCCAGTCTTTGTACTTTCCGATGCCGCGGATTATGGCGTAGCCCGTGCTCTTGGTGGTGTTTCTTATGAAGGAGATTTCGTATTGCTTGCCCGATCTCAGCTTCTTGCCATCTTTGGAGGTCACGGTCACCTTTGGCTTCGCTCTGTGGTTCTTGAGCTTGTATGTGTCTTTATCGAAGGTGACCTCCACATCGCCTATGGATGTCTGGCTCTTGGAGCCTCTGGCCTTGGTCGGATATACCCTTCCAGGCTCAATGTACCAGGCCTTGGTCGGATATACCCTTCCAGGCTCAATGTACCAGATGTCGTGATCGACCGTGCCTTTGATACCGCTTATCTCGGCGTCTTCGGCGCACTGCCAGTACATGTACTCGCCTTCAACGTCGCACTTACCGCCGTACTGGGCTACCCATATAGTGGCTTCGTCGCCGATCATATTGGAATCCATGTAATTGGTGAGCATATCGTAGCTGGCGTATACGCAGGATTCATATCCTGCCTTCTCTACTCTGTCGCAGAACGCCAGGACTATATCGTGGTAGGCTGAGGCGTATGCCATGTTGCCTGTCTGTATGGCCTGATCGAGTCTGCCACCCTCGTAGATCTCAAAGTCTATGGCAAGCGGCATCTCTACATCGTATGGCTCTACGAGCTTAAGAAGATAATCGGCTTCTTCCTCAGCCTCCTCTGGCGTTATGGCCTGTGAGTAGAAATAAACGCCCTTCATGATGCCGGCTTTTCGCGCGGCCTTCATGTTCTTTTCGAACATCTTATCCTCGTGGAGCTCACCCGTCTTAGAACTTCTATAGCCTGCGCGGATAAAGGCGAAGTCGGCCTCGGCGGATTTTACCTTTTTCCAGTTTATATCCTTCTGATAAGACGACACGTCTATGCCGTGTACCTTCAGGCTGTCCGCAAAGCGATCTGCGTGAATTAGGCCTTCATCACTTAAATGATGCATGGATGTACTACCGATGAAGGCGGCGAGGCGGATTATTATAAACAGCAGTATAAGAGCGATCACGGCGATGAACTTGAGGCTCGGCCTTCTGCCGCCCTTTTTAGGTGACCTCTTTCTTGAGCCGCTTTTCGCGGATGCGCCGATGTTAGCGCAGTCTTTGTATACTGTCCGCTCGCCCGGCTTTTTGCCCGCGCTCATCGGCGGATCGATGCTGGTACCTACGTTTGCATCAGCATCGGCCCCGGCCTTCGCCTTGGCAGCCGCCCTTCTGGCCGCGTTTTTGCGGCGCTTCTCTTCTATCCTTGCATCAGCCTTGCTGTCTTTGTTGTACTTGTCTATGTTGGCCATGAGTATTATGCCCTTTTTCTTTGTTCCACAACTACTCTAGAATTTTAGCACAAATGAGAGCCTGTGTAATCAACATACACAGGCTCTATGCGGTCATTTTTTGTATTTGTGAAGCGCCTATCTTACGCGGCCGTCCCGGCGGCTGCCGTGATACCCGTCTTCGAAAGCACTTCTGCTACAGTAGACACCAGCTCGATGTCTATCTTCTCCTTCACCTCGTCAGCTACGTCCTTGAGGTCGAAGTCGTTTTCCTCTGGGATGAACACCTTAGTGATGCCGGCTCTCTCGGCTGCCATCAGCTTTTCAGGGAGGCCGCCTATTGGGGTCACTGCGCCTCGGAGGGCCACTTCGCCTGTCATAGCGATATGCGGATCTACCGCATGCCCTGTCACGAGCGACGAAAGAGCTGTCGTAAGGGCTATTCCAGCCGAAGGGCCGTCTTTTGGCACGGCGCCCTCTGGCACATGGATATGAAGATCGTTCTCACTGAACTTATTCGCCTTATCCGGGAACAGTGTCTTTACGAGGCTCACGGCTATCCTTGCCGACTCCTTCATCACATCGCCGAGCTGGCCGGTGATAATTATATCCCCTTTGCCTTTGGTGAACATGGTCTCGATATACAGTATCTCGCCGCCTACAGGAGTCCATGCGAGGCCGGTAACTACGCCAGGCCTTGGGTCTTTAAGCACCTGATCGTGCTTGACAGGCCTGTCTTCGATCTCTTCTCTTAAGATCTCAGGCGTCACCACGAACTTCTCGCTTGGGTCACTTGCAACCTTTACGGCGAATATCCTTGAGAGATTGTCTATGCGCTTTCTGAGGCCTCTTACGCCCGCTTCCATGGTGTACTCGGAGATAAGAGTCCTTAGGGCGTCGTCTGTGACTTCCATCTGATCTGGGCCTATGCCCATTGTCTCCATCGACTTAGGCACCAAATGCCTCTTTGCGATCTGCAGCTTTTCGATCGGAGTATAGCCGCTGAACTGTATCACTTCCATACGGTTAAGAAGCGGCTCTGGGATCGTATCCGCTGTGTTGGCTGTACATATGAACAGCACGTCTGATAGATCATAAGGCACGTTCATATAGTGGTCGGTGAATGTGTTGTTCTGCTCTGGGTCTAATACCTCGAGGAGCGCGCTCGCCGGGCTTCCATGGAAGGAATCCGACAGCTTATCCACCTCATCGAGCACTACCACAGGATTGGACACTCCGCTTTTCTGGATCCCGTCCATGATACGGCCCGGCATCGCCCCGATATACGTGCGGCGATGTCCGCGAATGTCCGACTCGTCATGCACGCCGCCAAGGCTTACTCGGACATATTCGCGGCCGAGCGCGCGCGCAATGCTCTTTCCTATACTTGTCTTGCCGGTGCCCGGAGCCCCTACAAACAGGAGTATAGAGCCCGACTGCTGCTTTTTAAGATTCATAACAGCTATCTGCTGCACTATACGGTCTTTTACCTTGGATAGCCCGTAGTGATCCTCATCGAGTATACGCCTGGCCTGCTCGAGGTCTATTTCCACCGCCTCTTCCTTCTTCCAGGAGAGGCCTGTGATGAAGTCGAGGTAGTCGTAGAGCATGCCCGACTCAGCGCTCTGCTGGCCCTCTTGTTTGAGGCGGTTCAGCACTTTATCCGCTTCCTTTCTCGCGGTCTCGTTCATGCCCGACTCAGCGATCTTCTGCTCGAACTTACGGATGTCCGTGATGTTCTCAGGATGCATCTCATCGAGTTCCTTCTGAAGATGCTCCATCTGGCGCTTTATGGCCTGCTCGCGGTACATCTTCTGATGATCTTCCTGCTGGGAAGTCATGGCTTCGTTTGTGATCCTGCCTACCTCAAGGAATCCGTAGAGCATCTCTTCAATAAGGTCGGCTCTCTTCGCCCTGCTATCTTCCGCTAAAATGGCGTAGCGCTTTTCGTTTGGCTCATCGAGCCACGGCGACATAGCGCTCGCGGCCATGCCGAGCGTACTTATCTGATTGAGCCAGTAGTCGATGGAATCGCCCCACTCGAAATTCGAAGCGAATCTTCTTATCTCCTCGACCAGCTCGTTGAGCTTTCTCTCCTCATCAGCGAGCGGCAGATCCTCTATGTCGTGGCGCCTTGTCATGCTGAGGCTGATTGTGTGATCTGGCCTCACTTCGATGTTCTCGACGTTGACTCTGTAGCCTAAGTGGAGCAGCACATAGCCCTGCCTGTTCACCTCGGTTATTGTGCCCGAGATGCCTACAGGGTAGAAGCTGTTCTCGTTAAGATCGTTTATGTTTATGTTTTCCTTCGCGACGATGAGTACTATCCTCTCACCTGCCGTGATGTTTTTGTCCGTAGCGCTCCTCTTTACCTGGTCTAGGTTCATGTATATTGAAGCGCCCGGAGCCAGTATCAAGTTATATACAGGTACTACAACCATGTTTTTTCCTCACTATTGCCCTTGCTTTGGGCACAAACTAGGTACAAAAAGGGCGCATCACAGAGAATGCTTTTCGCTCCTGCGATGCGCCTCGTCTGCTTAATTATTAGAATCTCAGCTTATCAAATTTGGATTTCTTTGGATACGCGTCATCCCCGAGGCTTTCGGCCATTTCTTCGACCGCTTTCTTTTGCTTGCGATTAAGCTTGGTAGGAACTTCGACCACCACCTTTACGTAGAGGTCGCCTTTCCTGCCTGTCCTCACATCAGGCACGCCTTTTCCTCTGAGCCTGAACGAGGAGCCTGTCTGTGTGCCAGGCGAGATGGTGTAGCTATAGCTCTCACCGAATCCCGGCACCTGCACCTTCGCCCCGAGTGCTGCCTGCTCAAATGTGATAGGCATCTCGAGATAGAGGTCGTTTCCTCTTCTTCTGTATGTGCTGTGAGGCCTTACGTTCACTACGATGTAGAGATCGCCATCAGGGCCGCCGTTCTGCCCTGGCTCGCCCTGGCCTCTTAATGTCACGATGCTGTCGGTATCCACTCCGGCAGGGATGTCCACCTTGAGCTTGACAGTCTTTCTCTGCCTTCCTGTGCCGCCGCAGTCTGAGCAAGGAGTCTCAACTACCTGGCCTGTGCCGCCACACTTAGGACATGTGCTGATGTTCTGGAATCTGCCAAATGGGGTGTTGCTCACCTGGGTCACCTGGCCGGATCCGCCGCACTGGTCGCAGGTCTTCTTCGAAGTGCCAGGCTTAGCGCCTGTGCCGCCGCATGTCTTGCACTTGACGTCTTTGTTCAGTTCGATCTGTCTGCTGCATCCAAAGAGAGCGTCAGTGAAATCTATGGTGACGGTCTTCTGAAGATCTCTGCCCTTCTGCGGGCCACCACGGCGCCTTCTAGAGCCTCCCGCCATGCCTCCGAACATATCGAAGATGTCATCGAAGCCCATGCCGCCTGCTCCGCCGAATCCGCCGCCGAAGTTTCCGAAGCCACCGAAGCCGCCAAAGCCACCCTGGCCGGCGCCTCCGCCGTAGCTCGGATCTACTCCCGCGAAGCCGAATCTGTCATATTTGCTCTTTTTGTCAGGGTCCGACAATATCTCATACGCCTCGTTGGCTTCTTTGAACTTCTCCTCAGCGGCCTTGTCGCCCGGGTTTTTATCCGGGTGATATTTCATGGCCAGCTTGTGGTAAGCCTTCTTTATTTCCGCATCCGAAGCGTTTTTGTCGACCCCAAGGACCTCGTAATAATCCCTTT
>CADAUB010000117.1 GCA_902790965.1 uncultured Eubacteriales bacterium | reverse complement strand
CGCATAGCTAAACCAAAATACGTGCATGCATTGCGAAGACAGCAAAACAAAAATCAGCAACGGTCACCTCGGATCATTGCTGATTTTTCATAGTTACACTTTTACTTTACAGATTCTTTGGCTCTCCATATTCTCTGCGCATGGCATCCATAGTTATTACCCACTGCTTGCCGTATTTACATACATCGACACCGGCAATCAGTTTGCCATAGGCTATGGCCTTGCGGAGCGTGCTTTCATTAAGGCCCCATATTTCAGTGGCATCACCGAAAGCCATCAGATTATCGAAGGGTGTAGCAATCTGAGTTCCATTCGCATACAGCTCATCGCATGCGAGATCTAAATCATCATTCCAAATTATGCCGACTCCACCCACATCAACTTCCACCTCATAGAACAATTCGGGCTCATCGAGGAACGTACTAAAAGCCGGGATTCTATCAAAGAGAGGCTTCACATCATAGATCTTAGTCACGCCCTCCGAAAATTGAACACTCAGCTTGTAATCGGGAAGCGCATTGACATTCTTTATTTTATGAAACATTCGGTGTTCCTTTCCAGAGACACTATAGAAGTGGCGGAATGCTCCTAAACTCCTGTGTCTCCCACATCTCCTCCAGCTCATCTCTATGCAGGCTGACCCATTCAAATACCATAGACTTTGCTTTAGCAGGCAATGAGCCATAGATGATTTCGCCGGTTTTGATCTCTATTTCCGCAGCATCTTCCCCGTATATCACATGGATGTGAGGCGGGTTGTGTTCAGCTGCGAGAAAATACATTCTTATAGTGATTCCGTAGAATCTCGAAATAGTAGGCATGTAATCTCCTTTCTTATATTATCACTATATAGTGAAATTTCAACCCGCGGTTATGGCTTGCTCGATTTATTATTCCACAGGACAACTTACAAAGGTGTACACATCTTGACATGCAAAAAATGTAGGTTTTCGGACATACAAAAGAGATGCCCTCCCACTATTCATGTGAAAGAGCATCTTTCGTTTTAATTATGAGATTCTGAGTATTATGTCACCATGAGCCCTTCGTGACTCCCGGCCATCCTTTTACAGAGCTGCTGTGATGATTGCCATGCGGTAAACTTCCTCAGCGTCGCAGCCTCTCGAAAGATCGTTGATAGGAGCGTTGAGTCCGAGGAGGATAGGCCCGTAAGCAGCATATCCGCCGAGTCTCTGAGCGATCTTGTAGCCGATGTTACCAGCCTCGATCAGAGGGAATACGAATGTGTTTGCATAGCCTGCTACATCAGAACCAGGGAATTTGAGCTGGCCGACTGTTGGGGAAACAGCTGCGTCGAACTGCATCTCGCCGTCGATCTTCATCTCTGGGTTCATCTCCTTAGCGATCTTTACAGCCTCAGCGGAGAGAGCGACTGTGCCGCCCTTGCCGGATCCCTTTGTGGAGAAGCTAAGCATCGCTACCTTAGGGTCGATGCCGAATGTGCGTGCGCACTTCTCGATCTCGACAGCTACCTCGGCGAGCTTCTGAGCACCTGTGATCGTTACGTTGCCTTCTTTGTCCTTGCTGTCCTCATACGAGAGGTTAACAGCGCAGTCACCCATGGCGATAGTTCTGAGGTTCTCGTCTCCCTCCTCACGGTTGAGGATGAAGCAGGAGCTTACGAGGTTTGCGCCTGGCTTTGTCTTTACGAGCTGGAGAGCCGGACGGATAGTGTCGGCTGTGGAGTATGTTGCTCCTCCGAGCAGGCAGTCAGCCTTGCCCATCTTGACGAGCATTGTGCCGAAGTAGTTGCCCTTCTTGAGGTTGGCAGCGCACTCTTCCTCAGTCATCTTGCCCTTTCTGAGCTCTACCATCTTAGCTACCATCTCTTCCATGCCTTCGTACTTCTCTGGATCGATGATCTCAGCCTTGCTGATGTCGAAGCCGCCCTTAGCAGCAGCATCTTTGATCTCTGCCTCGTTACCTACGAGAACTACGTTCATGAGACCCTCAGCGAGGAGCCTGGCAGCAGCCTCCTGGATACGAGCGTCAGGGCCTTCGGTGAATACAATTGTCTTAGGCTCAGCCTTTACTTTTTCGATAAGTTTGTCAAACATATTCAATCTCCGTTTTCATATGTAAATCAGTAATAATTTGCAATGTTGTTGCCGTATCTATTGTATCAGCGAGAGGCTGTAAATCAAACACTTTTTATTGACATGCTTTCCATTAAACGTATATACTTCGTATATACAAGGAGGTGTGTGATATGCAGCTTACTTTAAAACAATGGGGCAACAGTAACGGAGTTCTTCTCCCAAAGGAACTGATGCGTCAGGCGGGGATAAAAAAGAACGACACTCTGGATGCCGAAGTCGTAGACGGAAGGATCATACTCACTCCTGGTTTCCGACACAGGAGCCTTAGCGAACGCATCGCGGAATTTAACGGAGATATTGAACTAGCCGCAGAGTATGACTGGGGTGAGCCTGTAGGCAGTGAGGTGTGGTAAATGTATGTAGCCGAACAAGGAGATCTGCTCAAGATCAACGGCGTTGCCGATCCTGCTATCGTGGTAAGCAACAATCCTTTCAATAGACTAGGCAAGGTCATGGTCTGCCCAATAAGAAAAGATGTGCAGGAGAATCCCCTACACATCGAAATCAATGCCGGGCAAGTCGAGGGATATGTACTTTGTGAACAAGTCAAGTATATTGATTTGTCCTCCAGAAGCGCCACAAAAATATCATCCGCCAATTATTTCGATATATTGAATATATCTGACGCAGTAATGGGAATCTTTGATTATCAGGATATGTGATTGAGGTGAATAAAATGAAAACCGTATTATTGGGCATAACAGGTGGAATTGCCGCGTATAAATCGGCATATGTTGCTAGCGGGCTCAAGAAAAAAGGATATGACGTGCATGTCGTGATGACAGAGAATGCGACGGAGTTCATCTCTCCTCTCACATTTGAGACGCTGACGAACAACCGCTGCTCGGTGGATATGTTTGACCGCAATTTCGAATACGATGTAAAGCACATATCGCTCGCAAAGGCGGCAGATGTTGTGCTTATCGCTCCGGCTACCGCGAATACTATCGCCAAGCTTGCGCACGGGATCGCTGATAACATGCTTACCACTACTGTGCTGGCTTGCACCTGCCCTAAGATCATAGTGCCTGCGATGAATACGGCGATGTTTGACAACCCTGCGACGCAGGACAATCTGGATATACTCCGCGATTACGGATTCGAAGTTATAGATCCGGCGGAGGGCCTGCTCGCGTGCGGCGATGAAGGCAAAGGCAAGATGCCTGAGCCGGATGCGCTGATCGCGTGCGTGGAGCACGCGATCGGTCACGAGAAGGATCTCCTCGGCAAAAAGCTGCTCGTGACCGCAGGGCCGACGCAGGAAGCGATCGACCCTGTGCGCTACATCACCAACCACTCCAGCGGCAAAATGGGCTACGCCATCGCCAGGATGGCCGCGCGCCGCGGAGCCGAGGTGACACTCGTCTCCGGCAGGACGGCTCTCCCAAAAGAGCCATTCGTCGAGACCGTCGATGTGCTGAGCGCCGAGGACATGTTTGACGCAGTCACATCGCGCGCGGCCGACATGGACATCATCATCAAGGCTGCCGCTGTCGCCGACTATCGCCCTACTGAGGTTGCCGAAGAGAAGATCAAAAAGAGCGACGCCGAATCCGGCAGGGCAATCGAACTTGAGCCTACTCAGGATATACTCGCCTGGCTCGGCCGCCATAGAAGAGACGGTCAGTTCCTCTGCGGCTTCGCCATGGAGACAGAGAATCTTCTCGCCAACGCTTCTGCCAAGCTCGAGAAGAAGAATGTAGACATGATCTGTGCCAACAGCCTCAGAACAGCAGGCGCCGGCTTCGCAGTCGACACCAACATACTGACGCTCATAACAAAAGACGGCATCAACGAGCTTCCTATAATGAGCAAAGAGGAAGCCGCCAACGCCAT
>CADAUB010000116.1 GCA_902790965.1 uncultured Eubacteriales bacterium | reverse complement strand
CGCAGCAGTATGGCGCGGCTCCATCAGAGTATAGAGCCGGTGCTGTCGGAGCGGCAGGCGGAGCTGCTTACGGAGGAACTGGCTATAGCGCTCCGCTGCAGGGGTATAACACGCAGCAGTATGGCGAAGCACCGAGAGAGATGCCTCAGCAGCGTACTCAAGCAGCGGAAGTCCCAAAGAAGAAATCTAAGGCATGGATCGTGGGCCTCGTAGCGGCGCTTGTAGTTGCAGCTGCGGTCGCGGCATTCTTTATCCTAAAGCCGGGCGATACGGCTAAGGATGAAACGGCCTCTGGCGGAGCAGACACTGAGTTTACACCTGAGACTCCGACCGAAGAGGACATCGCAGCCAGCATGTACGACTCATATGCCGGTGTCCTGCGTGACCATGAATCGGAAATACGTGCATACAGCCCTCAAGTGGTGCGCCTTCGGAAGCTGTAGTTATCACAGATATAAGCGGAGACGGAGTGCCGGAGCTTCTGTTCTTCGAGGGCGAAGTATCATCTCAGCTAAGGGTCTACACATATGTGGATGGAGACGCATTCGAGTGTGACTACGATTTTTCGGCTATCCCTGACTACAATGCCGGCGCAGGAAATGACGGCCTGTTCACAGATGCATATGTAGCTGGCGGTACGGCGTACATGATATATACCGGCAAAACCCCTGGCGAGTTTTATATTGCTTATCACACTTCCAGCGGAAGCACACACTGTTACAGCATAAGATTCAAATTCGAAGGTGACTCGACTATAGTTGCCAACAAGATGCTTGAGAATGAGTTTGGACCGAATACCCAAGGCCCTGGAGAGTTTGACTATTACTATCTAAATGGAACAGAGGTGGATCTGAATAAAGGCGCTGCGGAACTCAAGGCCGACAGAGAGGCTTTCGACAGACTGCTGATGACAAATGGCTACGATGATGACATGAAGGTGTTTGAGCTTACCAAGAAGCATAAGTCGGAATCAATGACATTCGATGCCGCGCTGGATAAGTGCGAACAGCAATAGAAGACTTCAGGATCGAATAGAGCAATAAGATCGAAGAGGACAACCGGGGATGAATAACTATAGAAAACTGCTTGCCTGCTTGCTGGCTGTGGTGATGTCGATGTCATGGGGATGAATAACTATAGAAAACTGCTTGCCTGCTTGCTGGCTGTGGTGATGTCGATGTCATTGCTTGCGGCATGCGGAAGTAAAAAGGACAACGATCAGGAAAGTGCTGAGGAAAGTGCTGCGGCTCAGGAGCAGACTGAAGCATCTGAAAAGGAGGCGGACGAAGAGGAGCGAGAGGCTGAGAGACCTGAGATCGACTACCTTATAGTCGTGAACAGCAACAATCCGGTGCCTTCGGACTGGGAAGAGAAGATCACTCTGTCATATACCTGCAACTCGGTGGGCGATGATGTCTATGCCGAGACCAGAACGTATAAAGCGTATCTGGAGATGAAGGACGAACTTGAGAAGCAGGGTGTACATGTCGAACTCGACTCCGGCTTTAGAAGCCTGGCGGCTCAGCAGCAGATCATCGACGACTTCACAGAGAAATACGGTGCTTCATATGCCAGGACTTACGCTACGGCTCCGGGCTATTCTGAGCATCACACCGGGCTTGCGCTCGATCTTTACCTTATCGTCGACGGAGTAACAGCTTACGAGAACGAAGATCTCATGAAGTACCCAGAGGTGTGGGAAAAGATACACGCGCTGCTTCCCGACTACGGCTTCATACTGTCCTACCCAAACAATGGTAAGACTACATACGAACCGTGGCATATACGCTACGTCGGCAAGGAAGCCGCGAAGGAGATCACCGAAAGAGGCATTACACTTGAGGCTTATGTCGCCGAAAAGGGCTAGTTTTATCAAGATCATCATAGAAGATCATTTAGCCAATCAGAAAATGATACTAAAAGATGATATAATCCAATCGTTACGCACGAGCTCGGTGATCACACTGTGCTCTGGCAATTCAAAAGAGTAATCGCATAATCAGTGGGGAACTATGGACGAGTACAAAAAATATGAACCGATTTTCGGGTCGTGGAAACTCGAAAGACTAATAGGCAAGGGCAGCTTCGGCAAGGTCTTTGAGATCAGCAGAGAAGAGTATGGCACTTCTTACAGGGCCGCGCTCAAGATCATTACCGTGCCTCAGGATGAGGATGACGTCAAGGCCAGGATGGCATCGGGCACGGACATCGAGACCATATCCGAGTATTACGAAGGCATTCTCAGAGAGATCATCAACGAGAACGAACTCATGTCCAAACTCAAGGGTAACAGCAACATCGTCAGTTATGAGGATCATCAGATAATCCCTCATGAGGATGGTGTGGGTTATGATGTCCTGATCAGGATGGAACTTCTCACGCCGCTTCTTGATCGCATGATTGACAGACCGCTCGACGAGAAGGAAGTCGTTAAGCTCGGAATAGATATCTGTAAAGCTCTAGAGGTCTGCCATAGAAAGAACATAATCCACAGAGATATAAAGCCGCAGAACATTTTCCTTTCGGAGAACGGAGACTTCAAACTCGGAGACTTCGGTATAGCGAGGACAATGGAGAAGACTACCGGCGGCATGTCCAAGAAGGGCACATACAAATACATGGCGCCTGAGGTGTTCCGTGGCGAGAACTACGATTCCACTGTAGACATCTACTCGCTTGGCATAGTTCTGTTCTCGCTCCTCAACGGCAACAGAGGGCCATTCCTCCCTGCGCCTCCTGCAAAGGTGACGCATGTCGACGAGGAAAATGCGAGGATGCGTAGGTTCAGAGGCGAAGAGATACCTGCTCCAAGAGATGCGGGAATTATGCTTACTTATATCATTAAGAAAGCCTGCGCGGCGAATCCTGCAGACAGATACAAGACCGCTGAGCAGATGAGACGCGACCTTGAAAGTTATCTGGCTAATTACAGCACACAGACTGAGGGCGATCACGCGGAGTCGACTCTGCCTCTATATAACAGCGAAGAGGCGTCTCTTAGTGAAGACACACCGGCCGAGGACTATACTGCGCCAATGTCTGGGGGCACCGCGCCTCAGTATGGAGCTGTTCCACCTATGTCAGGGGCTGCGGCATCGGGATATGTACCTCCTGCACAAGACTATTCTGCCCCGCCAATGTCTGGCGGTAACGCTTCGGTAGCTAACTCAAGTTACGAACAACCTCGCAATATCAATGAAGCGCCAAGGGACATTCCTCAGGGCAAGAAAAGCGGTTCCAAGACACCGTTTATCGTAGCTTTAGCCGTGATCCTACTGGCGGTGGGCGTGTTCTTGGTAGTAAAATTTGCACTTCCGGGCGCGGATGCCGGTGGTGGGGCCGGTGGGTCCGGAGACTGCGGAGGTCCTCCTGTCGAAGCAGTTGATCCTATACGTGAGAGTACAGAAACAGAAGGCGTGAAAGTACTGTCGTCTGACTGGGACTGGGATTCCAGTTATGAGGACGATGGAAACCTTTATGTGTACGATATACTCTGGGTCGAAAACAGCTCAGACACGCCGATTGTCGGAATGGACTTTACAGTCTGCGACGAGGACGGCAATCAGATGGTGAGCAATAACGAATTGGAATCAGGCTATAGCTTTGCTGCTTATGGATACATACCGCCTGGGCAGGAAGGCATAATGACTGCATTTGCTGTAACCCCTAAGAAGGTCAAGCATGACGATAGCACGTATAAGATAACGTCGATCTTCATAAACGAATCGATGGGCGATTATGTGGTGCCTACAGGCAAACTCGTCGGTTACAACAAGGACAATGATTCCTATGACGCAGAAATATCGAACGAAAATGATATGGACGTGCTTCCTGACGCCAATGTGGTGGCAGCAGAGTTTAAAGATGGCAAGATCTTTGATGCCGACGCGACAGGGACATTAAATGATTTAATAACGGCAAAAGAAATGAATTCGTTCCATAAAGCCTGCTTCATCGACCCTAATTTCTACGCCAAGCCGAAATATGAAAACAAAACGGTCTATGTTATAGAAATAGATAAATACGGGCTAGACGAAATGTAGATAGTCTGCAGACGGACAGCAAGCGCGATGTTGAAGCGCGTATAACGCGTATGAAGGAAACGATATGAGAGAGATAATCTACGGATTCATTACCTGGATCGCAAGGGTGCACGAGCAAGTTATCGGCATCAACGATTCAGGCGGATACTACTTCGATGACAAGCAGCTCCACTTCATAGTGGTGGGCCTGTTCGGCATGGCCCTTATATTCATCCTGTATCCGATCTTCAAGTTGCTGGCCAAGACGGGGCATACCATGATCATCACCTGGCTATATGTGTTCACCGTGGTGATAGTGCTGTGCTTCGCGATCGAGATAGGGCAGTGGTATTCGGGGACCGGTGTCATGGAGAGTGAGGATATCGCTTACGGAATAACGGGCTTCCTTGTGATGTTCTTTATATTCGCGATCATACGCGGGATATATCACGGGATCAGGGAATTGACAAAAAAAGATGAGCGCCGGGAAGAGGAGCTCGCCAGGCACTACGATCAAAGCGGCCGGGGATACTAGAAGCTGACTGCAGACTTAAAATTGAGTTCGGTTTGTGACCTCTTCCCAGACAGGTTGGTCGCGGTCGAGCATGTATTCTTCAGGGAATGTACCAATTACTTGTCTGAGAGGAAGCCAAGGATCATCAACAGGATAGGCGATATAAGTCTCGCCTATCTTTTTGATTATGAGATTATCGTGGTCGGTATGCATCTCGCTTGGGAACCTTATCGCCTGATTGTTTCCTATTTCTATTACTTTTGTAGTAGCCATTGATCACACCTCATTTCTACCCTAATTGTCTGACTTCATTATCTAACTTAGATTTGCCCTGTCGCCTGTAGAGGGTGAAGGAATTTTTCCAGAATAATAAAGATCAAGTACAACGCATACATATGCTATACACTGAAACAAAGGTAGTCAAGCCGCGGGGGAGGAGTTCGGTACGGGAAGTCGATTTGAAGAATTCTGTACCGAACTTTTGTATTGAGATTGGTCGACATAGCAGAGTTGAGTGGAAACAGGAGCTTCTTGGCAAAAACCACTCAACTTTTCTCGATTGGAGATCTTGCCACGGCGGTAGAGTTGAGTGGAAACGGGCGCTACAGGGCAAAACCACTCAACTTTTCTCGATTGNNGCGCTACAGGGCAAAACCACTCAACTTTTCTCGATTGGAGATCTTGCCACGGCGGTAGAGTTGAGTGGAAACGGGCGCTACAGGGCAAAACCACTCAACCTTTCTCACTTGGGGGCTTGGCTGCGGCGGTAGAGTTGAGTGGAAACGGGTGAGATTGGACTGGTCGCACTGCCGTTTGTGATTGTTGTGAAAAAAGTGCGTGAAAAGTTGTAAAACAAGGCGATTTAATTTGATTATGAGCTCGGAAAATGAGAAAATAACGGTGTGTTTTTGTCGACATGGATAATTGCATCGCCGGCGCCTGCGAGGCAGGTCGTTTAGGAGATGTATTCGGCAATGTACGCAGTGAGAAATGCAACAAGAAAGCGGAGGGATGCGTATGAAAAAAGTCGGACTTATTATGGGAAGCGACAGCGATCTGCCTGTGGTGCAGAAGGCTGCCGGCGTGCTAAAAGAACTCGGTATCCCATACGAGGCTCACGTGTACTCGGCGCATAGGACGCCTGCCGAAGCGGCAGAATGGACTAAGGCGGCGAGGAGCGAAGGCTTCGGAGTCATAATAGCCTTCGCGGGCATGGCTGCCCATCTGGCGGGAGCGATTGCGGCAAACACGACGCTCCCGGTTATTGGCGTTCCATGCAAGAGCGCCGCGCTCGAGGGCATGGACGCTCTGCTTGCGACCGTGATGATGCCGAGCGGTATCCCGGTCGCCACTGTAGCCATTGACGGCGGCAAAAACGCGGCGCTGCTCGCCGCAGAGATGATAGCGCTTTCCGATCCTGAGCTCTGAGCTGGCAGACGCTCTGGACTCAAAGAGAGCGAAGGAAGCCGCAGCTGTTCTGGAAAAGGATAAGGGAATAGAGGAGCGGCTGTAAGAAAGGCGCTCCGGCCGTTCCGGAAAAGAATAAAGGTATAAAAGAGGGAAGCGGGCCTAATTCAAATAAGTAAATTTATAAATCATGTGTGGGGAGGCCAGAATGAGATTAGTTTACACAGGCAAGACAAAGAACGTATTCGAACTTGAGAACGGCAACTATCTTCTGAAGTTCAAAGACGATGTTACCGGCAAAGACGGAAAGTTTGATCCGGGCGAAAACCAGATCGGTCTGACTATCGAAGGCGTTGGCGACATCAACCTTCAGATGACAGACTACTACTTCAAGAAGATCAACGAGGCAGGTATCAGGACTCACTATGTTCAGGCAAACTTCGAAGATACGACAATGGAAGTAAAGCCGGCCAAGGTGTTCGGACACGGTCTCGAGGTGATCTGCAGAGTTAAGGCTGTAGGCAGCTTCATCAAGAGATATGGTGAATACATC
>CADAUB010000115.1 GCA_902790965.1 uncultured Eubacteriales bacterium | reverse complement strand
CCTAAGCCAAAGAGAGAGTATAAGTCTAAGCTGGCAAAGGCGGTCATGGGCGATCGGAACAGTAGGGTGCTGGCAGCATCAGTGCTTATGATGGCCATTTTCGCGGGCTATCAGGCATGGGACTATCTGGTGCCAAAGACGGTATCCCTCGCGTACACGACATATGACGGGATGACGAAGGCAGAATACGCTACTAAGGCAAGGACAGCGGGCGAAGTCCTTGCTGAGCTTACAGACGGAGCGGCGCCGGAAGGCGGAGATATTCGTGTTGGTGAAAATGACCTTATGAACACTCCTGAGGAGACGCCGATCGCTAACGGTACAAAGATAGACATTCTGAAAGCGACTAAGGTGAAGGCGAAGATTGCGGGGAAGACGAGCGATCTTTGGTTGGTGCCGGGCACAGTCGAAGATAATCTCAAGCTCAACGCCGTGGCATTCGACGAAGACGATGAGATAAAGCCGGCTCTGGATAAGAAGGTAAGCGAGAAGACGAAGATAACCGTCAATGAAGTGCACTATAAAGTCAAAGAGAAGACCGAGAAGGTGGAGGCCGTTGATAAGGTGATACTCGATCCGTCGATGACATCCGGAGTACAGAACGTCGAGGAGGGCAATGACGGCGAGGGCGTGTTCACCTATACGACCAAATATGTCAACGGCAAGAAAAAAGGCACGGAGAAAGACGTGAAGGAGTGGATCACCGAGCCACACGACAACGTGCTGAGGCTTGGCACTTCAGCCACCGGAAATTCGGGCGAGTACGTCGTAACCACTCGGTCAGTCGGTACATGTGGGCACCTGCGCTGTGGATCCTGGCTTTGTGAGCCTCCGCTCAGAGCTCTGGGTCGAAGGATATGGATATGCTTATGCCAATGACACGGGTGGCGCTGTCAAGGGCAATGTAGTAGACTTATATATGGGATCAAGAGGCCAGTGTATAAGCTGGGGTAGAAGAAACGTGACAGCTTATGTCATAGTTCCTGAAGGAGACTGATGTTCAGGAAGATCAAGGAAAGTCCATATTTCAAAGCGGCCATTACGGTGTTGGTCTGCGGAGGCCTGCTGATCATCTTCAGCAGCTGGATCAATAACAGGCAGATCACTGTAGGATTCGAGGCTGTGAACAGAACGCTTGCGCCTGTATACATAGGCGTGATTTTGGCGTTCATTCTTTGTCCTGTATATAACGTCTTCGTGGGCTACTTCTACGCTCTGTTCAAAAAGGACGGGCCCGGCGGAAGAAACATCCTGCTAGGCGCTAGGGCACTTGCGAGTGCCATATGCGTGATCATAGTGGCCGGCCTCATCGGTCTGTTCATCTATTTTGTTGTTCCACAGCTGATAGAGACTATCATAAGTCTTATCGATACGCTCCCTGAGAGGCTGGCGGCCCTGTCTGAATGGCTCGAGACACACTTCAGCAGGTTCCCTCAGATAGCCAGATGGGTGGATAATCTGGCCAATGCCGGCTCGAGAGACATATTGAACTGGACAAGCGAGAACGTGCTAAGCGGCGATGCCATGAACATCGCAAACACCATTTCATCAGGAGTTTTCACGGCGGTCAAGTATGTCACTAATGTCATCATCGGGCTTCTGATAATGGTATATCTCCTCAACTTCAAGGAGCATATATTCGCTATCGCCCGCAAGATCGTAACAGCGACATGCGGTCAGAAACGCCGCGACAGTCTCTATGAGTTCTCCGGCATAGTCAACGAGACCTTCATCGGATTCATAGTCGGCAGGATCTTAGACTCGTTCATCATCGGCGTGCTCACGTTCATAGTACTCAAGATATTCGCGATACCGTTCGCGCTCATGATAAGCGTTATCGTTGGAGTCACCAACGTGATCCCGTTCTTCGGTCCGTTCATCGGAGCGATACCATCAGTGCTGCTGCTGATGCTCGAAGATCCTATGGAGGCGTTCTACTTTGTCATCATAATATTCGTGATACAGCAGCTCGATGGCAATGTCATTGGGCCTAAGATCGTGGGCGACTCGCTCGGCATAAGCAGCTTCTGGGTGCTGATCGCGGTATTGGTAGGCGGCGGGCTCTTCGGCTTCGCGGGCATGGCGTTCGGCGTGCCGGTATTCGCGGTGGCCTACAGATACATCAATAAGATTATGACCAGGCGGCTTGCGCAAAAGGGCAAACCGACTACTACTACCGACTATTTCAACCTCGACGCGTATGGCATTGACGATGATGAGGTGCTCATGGCAACGAAGAACAAGAAAAAGAAAGAGTCATATATTAGCTATCTGAGAAACAGAAGGAAAAAAGCAGAACAGGACAAGAGAATAGCGGATAATCAGGACAACAATGAAGCATCAGATTGAAAAAGCGATAGATAAGATCAAGGAAGCAATAGGCGCGGCGAACGTGCTCGAGAATGAGCCGATGAGCAGCCATACATCGTTTCGTATAGGCGGGCCGGCCAGCGCTTTGGTTTATGTGAATAATGAAGAGGAATTGGCTCGCGTGCTCAGCATAGTAGAAAATGAGGGCGCGACTCACATGCTCATAGGAAATGGCTCTAACCTGCTGGTGTCAGATGAAGGATACCCTGGAATCGCGATAAAGCTTGCGGGCAAGTTCGAGGAGATAAGGCAGCACGAGTCGGATAAGACGCTGGTAACGATAGGCGCGGCGAGGCTGATGTCGAGTACAGCGGCTTTTTTGACGGAGCGAGGCCTTGCGGGCTTTGAATTCGCGAGCGGTATACCGGGCAGCATCGGAGGAGCTGTGTACATGAACGCCGGAGCTTACGGTGGTGAGATAAAAGACGTATGCGAATCGGTGCGCGTGCTTCTCCCTGTGGATGGCGGCGAAACTTCATATGGAGCAGCCACATTCAGTAACGCTGAGATGGATTTCAGCTACAGGCATAGTGCTGCCGAGGATGGCGGCATGATCATCGTTTCTGCTAACATGAGATTTACAGAGGACGATCCTGCTGCGATAGCCGCGAGGGTAGAAGAGCTTCGCGAGAAGAGAAATTCCAAGCAGCCGGTCAACTATCCAAGCGCCGGAAGCACATTCAAAAGGCCTGTTGGAGGCTATGCCGCGGCGCTCATAGAGCAATCGGGTCTCAAGGGGTATAGAGTAGGCGGGGCAGAAGTCTCCGAGAAGCATTCCGGCTTTGTGATCAACAAAGGCGGGGCGACGTGCGAGGACGTGCTTTCGGTGATGCGCCACGTGCGAGAAGTAGTGCTCGCTGACAGCGGCATACTCTTGGAGCCTGAAGTTCGCCTGATAAACTGCGCGCTTTGAACATAGCTATCATTTTCAGATGTGAGAGGGATCGCTGAAAGAAACCGGGAAATGCGAAGCAGAAATGACTCCGCTCAGTGTGAATCATATGGATCTGAAAGAAATAAAGAAAGAATATAAACTCATATTTGACCATCACACGCATACTATATATTCGCGTGTGGGTCCTTATCTTCACGGCAAGGGCCGGGTTATAGACAACGCCAGAGCTGCTGCCCTGGCCGGGCTCAAAGAACTCGCGATCACTGATCACGGGCCATCGGATTTCTATGGGCTTAGCCTTAAAAAGCTCCCTCAGATGAGAAGGGACATAGCGGCGGCGAAGGCCGTGTTCCCAAAACTCAGGATATGGCTTGGAGTCGAGGCAGATATAGTCGATACGCCAAACGGGCTCGATGTGTCGCCTGAGGATTTCGATAAGTTCGACTTCGTGAACGCGGGCTATCACTACGTGCCGAAATGCCACATGATAGCCAACTGGGTGGCATTTCACCTGCCGGTACCGGCAGGCGCCCGCGAGAGACTTCGCCTCCAAAATACAGCGAGGATAGAAAAAGCTCTCAAGAGCAACGATATACGGATACTTACCCATCCGGGCGACAAGGCGTTCATTGACGAGCACAGAGTAGCCAAGGCGTGCGAGGAGACAGGTACACTGGTAGAGATCAACGCCAGGCACAAACATCCGAATGTGGATGATCTTAAGATATACGCCAAGTACGATGTGCAGTTCGTGATCAGCAGCGACGCGCATATGCCTATCCATGTCGGAAGATACGCCGAGAGCCTGGCGCTCGCGATGGAAGCTGGGATCGACGTGGACAGGATAGTCAATATAGAGAGAAGATACAAATAGAGTATATAAGCAAAGTTTAAAGGGGCAGAGCATGAAAGTCGTTATCATTACAGGAATGTCAGGAGCAGGCAGGAGCCGTGCGGCGGACTGGTTCGAAGACCAGGGTTATTATTGTATCGATAATATGCCGCCTGCTCTCATAGACGATTTCCTTGAGATGACATCAGTGGATACCAACCGCCTTGAAAAGATCGCCTTCGTTACCGATCTCAGGAGCGGTAAATTCTTTGACGATCTTTCCAAAGTTATAGATGATTTGCGGAAGCGGAAGGGCATTGAATTAACGGTGCTCTATCTGGAAGCTTCCGCGGCAGAGATAGTAAGGCGTTACAACGAGGTAAGGCGCAACCATCCTCTTACCGGAGGAGAGGCGAGCGTCGAAGTCATTGAAGAGGAGAAAGAAGAGCTCCGTGGAATACGGGAAAAGGCAGACTTCATACTCGATACTACCAACCTCAAAGTAGCGGAGATGAATTCCGAGCTCGACCGCCTGATATTCGGCGGAAGCGGCTCGTCCAACTTCGCGATAAACATCAGCTCCTTCGGATTCAAATACGGCATCCCAAGCGAAGCTGACGTTATGTTCGACGTGAGATTCATGCCTAATCCATATTGGGTGCCAAGCCTCAGAAAACTGACAGGCAACAACAAGAAGGTGAAGGACTTCGTGTTCAGGCACGAGATCTCCAGGCAGTTCGTGGA
>CADAUB010000114.1 GCA_902790965.1 uncultured Eubacteriales bacterium | reverse complement strand
GAGGCCTCCGTGGAGACGTGGAGCGAGATCGGCGTTGTCATCATACTGTTCCACATTGGGCTCGAGTTCGATTTCAATAAATTAAAAGAAGTAGGAAGTACCGCGATAGTCTCGGCGGCCGTCAAGATGGGCGGTGTATTGCTCGTCGGCTACGGCTTTGGCCGGCTTTTGGGCATGTCTACCACGAACTCCATTTACCTTGGAGTGATGCTTTCCATCAGCTCTACTGTCGTGATCCAGAAGTGCTTCAGCGAGATGGGTCTCGAAAAGGAGAAGTACGCCGAGCTTGTCATGGGCTCGCTCGTTATGGAGGATGTCATCGCCGTATTCATGATGGTGGTCCTTACCACGGTCGCGGCCAGCCACAACCAGAGCCCGAGCGGCATGGCGCTGCACATGTTCCTGATGATCACCTACCTCATAATCTGGCTGGTGCTCGGGATATACTTCCTGCCTACCTTCCTCGACAAAGTGATGGGGCTGATGAGCGACGAGACACTTACTTTGCTGTCGATAGGATTCTGCTTCCTGATGGCGATGGTGGCGCATCAGCTCGGCTTCTCGACAGAACTCGGCGCGTTCATCGCGGGCTCGTTCTTCGCGGGCACCAGATACGCTCACAGGGTAGAGCAGGTGACGGCGGGTATCAAGGATATGTTTGGCGCGGTGTTCTTCCTCTCTGTAGGCATGATGGTGCAGCCATCTATAATCACGGAGAGATGGACCTCGATAGTGCCGATCGCGATAGTGGCGGTCATCGCCAAGCTCATATTCGCGACGATAGGAATGATGCTCTCAGGGCAGGATATGTCGACGTCTCTCAAGGGCGGTATAGCGCTGGCCCCTATCGGTGAATTCTCATTCATCATCGCGAGCCTCGGTATCTCGCTCGGGGTAATCGACAGCTATCTGTATCCGGTCATCGTGGCAGCTTCGATACTCACTATCATGATGACGCCTATACTCATAAGGCGATCGGACAGCATAGTCGCGCTTATACGAAAGATCATGCCTGAAAGGTTAAGGCGCGTAATAAAGAGATATACGTCTGACGAGAGGTCCAAAGAGGAGCGCTCATCCGAATGGACCAACCTCATCAAGGACTATTTCATAAAGCTCGTGATATACGGAAGCATCATGCTCGTGACAGCGCTTGCCGGGACGAGGCTTATATATCCGCTTCTGGCGAAGGTGGCGGGTGAGACCGCAAGCAAGTGGATCATCACCATACTGATTTATGCGGTGCTCATAGTATTCGCAAGGCCGTTCATGGGTAGCAGAAGCACGGCTTTTACGTCACTGTGGATGGGCAGGCTCACCAACAGGCCGCCGCTTGCTGTAATGATCTTCGCTAAGGTGGTCATACTCGAAATGATAGCGCTGATACCGCTTTTTACGCTCTTTGGCGCCAAGCTTTCGTGGCTCGTCCTGCTTATACCGCTTAGCATACTTCTCATCGCGAGGTCGGAATTCATCGCCACCTATTATCTCCAGCTCGAGACGAGATTCTTCGCGAACCTCAATCAAAAGACCATGGAGGAACGAGGCGGCGCGAGAAGCAGCAAGCATTGGTTCAACGAGGACTACAGCATATTCAGCTGGCGCATCCCTGAGGGGGCGCCATACGCAGGAAAGTCTCTTCAGGAACTCAACTGGGGCAGGAATTATTCTGTCTACGCTGTGAAGCTGAAAAGAGGCGATAAGGTCACCGGGATGCCGGCCGCGAGGACTGTGCTCCAGACAGGGGACAAACTGCATGTGATAGGCAGGAGGCAGCATCTCGAGGCCTTCCATAAATTGCTGAATATTGGGGATGTCAATATACGTACGCTCAAGGATTTCCTCGTCGAAGGATATGGGATGAACGAGAACGCTCTCGCCTGCATGGCCATCAAGGTGAGGGGCTCTGAATCATATGTGGGCAAGCCGATCAGAAAGAGCGGTATAAACGCGCGCGGCCATTGCATGATACTAGGGCTTGAGCGTGACGGCTATGCGACTAATATGCCAGATGCGAACATGCTGATCGAGCAGGGCGACATACTCTGGATCATGGGTACAGAGCGCGATCTTAAGCGCATCGCGGCCCACTCGATGGGCGAGGAAGGTATCCACGCCGAAGAAGCCCCGGCAGCAGAGGCGGAAGCTTAGGAGAGGAAATGGAAACAGATTACACACTCATCTACGATAAATCGGCGAGCCCGGAAGAGCCTGCTTCTAATGAGAACGGGCACGTGAACGGGCACGCAAGCCGCGAGGCTGAGCCTGCCTATGTGGTCTTTGAGCACGTGAAGAAAGTCTATCACGTGGGCGAAGTCGATATAGAGGCTCTTTCGGATGCGAGTTTTGCGGTCGCTAAAGGAGAGCTTGCCGTGGTAGTCGGTGAATCCGGCGCGGGCAAGACGACGCTTCTAAACATCCTCGGCGGCATGGACACACTCACAAGCGGCCGTGTGACTCTCGACGGGCGAGAGATAAGCAGCTTCAGCAGAAGGCAGCTTACTGACTACAGGCGCTACGACATAGGTTTTGTGTTCCAGTTCTACAATCTTGTGCAGAACTTGACGGCGCTCGAGAACGTATCCCTGGCGACGCAGATCTGCAAGGACCCGCTCGACCCGGCGGAGACTCTCAAGGCGGTGGGCCTAGGTGACAGGATGAACAACTTCCCGGGCCAGCTTTCGGGCGGAGAGCAGCAGAGAGTTGCGATCGCGAGGGCGCTTGCCAAGAACCCGAAGCTACTTCTTTGCGATGAGCCGACCGGTGCGCTCGACTACAACACCGGAAAGCAGATACTCCAGCTGCTGCAGGATCAGGCTCGTCGTTCGGGCACTACAGTAATAATCATCACTCACAATCAGGCGATCACGCCAATGGCCGACAGGGTCATAAGCGTAAGGAGCGGAAGAGTCACCGACGTCAAGGTCAACAGAAACCCACTGCCTATCTCCGAGATAGAGTGGTAAGTTTCGCTCAGTTCTGCAAAGACTGCGTAGAATAATATGGTAAAGTCTACTTTGAGAGAAATCAGGACCTCACTTACAAGATACCTCGCGATCTTCGCGATCGTGGCGCTTGGAGTGGGGTTTTTCAGTGGGCTCAAAGACTGCAAGGCTTCAATGGTAAAGACAGCGTCGCAGTATCTTGATCAGAAGAACTTCTATGATTACGAGATACTCTCTTCATACGGCATAGACGATAACAGTGTGGCGCTGGCTTCCGAGTGGAAGGGCGTAGAGACCGCGGAGGGCTCTATTCAGATAGATGTGATGGCGCGCTCCGGGAAGGGGGATGCCCAGGCTCTTAAGGCGATCTCTCTGCCTGACAAGATCAACAAGCTCAATCTCGTAGAGGGCAGGCTGCCCGAGAGCAATGGGGAATGCGTGGTCGACGCCTACAGCATAACCGACGAAGGATACACCATAGGCGACAGCATAGTACTCACCGACGACAACGACAAGGACAAGCTTAAGCAGTTCACGTCCAAAGAGTTCATGATCGTGGGCACTGTCAACACCCCTATATACCTAGATTACCAGAGAGGCTCCACGGACATCGGAAACGGCAGCCTCTACACGTTCTTCTTCGTGGACAGATCCGCCTTTGATGTGGACTATCTGACCAATCTCTATGTCAAGCTGGACGGAAGCGCTCCATCTCTCAGCGCTGAGCACGAGGCCCTGCTCGACAAGCACGAAAACAGCATGGAGGAGCTGGCCGAGGCTGTGACCGACGCAAGGCGCGAGACCGCGAGAAGGGACGCTCAGGATGAGCTCAACGAAAAGAAGGCGGAGTACGAGGAGAACCTCGATAAATACGAAAAGGAGAAGGCTGATGCTGAGGACAAGATCAGTAAAGCCAGGGCCAAGCTTGCGGACGGTGAGATAACCATAAAGCGCGAGCGCAAGAAGATAAATAACGGCGTCAAGCAGGCCAACAAGACCATAAAAGAACTCGATGCCACTATTGAGGATCTTAACAAGAAGAAGGCTGAGACGGAGGCCGGTCTTGAGACCGCTCGGTCTCAGAAGGCGGCCCTCGAGGCACAGCTGGCGCAGGCAGAGGCCGCC
>CADAUB010000113.1 GCA_902790965.1 uncultured Eubacteriales bacterium | reverse complement strand
ATGTTCTTTGAGTACCTGCAGAGCAGCCTGGCCTGATTGTTGGTAAGCGCTGTACCGAGGGACGCGGCCACGTTCTTCACTCCATTCTGGTAGAGCGAGATCATGTCCATGTAGCCTTCGACTATTATGGCTCTTCCCTCTTTGTCGATCTCTTTCTTGGTAAGATTGAGACCAAAGAGATTGTTCTTCTTGAGGAATATCTCGCTTTCAGGCGAGTTAAGGTATTTTGGCTTGAAATCCCCGATTGCTCTGCCACCGAATCCGATGACTTTATCCTGAGTGCTGATTATCGGGAACATGACGCGGTCTCTGAACTTGTCATAGAGCCCGCTCTTGCCCTGCCCGGCAAGCCCGAGCTTTAGCATATCTTCGTCTGAAACGCCTTCATTTCTTAGATGATCTACCAGGGCCGTGCCCATAGCCGGCGCATAGCCAAGCCCAAACGCGGTGATCGTTTCCTTTGTTAGGCCCCTGCTCTTAAGATAAGCCAGACCTTTGTTGTTTTTGGTGCCGAGTGAGTTGTAGAAGAACCTAGCGGCCTTGGCGTTTATAGCGTGATATTTGTCATAATCGATCTTTGGCCCGCTGTAGCGCCTCTCAGGCATCTTGATGCCATTTTCAGTAGCCAGTTTCTCAACTGCCTCCATGAAAGGAAGCTTGTAATATTCCTGGACGAAACTAATAACATCACCAGACTTACCGCAGCCGAAGCAGTGGTAAAACTGGTTGTTCTCGTTTACAGAAAACGACGGCGTCTTTTCTCCATGGAACGGACAAAGCCCCATATAATTGGAGCCCGACTTTTTGAGATTCACCTCACGGCCGATGATGTCGACGATATTAAGCTGTGCTTTCAATTCATCGGTAAAGTTATCGTAGGCCATGTGTTATAGCTGCCTCCATTCCTGAGGAACGAATAGTTTTTCGTACATATTGAGAGCATATCTGTCTGTCATGCCTGATATAAGGTCTTTGACGGCGACTTCTTTGCCCTCTTCTTCTTTTATAGTTTTATAAATGCCCGGTATCTCGTCTTCGTGCTCGATGTAATACTGATAAAGAGCGCGGATGATGCGGTCTACCTTGTCGACGTCGGCTACGCTTCTTACATCGGCAGCGCAGTATACGTTGTCGAACATGAATGTGCGAAGCCTGTCCAGCGATTCTGCAAATTCAGGCGAGAGAGAAACGACATCTTTACCTTCGCTGTTTGAGCAAAGATCGACTATCATGTTGTTGATCCTCTCTGAGTGTGTAGTGCCGAGTATGTCTATCTCACGCTTTGGAAGATCTTCGAATGATATGACACCGCTTCTGATGGCATCGTCTATATCGTGATTTACATACGCTATGCGGTCGCAGATCTTGACTATCTGGCCTTCGAGCGTCATAGGAGTTACCGGCCCTCTGTGATTGAGGATGCCGTCTCTTACCTCATATGTCAGATTGAGGCCTCTTCTTGTGGCAGTCTCTTCGATCATGTCCACAGTGCGAAGGCTCTGCTCGTTGTGGCAGAATCCGCCGGGATATATCTTGTTGAGCACTGCCTCTCCTACGTGACCAAACGGAGTGTGGCCGAGGTCGTGTCCGAGAGCTATGGCTTCTGTGAGATCTTCGTTGTACGCGAGTACTCTTGCGACAGTACGCGCTATCTGTGATACTTCAAGAGTATGAGTGAGCCTCGTTCTGTAGTGATCGCCCTCAGGTGAAAGAAATACCTGAGTCTTATGGATGAGTCTTCTGAAAGCCTTGGAGTGGATTATACGGTCGCGGTCTCTCTGATAGACCGTACGAAGTTCGCATGGCTCTTCGTCGTATACCCTTCCCTTTGACTCCGCGGACTTAGCTCCGAGAGGAGAAAGTATCTCATATTCTCTCTGTTCAAATAATTCCCTTGTTATCATTACTCGGTCTGCTCATCAGCGTATGAAGCAGCGATCATATCCGACAGCCTTACATTGAAGCCTTCGAGGTCGTAGTTGAGAGCCTGCCTGAAGTCAAAATCGGCATCTTCTCCAAGGAGCTTGGCCGCGGCGATATCGTATCTGGCGTCTCTTACGCTCGTTTCCTCACCGCTCAGCCTGTTGAAGGCGTTCTGATCGTGAATATACCATTTTCTGAATTTGGAGATCTCTTTAGCGAGCTGGTCGATGTCTTCGTGGGTCATCTTGTCAAAAATGAGACCGTCAAAAGCGCGCTTTATGGATTCGATCGTGACATACATCTCTGTTTCACTGTCAGGTATGTGAGACAGGAAGCCTTCAAAGTACGATTCGAAGTGTTCTGCCAGTCTTTCAGTATCTATATCTTTAAGAAGATCCTTGATGAGATTTTCCTCGATGAACTCATCTTCTTCGAGAAGAGAAGCAAGATTTTCGTAATACTGGAACTCTTCGGGCTTCTCTATATCAAGGACTCTGTAAAATCTGACTTTATCCATTTTAATTACAATGCTAATACGTTAAAATATATGTGATATAATTATCGAACAAATTCGCGAATTCTGACTAATTATTATAGCACACGGAGTAGTTTAAATGAAAGTATACGTCTTCTCTAATCTCAAAGATAAATCAAGAGATGCCTTTTCAAAGTTCAAGCCATTACTTGAAGAATATGAGATGGAACTTATAGACAATTATGAAGATGCTGATCTTCTTGTCTGTATCGGCGGAGACGGTACTTTTCTGAGCTTTGTACATAAATGCGGATTCCCACCTCAGCCTATAATCGGCATTAACACCGGCCACCTCGGCTTCTTCCAGGAGGCTACTCCATCCAATCTGAGGGAGACCATAGAATATATACTTAAGGGAGATTATCACCTTCAGAACATCACTCCGGTGCAGGCTCGCATCATTACAAGGCGCGGCGAATTCATGCGTACAGGCCTTAATGAGATCGTTGTAAGAGGCCCCTTCTCTCACGCCTCTCATTATGAAATATCTATCGGAAAAACAAAGATACAGGATTTCTCAGGCGACGGAGTTCTTATATCAACGCCTATGGGATCAACTGCTTACAACTATTCGCTCGGAGGTTCGCTTGTATCTCCCGATCTCGATATACTTCAGATAACTCCAATAGCTCCTATGAGCACAAACGCATATCGCTGCTTCAACTCGAGCATCCTTCTGCCTTCTCACGAGACTATCACCATTGCCGGCACAGGCAGATGTGAAAACGGATCGGTCATGGTATCGTTCGACGGACGCACTCACGAATTCGGTGGTGTCGCTCGCATTGAGATTACCAAGTCCGACAAATCCATAAATCTTATACGTATGTCCAACTATGATCACTGGGGCAAGCTCTCCAGCAAACTGCTGTAAATGGCCAAATACGAGCATATAGTCACATCTGATGAATATGGTATGACGATAAACACTATACTTCGCCTTAATTACAGGTTTTCATCGAGATTCAAGACGAAGATAAAGTATCAAAAGCTTATCGATCTTAACGGAACACCGACTCCTGGATACATAAAGCCTGAAGTCGGTGATATTATTGGTGTCAGGCTTCCTGAAGAATCGAACGACTTCCCCGCTGAGGACATCCCTCTCGATGTGATCTTCGAAGACGATGATCTTCTTTTAATAAACAAACAGCCGGGCATTATTGTGCATCCTACAAAAGGCCATCCACAGCATACCATCGCCAATGGCCTTATGAAGTATATGGCCGATACCGGTCAGAACTTCAAGATCCGCTTTGCAAACCGCATAGATATGGATACTTCGGGCATCATCGTGGTGGCAAAGAACGCCAACGCGCAAAACGACCTCGCCTCTCAGATGAGAAAAGGCACGGTAAAGAAAAAATACATAGCTCTTGTCGAAGGAAATATCGATGAAGACCACTTCGAGATCAACCTCCCTATCGGCAGGCCAGATCCCATCTCTATACAGAGGACTGTCATGTATGAAGGCGGAAAAGATGCCCTTACTGAAGTACAGGTGCTTGAGCGCTATAGCGAGCATACCTTGGTGGAGGTAACGCTTCATACCGGGCGCACCCACCAGATCAGAGTACATCTGTCCCATATAGGACACCCTATCGCAGGAGACGCTCTTTACGGCGGAAGCGACGAACTCATTGGA
>CADAUB010000112.1 GCA_902790965.1 uncultured Eubacteriales bacterium | reverse complement strand
CCAGGAGCCAGCCCATCGATCACCGCCCCAATGGCAGTTCCGTGGCTCTCTCCAAACAGCGTTACCGCAACACTTGTACCGATCGTATTCTTCATATCTAACCCCTATATATGACAAATACTGTTTATCTTGCTCCTAAGCTCTGCTGGCCCCATCTCTACGATCTCAGCCTTGCCAGGCTCAGGTACATATACCGTCTTGATCACTCCATCCGCGGCCTTTTTATCGTGAGTCACCGCTTCAAGCACCGCTTCAGGATCGCACTCTGCCTGAACAGGAAGCCTCGCGCTTTCAAGCACAGGCACTAGCCTCTCCCTTACTTCATCTGCGCACATAGGCACCATGCCGGCAGCCACGCACTCTCCGTGGAGAAGGCCCGTCACGCTTTCGATGCCGTGCCCTATAGTATGGCCGAAGTTTAAGATCCTTCTGAGCCCGCTCTCGCGCTCATCTTCCTCAACAACGTGCTTTTTTACCCTGAGCGCAGCTTCGATTACCTTAGTCATATCCAAGCCCTGCTCGATATTCGCTTCTATGTAACCGAAGAGTTCAGCGTCAGCTATAAGCCCGGATTTGATAATTTCGGCCAGGCCGGCAGCCCTTTGCCTTGCGCTAAGAGTCTCCAGCGTGTCTGTGTCTATAAGCACACCGCACGGCTGATGAAAGGCGCCTACGATGTTCTTTACCCCTGCAAGGTCGACCGCTGTCTTTCCACCGATCGAGCTGTCTGCCTGGGACAGCAGCGTAGTAGGGACGTTGTAGAAGTCGATCCCACGCATGTACGTAGCCGCGGTGAAGCCCGCGAGGTCGCCCGGCATACCGCCTCCGACTGCCACTACACAGTCGTTTCTTGTGAAGCTGTGCTCGAGCATTTTAGTCAGAAGCATTTCTAGGTTGGCCATGCTCTTCGACTCTTCGCCCTGAGGCAGGGTCACGATGACCGCTTCCTTGCATTGATCAGCTATCCTTTCCGCGTACCCCGCCGGCACTCCATCGTCTGTCACGACAAGGCATTTCCTGTCAAGATCAAGAAGCTCTGATGCTCTTCCAATGCAGCCGGGCTCTACCGTCACGTCGTAGTCTTTGCCGCCCGGCGATATAGTAAGTACCATGTGTCTACCTCCCTGTGCTGAAGGTGTCGTCGGTCAGACGGCCGGCCACCTTTACCGAAAGGCATGCCGCTCCAAGGCCTCTTACGATCCTCTCTGCGCTGTCTGCGCTGGTCTTTCCTTCGAGCTCGACGTAGAAATAGTAATGCCAAGGAACGTCCTTGATTGGCCTGGATCTTAAGCCGTGCATGTTGTAGCCATACGCACTGATCACGTTGATGGCCTTGGCCAGCCCGCCTACCTCATCCTTAACGGTGAACATTACCATCAGGAACTCGGTCTCCTTCGTGGTGTCTGGCTCGCTCGCAGCTCTAGAAAGCACAACGTATCTTGTAGTGCTTCCATCGGCCTCGACAGCCCTTACGCTGTTCACGTGGAGGCTTCCCTCATACAGCAGATCGTAGACTTTACCGACGTCTCCTCTGTCGCTGTTTTCAAGAGGCAATACCGCGATCTCGCACTCGCCATCCTCTACGGCCTTGTACGCGTCAGCATAGCTGTCGTAAGTCACGATATCCTCGCTAGGGAACAGCTTCTCAGCCGCCTCTTTATCCTCGGCGTACTTACCCTCTGAGCAGGCGATCTTGATACCGTTTATAAGGCTGTGCTGCCAGTTTTTGCTTATGTCCATGGTGCTCTGCAGGAAGCTGATATAAAACGGTTTGACGTCCTCGCGATTGATGTGTCCGACCATACTCTCGATGAGGTTCTTTTCTCTTTCTTTGTCCTCAACAGGTATGCCCCGGGCGCGCTTATACTCGGCAACTTCTCTTACCGCGTCCATCCTCTGCTCGAACAGCTTTGCCATCTCGGCATCAAGCTTGCTGATCGTTTCTCTTGCGTCTTTCAGTTCCATAGCTCACCTCTTTACACTTCTAAAAAACCGGCTGCGTCCTTTAGAACACAGCCGGCCTGGATAACCAAATCTTATGATCTAAGGACAGTAAAATCAGAAGGCCTTAAAAAAGCCCCCGTAATAGCCCTTAAACTCATATACGTTAACTGTCCTTGTCATTTTAAAATTTCCTCCGCTATCGGATCATCAGAAATTTATTGTCTGAAATGTAGCACTATATACGCCCTAAGTCAAGCAATTTGAACATTTCTACATATCGGATCAACCCAATTTTTCTTTTCTGCGCGATCCTTCCTCGAGAAGTTCTCTCAGCGTGTCCACATCTTCCTCGTTTATTGCCTCGCGGTACTTGCTCATATTCGCTATAAGTGAGTCGATCTCCGACAGCAGGCAGTCCTTGTTGCTGATGAATATCTCAGCCCACATCGGAGCGTTGAGGTATGCCACGCGGGTCATGTCTCTGTATGTGCCGCCTGCGAAGCCGCCTTGTCTCTCTGCCGAAGGGCTCTTGATGTACGAACTCGCTATGACGTGCGAGAGCTGCGATGTGAAGGCGATCATGCTGTCGTGATCCTCGGCAGTGGTGATCGAATAACGCCCAAACCCCAGTGGGGCAAGCAGTTCTTTGATCCTTGAGTAAAGCTCTATATCGTCGTATCTCGGAGGCACTATCACCATAGGGCATCCGACGAACATATCCTCTTTGGAATACTTGTATCCTTTGTCCTTGGTACCTCCCATAGGATGTCCGCCCACGAAGGTGAATCCATATTCATCCGCCAATTTGAAGCAGGCCTCACACACGTTGCGCTTAGTTCCGCAGGCATCCATCACAAGCGGCTTTTCGCCAAAGTACGGAGCCATCTTGCGCACCCACTCTATCGATGCCTCAGGGTAGAGGCTCACGAAAATGAGGTCGCATTCCGAGACATTCTTTTCATTAAGCTCAGCGTCTACATCGCCGCTTATAAGGGCAAAGCCAAGAGTGCTGGCTGTCCTGTTCCACGCGTATACGGTATGACCTGCCGCGTGATAGCCCTTCGCTATCGAGCCTCCTATAAGGCCAAGTCCTACAACACCTACGATCATTATTTCATTGCCTCTCTCAGTTTACGAACTTCCTGCGCCAAAGCCTCGAAGGCCTCTGTCGAAATAGCCTGACCGCCGTTTCTTCTGGCGCTTCCCGGGTCATTATGGACGTCTATCATAAGCCCGTCTGCTCCAGCGGCACTCGCAGCCAGAGACAGTGGCTTCACCAGACGGCTAAGGCCTGTGCTGCGGCTGACATCCGCTATGACAGGAAGATGAGACATCTCCTTAAGAAGTGGTATCGCGGATATATCGAAAGTAGCCTTTGTCTCATTGGCGAAAGTGCGGAGTCCCCTCTCGCACAGGATGATATCTTTGTTGCCTCCCGCCATGATGTATTCCGCGCACATCAGGAATTCCTCAAGCGTAGCGGAAACGGATCTCTTTAAAATGATAGTCTTTCCCGACTCGGCCGCAGCGGCAAGCAGCGGATAGTTGGCCATATTGCGCTCGCCGATGATCAGGATGTCAAGATCGTCGTAATTCGGGACATCTTCCACCGAGATCAGTTCTTTAGCGACAGGCATATCCATCTTCTTCTTTGCTACCTTGAGGTGTTCGAGCTCGGCGAGATTCTTCTTCTGAAGGTTATGGCTCGCTGTCTTGGAGCTTATCGATCCGCCGGTAAGTATGTCGGCGCCCGATGCCTTCACGGACTCGGCCACCTTAAGTAGCTGCTCTTCGCTCTCGATAGACGAAGGCCCTGCGATAAAGGCGAAATTACCACCGCCAATTGTCGCGTCACCTACCTCTATCACCGTATCGTTGGGCTGGAATTTACGGTTACAGCGCTTGAAAGGCTCAGTGACCCTGCGCGTCGCCTGCACTATATCCAGGCTCTCGATCATGTCTGTGTCGAGGCTTAGCACATCGCCTATAAGGCCGAGTATAGTCTGGAACTCACCCTTGGACACGTCTACGCCAAGGCCCTGCGACTTGAACCAGTTGATCAGCTGATCGCGCTTTTCATCCGTAACATTGTGTTTGAGTATTACTATCATAAAAAATCCCTACTTCTATATTTTTTGTTCGATTGCAATAAGTATACCACTCAACTGTAGCGCATAAAATATGAATAATCACAAAAAAATTTCAATTTGCGTATTGACACGCCCAAAAGATAGTGCTAAATTACGACTAAATTAAATACCAAACAAACCTATGAATGAGAGTGAGTAGGTTCCGATGCTTACATATGAGCGA
>CADAUB010000111.1 GCA_902790965.1 uncultured Eubacteriales bacterium | reverse complement strand
AAAGGACTCCCGGATGATCCTGAAGCCCTTGTATCTGTGAACTTAATCGTTCATTTTGATTTTACTTTTACATCGTGAATTAACTTTTACAAGTCACCTCATACCAACGCTGTATTGTTTGCGGTAAAAATGGTAGAATGACTATGTATGGAAACATTCAATACGCAAATACTTTTGATTGGAGATTTATAATGAAAACTTTTACTATCGAAATGACAGACGGCGGCGTAATGAAGGGCGAACTCTACGAAGACATCGCTCCAAAGACAGTTGCCAACTTTGAGAAACTGGCTAACGAAGGCTTCTATGACGGGCTCATCTTCCACAGAGTCATTCCTGGCTTCATGATCCAGGGTGGATGCCCTAAGGGCAACGGAACAGGCGGCCCGGGCTACACCATCGAAGGTGAGTTCACAAGCAACGGATTCCAGAACGACCTCAAGCACGAGAGAGGTGTGCTCTCCATGGCCCGCGCTATGGACCCTAACTCCGCCGGCTCACAGTTCTTTATCATGACAACTACATCCCCTCACCTGGACGGGCAGTACGCTTCGTTCGGCAGAGTCACAGAGGGAATGGAAACAGCTGACAAGATCGTTAACGCTAAGCGCAACATGATGGACAAGCCGCTCATCGATCAGAAGATCAAGTGCATCAGAGTTGAAGGCTGATAATTACCAACATGGAAAAGGAAAGAGAACAAGAAAAAGAAAAGGCAAGGAATAAGCTGCAGGCCAAGTTGTTCAACATGGTATCAACGGGCGTCACGGACAGCAAGCTGAATCAGGCTTATGACATCATCAGTACGCTCGCTCTTGTGATCAACCTGGTGGCTGCGTTCGCGGTGACCTTCGATGAAGTCGAGGCCGCACACGGACCGCTCCTTAAATTCATCGAAGCAGTCACCGTATTCTTCTTTGCCGTCGATTACGTGCTCAGGCTGTTCACTGCTCCACAGCAATATCCGAATGTACCTCCAGGTGAAGCTGTGCGTAAATATGTGACTTCAGGCTACGGCATAATCGACCTCCTGTCGTTCCTGCCATACTACCTGCCGGCGTTCTTCCCTGCGGGAGTCACTGTGTTCAGGATGTTCAGAGTAGTCAGGATATTCAGACTGTTCAGGATCAACGCGTACTCCGACTCCCTGAGCCTTATCGGCAAGGTAATCAAACGCCAGAAGAATCAGATACTCGCATCCGTATTCATCATAGTCCTGCTCATACTCGCTTCCAGCCTCTGCATGTACAGCGTGGAGCACGAAGCTCAGCCAGGCGTTTTCAAAAACGCTTTCTCGGCACTTTGGTGGGCGACTTCGACATTGCTGACGGTCGGTTACGGAGACATATACCCCATCACTTTCCTAGGCCAGCTCTTGGGAATAATAATCACCTTCCTCGGTGTCGGACTCGTAGCCATCCCTACCGGTATCATATCCGCCGGTTTTATCGCTGAGTATCAGAACGCCAAGAAGATCGAGGATGTAGAGAGACAGGAAGACATCCACTTCATCGAAGTCGTGATGAGAGGTAACGACAGCTGGGTTGGCCATATGATCAAGGATGTAGGTATGCCGCATGGCACCGTCATCGCTATAATCCAGAGAGGCGACGACACTATCGTACCTCGTGGTGATGTAGTCATTGAGGAAGGCGACAAGCTGATCATATGCGCCGAGTCGATGTCCGATGACTTCCTTGAAGATATCAAGGAGATCATGCTCAAGAAGAACCACGGCTGGAACGGTCAGAAGATCAAGAACCTCGATATTTCGCGCCAGTCGTTCATCATTCTTGTAGACAGACACGGCAAGATGCTGATTCCTACCGGAGAGCTCGTACTCCAGGAGGGAGACAAAGTGCTTATCTACACCAAGGAGAACGCCAGAAAGTACAGCCACGAAGCCCTCTTCTAGCGGGCATAGCTATAAACCCGTTCTAAGTAATAAGACATATGGATGAAAGACACATCAGGAACATACCGGCGCTTTCGGAAGCGGATATGGAAATACTCCAGACCAGCCATGTGCTGGTTGTAGGTTGCGGCGGGCTTGGAGGCAATGTGATCGAACAGCTCGCCAGGCTCGGCTTGGGTCATCTTACCGTAGTAGACGGCGATGTTTTTGAGGAATCCAATCTCAACAGGCAGCTCCTTTGCACCACGGCCAATATAGGCGAAAGCAAGGCCCTCGCGGCCGCCGAAAGAGTCTCGCTAATAGACCCTGACATCGAAGTGCGCCCAGTTCCTGAATTCATTACAAAAGAAAACGCGGCTGCCCTTATGGCAGACGCAGATATAGTTATAGACGCGCTCGACAGTATCTCCTCGCGCCTCGTGCTTGAGGATGCCGCTGCCGAAGCGGGTCTATATTTAGTTCACGGTGGTATTAGCGGCTGGGATCTCCAGGCCATGATAGTGCCGCCAGGCTCTGGACTTCTCCATGCCATCTACGAAGGGCTTCCCGAAGATAAGACCAAAACTTCGCTTGCGATGACTCCTGCAGCATGCGCCTCGATCGAAGTGTCGCTCGCCATCAGCTGTCTATGCGGCAGAGCCTCTGACCTCGAAAGCAAGCTCATAACAGGCTCCCTTCGCGACATGCATTTCGACACCCTCAACATGAGCTTCGAATAGAGACCAGTGACCAACAACACCGGCCTTCAATGTCCGCTATGCGGGCATTATTTTTTCGCCAGCATATCGATAATGCGCTTGTAGCAGCGGCTGCCCTGGCACTTCCCAAAGCCGGCGCCGGTGCGCCTCTTTACCGCCTCTATATCGTTAGCACCCCTTTCGATCGCCTGCCTTATCTCTGCCTTGGTGACGTCCATGCAGAAGCAGACGACTTCGCCGTATTCGGGGTCCTCGCAGATCAATTCGGAACGCTCTTCAGGGCTTAGATCTCTCGCTCTGACTATAGGCTCCCTCTTCGGGTCAAAGCCTTCATTGGCATCCGTCTTACCCGCTATCTCTGCGGCCCTGCCTGCGATCACACGTCCTAGCTCATCGGCGATAGTCATGCCCGGCGTCCTGATTCCCATAAGGCTGATAAGTCCATCCTCTTCGAGTATGCAAACATCGTTTATCTTCTTGTCATTTTTGACGTACTTTCCATCTTTCAGATCGACATAATACGGCCTTGGTCTAAGAGCGCCAAATGTCCTTATTCTTGTGGAAAGATCAAAGCCCGGGACAACTTCCTCGCAGAGCTTCTCAAGCTCGCCAAGCCCATCGGCTTCAGTCCCAAAACTATGATCAGCCGCCTTGCCTTCTGACAGCTTTCTTCTCGTAGGGCCAAGCAGCAGGTTGCCATCCACGGTAGGAACTATAGTGAGGCCCTTGCCGTCTTCTGTTTCGTGGAACACTATATGGCTAACGCGGTCGCTGTAGTCGGTACAGGCTCTGCCTCCAGCACCATTTTGAACAGGCGGCTTGTCCAGTATCATATAGTCTGCCGCTTTAGGAAATACCCTTATGAGAGGGTCTTCGCCCATCTCCCTCACCTTATCCGCGCAAAGTCCGGCAGCATTTACGACCGCTTTGGCATGCCAGGTCTCGTTAGGTGTGGAGACAATAAATCCAGTGCTGACTCTCTGAATATCTGTAACTTCAGCGCCAAAGACAAACTCGGCGCCATTGTTCTTCGCGTTTTCGTAGCCTGCTATGCAAAGGTCCCATGGATCTACCGTACCTGTAGTCTCTGAGTAGAGCGCGGATGTGATGCCCTTTGCGAGAGCGGGCTCCATCTCCTCCGCCTCGACGCCGCTTAGCAGCCTAAGCCCCGGCACATCGTTTTCGATGCCTTGCTCATATTTCTTCCTGATGACCTCATCGGCTACCGGCCCATAGCCCACCATAAGAGAACCTGTCCTGGAAAACGGCACGCCAAGATCATCGCAGAGACTTTCAAACTCTCTGTTCGCCTTGACGCACAGTTTGCTCTTTAGAGACCCCGGCTTTGTATCGTAGCCGGAATAGATTATTCCCGTGTTTGCCCTGGATACACCTCGGCAAACATCGTTCTCCCTCTCGAGCACCGTGACGTCCATATCGTAACGCGTGAGATTTCTGGCGGTGAAGCAGCCAAGAAGGCCCGCGCCGATTATGATCACATCTGTCTCTCTCATAGGGGTTCTTTTTCTCCTCTTGTTACATATTATACTCAAAAGCGCTATACTTTTCCTTGACAGAGTCTGCGCCGTTTGTGTCAAGTAATCGTTGGCAATTCATCTGCAATCTTTAAAATGCATTGCTGTTTCAAGCCGACACTGCTTTGCATAGTCGGCAGCGAAAGCGGTG
>CADAUB010000110.1 GCA_902790965.1 uncultured Eubacteriales bacterium | reverse complement strand
CTCGCGCCTTTGTTCGCGACTACTCGCTTGTACGCTCGCATCATGTTTTCCCTTGAGAGTATCTCCTCTAAGAGTTGCGACATAGATTTGTCTCCTTTCTTTCCTTCGCTCTCGTATCCTCACTCCTACCTCCTGCGTGCCTTTTGCTCCGTTACGTCTTCGCTACTACGGCTCTCGTCGGATATGGATACTTGCCTTGAGAGTTCCATTTGACTATTGGATTGTTCGGTCCTTCGCTCCATCCCCATTACAGTGACTTCATCACTACTATGACCTTGGCTGACTTCTCACAGTTCGTTGTTACTGCGGATTTCTCCGTCTGTGAGACCTCACGGGATAAGTCATCAATCTTTCCTCGTCTGCCTGCCTAATTTACGCATACAGGTTACGACCAACTTTTGGACTTCACGACATATAGCCCGCTTATCCGCCGTATGCGCCTTGGTATTAGGTTTCTGTTCGTCAGGCTACGATTTTGCTATCCCTTCTTCTCGCCCAAACCTCGCGATTTGAACCTTGGGAGTCGCTCTGGGGTTCGTCGTTGGCTACGCCCTTTGTGGACTTTCACCACAGATTGACGGCATGCCCGTCATACTACAAAGAGCGATGCGGGGGTTTGCCCCACATCGCTCTCCGGTTTTCTTCCTCTTAAAACTCTCTGCCTTTTGATTCACAGACAGTTACAGGCTTGTATGTTAATTCGGTTCTGTGCCTTTTGTGTAGTATTCTCCGCCGACGTATACGACATCATCGGGCTGCGGCGGATACTCTCCCTCCGTTATGTCGGGTATCCTCTCCATCACCCGGCTCCAGAGAAGGGCCGCGGATGATGAGGTCCAGCTCATCTCCTTATTGTGGTCTGTGCCCATCCAGAGGGCGGCGGAGTATTTCGGCGTAAAGCCGACAAACCAGTAGTCGTAATCGTCGTTGGTGGTGCCTGTCTTGCCTCCCACATCGACTCCGTAGATATCCGCGTTATATGCGATGCCTCTCGACACCACGGATTTGAGGCAGTCCGTCATTATGAAGGCCACGCCCTCATCGAGCACTTCGGTAGTCTCAGGCTCTTTCGTGAGGATCACATTGCCCTCTGCATTCGTCACCTTTGTGTATGACGCGCCCTCCGGCCTTTTGCCGCCGTTAGGAAATGTCGCGTAAGCAAGAGCCATATCAAGCGGCGTTGTTCCGTATACCATCGCACCAAGCGACAGGGCCGCCGGATTGTCGTCGTTCGGCAGGGTGGTAGCGTCATCCTGCAGCGTGGAGATGCCATACTTTCTAAGCATCTCCATTGAGTATTCGGCTCCTACCTGGAGCTGTATCTTGACGGCGCAGGTGTTTATCGACCTCTGCAGGGCCGAGCGGAACGTATTGAAGCCCGAGAAGCTCCTTCCGTAATTCTGAGGCCACACCTCGTCGTTGAAGACCATTTTGTCATCGATAACTCTCGAGCCTGCCGTCAGGTAGTCGCCCCACATCGTGTTGCCCGAATAATCAAAGCCGTAATCCTTGAACGGGAACGGCTCGCCTTTGGCAGCGCACTCGAAGCTTTTCTGGAGAGCCGCCGAATAGACCGAGAGTGGTTTTATCGATGATCCCGGCTGCCTTGGATTTGTCGCTCTGTTGAAGAGTTTCTGGCCCTCTGCATTTCTGCCTCCGACCATCGCGCGTATATTGCCCGTATCGACTTCGGCCACTACCATCGCTGCCTGCGGCTCCTCCTCAGCATAAGGGAAATTTCTGTCGTTGCTGAATTCCTCATTTATCGCTTTCTGTATGTCCTGATCCATCGTGGAGTAGATGCGCAGGCCGCCTGTATGGAGCAACTGTTCTGCCTCCTCATCTGTCATGGAATACTCTTCCGCCAGGTCTTTTACGACCTCTTGCGTAACATAGTCCGTGAAGTACGTGAACTCGCTCGATTTTTTCTCGAAATGCGGATCAAGCAATTCGGCGATATCAGCTTTTGCGCTCTCCGCTTCTGCGCCATCTATGTAGCCCTGTTCTGCCATAAGGGCAAGCACCTGATCGCGCCTGTCCTCTGACAGGTAGTTGGCGTAAAGATCATATTTTTTCAGATATTTTGTATCCTCTCCTTCGGAATCTCTCAGAAGCGCGTAGGTGTCAGGTGCCTGAGGCAGGGCAGCAAGGGCGGCGCTTTCGGCTAAGGTGAGCTCGCTGACTTCCTTTCCGAAGTATGTGTATGCGGCCGACTTGATGCCGTAGCATCCGTAGCCAAGATATATGGTGTTGAGATATGCGTCGAGGATCTCATCCTTTGATAGGTCGGACTCGATCTTCAGGGCGTATACTATCTCCTTGAATTTCCGCTTTATCGTCCGCTGGCTCTTCGACTCAGGCAGGAAGGCGTTTCGCGCGAGCTGCTGGGTGATGGTCGACGTGCCGCTGATCTCGCTCGCGTGTCCTGTCAGCTTCTGCAGCACCGCGCCGAACATCCTCACGAGATTCAGCCCGTGGTGCCTGTAGAACGTCTTGTCTTCGATCGCTATGAAGGCGTTCTTTGTATGCTCCGGTATCTCATCGATCGCTACGGCTTCTCTGTCTTCGGTATAGTAGAGTCTGTCGATTTCATTGCCGTCGCAGTCATAGAGGTACGAGCTCATCTCGATGTTTGCGTAAATGTTTTCGGGATCTATCCTGCCAAGATCCACAGCAAGATAGACCGCGTATCCGAGGATCAGCACGGCTATGGCGAGAGCTGCGCAGAGTAACGCCTTCAGGGCTTTGATCAGCGGCCGGCTTTTCTTTGCAGCCGACGATGCGTCCGGGACGGCGGGCTCGGAATTTGGGATGGGCGCAACCGTCTCGGCGGCTGGTGCGGCTGTGGCTATGGACTCTTTCGTTACGGTCTCTTCATTTTGGGCCGGCACAGATGCGGCTTCACGCGCTTCTTTGCTGCCGCCCGTAGTTTCTGTATTCTTTTTTTCATCTGATGATATATCTGTCATAGTTCCTTTATTTTTGCCGCATTTTGCTGTTCTGTCAAGAATCTGTTCTGCCACTCCTCTGCATTTGTGCTAAAATCTCTTTAATAGAAAACGGAGGCGGACTGATCGCGGACTCCGCCCGGAATTTGTTATCAGGAGAAATTAATGAATATTTTAAAGACAGGACCCAGATTCATAAGAGGATATATAGAGACCCTGCGTTTCACTTCGCTGAAGAAGAAGATCATCAAGCTTCGTGAGGAGGACGATATCGAGGGCGAAAAGGCTCTCATTCAGTTCGGCCAGAAACGCTGGATAGAAGCGATGACTCCGGTGCTTGGCCTTACTTACGAAGTGCACGGCGAAGAGAATGTGCCTGCTCCAGAGGACGGGCCATTTATGCTGTACTGCAACCACCAGAGCTTTGCGGATATCTGTGCGACTCTGTGGCTGATGAAGGATCACGGCATGATGGGCTACGTCTCCAAAGAGGAATGGCGCAAGTACCCTATACTGGCTGATGTCGTTGAGTACTCGCGGTCGGTTTATCTGATCCGCAACAATCCTAAAGAGGCGGTGAAGTCGCTCAGTGAGGCAAAGAAGATTCTCGGCCTCGGCTTCAATATGTGCATATTCCCTGAGGGCACGCGCTCAAAGGGGCACGAGATGGGCGAATTCAAGGCGGGCGCTTTCAAGTTTGCCGAGAAGGCGAAGGTGCCTATCCTTCCGGTCACAATCGACGGTACTTATCACTTCTTTGAGGAAGACGGCACATGGAAGCCGGCTCATATAAAAATCACAGCGCATCCTCTAGTGCATATTGAGAATATGGATAAGCACGAGCAGAAGGCTGCGCAGGCCGAGATAGAGGCGACTATACGCAGCGCGCTGTAATGATGTAATAATGAAAACTACCTGGCAATACCACAATACATAGTGGTCATGGCCAAGTAGTTTTTTTGTGCCTTTATTTTCCGTAGCCCTGCGGGTTATGGCTCTGCCAGTTCCAGGCGTCGCGGCAGATCTCGTCGATGCCTCGGCTCGCCTGCCAGCCGAGTACGGCGCGTGCCTTTTCTGCATCGGCCCAGCTGTCCTGCACGTCGCCGGCTCGTCTGGCGCCTATTTCATAGGCTACAGCGTGCCCGCACGCGCGGCCGAAGGCCTCCACCATCTCGAGCACGCTGTAAGGCGAGCCCGTACCCAGATTGAACACCTCTGTGCCACCTGCCTCTTCACCGGCTTCGAGTCTTTTCTTCATTATATATTCTGCAGCCTTGACATGCCCTTCAGCCAGATCCATTACATGGATGTAATCTCTGCGGCATGTTCCGTCCGGTGTGTCGTAGTCATTTCCGAACACTGTCAGGTGATCGCG
>CADAUB010000109.1 GCA_902790965.1 uncultured Eubacteriales bacterium | reverse complement strand
CGGAAGCCACTCGTCGTAAATGTGCTTCCGTTTTTCGTTTGCCTGAAATCCATAGCACCGATTCCTTGAAACAAAAGAAAACTATGCTTTCCTGTTTTGCTAAGTTAACGGCATTGTGGAATTCCAAGGTTTTTTCTTAGGTGGTTAGATGTGGTTAGATCGTGGTTAGAGTTGCACCCTTTTGATAATTATTTGACAAAGCCATTGAATTAATTGGACATAATGATATAATTTTTTGGATAGGACAAAGAGTTTTTTAATCTTTTGCTTTTGTTTAAGGAGGTATTATTATGACTGGTTTATGGATGGGATTAGTCGGCCGTGAGTCGCTGATCGCAGCCGATGACATGTGGGGACTCCTCGTGGTCATGACCATGGGCGTATTCTTCTCCATCTGGCTGGAGCAGAAATATGCATGGGCTTCGAAGGTTTCCGGCGCTATCATCGCTCTGATCATCGCTATGGTGCTCGCTAACCTGGGAGTTATTCCTACATCCTGCGTGCTTTATGACGATATCGTATGGGGCGTCATCGTTCCTCTCGGCATCCCTATGCTGCTTCTCCAGTGTAACCTGAAGAAGATCTGGGCTGAGACCGGACGAATGTTGGTGATATTCCTCATCGGTGCTGTCGGAACCGTAGTCGGCGCTTATCTCGCTTACTTCCTGCTGAAGGGACCTTACGGCAATGCTCAGGACCTCGCAAGAGTAGCCTCGATGATGACCGGTTCCTACATCGGCGGCGGAGTAAACTTCGCGGCTATGGCATCTCAGTATGCTGCAGGTGAGGACGTTACCGCTGCTGCTACAGTTGCGGATAACCTGCTAATGGCTATCTACTTCTTTGTACTTATCTTCTTCGCAGGGAACAGCTGGTTCCGCAAGAACTTCAAGCATCCTCTGATCGATGAGGTCGAGTCCGGTTCGGTAGACCTTGAAGAGGCAAAGACACTTGCCGCTCAGTTCTGGAGCCGCAAGGATATCTCGCTCAAGGACATCGCCATCAATATCGGATATGCTGCAACAGTAGTATGGATCTCGCAGCTCATCGCAGGCATCTTCGGCGGATTTGAGCCGAATGGTGTATTCATGAACTTCGTAGTAAGATTCCTCGGATCCCAGTATGTATGGATCACGACCATCTCCGTACTCGTTGCTACATTCATGACAAAGACCGTAAAGGAAATGCACGGATCTCAGGAGATCGGTACATACTGCATCTACCTGTTCCTCTTCGTAATCGGTGTTCCTGCAAACATCTACACCGTTGTTACAAAGAGCCCGCTCTTCCTGGTACTCACAGCTATCATGGTATTCGTAAACATGATCTTCTGCTTCGGAGCTGCCAAGATCTTCAAGTTCAACCTTGAGGACGCTATCATTGCTTCGAACGCGAACATCGGCGGACCTACAACAGCTGCCGGCATGGCCATCTCTCAGGGCTGGGTCGACCTCGTAGGACCTGCTATGCTGACCGGTACATTCGGTTACGTTATCGGTAACTATCTCGGAACCATCGTAGCCGTATCACTCGGACTGTAACACTTTCAGACGACCATATACAGGCGCTCCGGCTTATACCGGAGCGCCTGTAGTCGTTTAAAAAAACTGAAACCGATAGGAGTTTATTATGAAGTGTTTTGACGCACACAGCGACATCTGGACTGATGTCACTATCAAGAGAATGAAGGGTGAGACCAATGTGTTTCACAATCACCATTTTGAAAGACTTACAAAGGGCGGAGTAGAGGGCACGATCCTTGTGCTCTGGGTAGATCCTCCGCATATCAGAGATTACGCAAAAAGGACCCATGAACTCTTTGACTGCGTTTCCGCAGAGATCGCGGAATCCAAGGACTTCCGTATCGTTAAGACTTACGATGAGATGATGAAGGCCAGAGAAGAAGGGGTCTTTTATATAATGATAGGCGTTGAAGGAATGGCATACGCTTCGTATGATCCGACCTTCGCGAAGTTCGACGAGTACTATGACTTCGGCGCAAGGCACGGCATGCTCACATGGAATGAGGAGAACGGCTTCGGTCACAGCGCGGCTTCGGGCAGCACAGAAGGCCTCAGCGATCTGGGAAAGAAGGCGGTCCTACGCATGATCGATAAGAAGATGATCGTCGATACATCCCACCTCAACGAGGCAGGTTTCTGGGACATCGCGCGCATCATGGACGGACGTCCGTTCATCGCTTCGCATTCCGACTGCAAGAAGTTCAGCCAGCATCCTCGCAACCTTACTGATGATCAGCTCAGAGCCATCCGTGACGCGAACGGCTGCGTAGGACTCAATGCCTGGAACGAGTTCCTCGACAACGACCCTGAGAAGGGCGATATCAACAGACTGGCTGACCACTGCGAGCACATGATCGATGTTATGGGAATCGACCATGTAGGCTGCGGATTCGACTTCTGCGGTTTCCTCGGAGACCCTAACGATCCTGAGATCTATTCGGGAATGGATGCCGTTACGGCAGGTCTCGAGGATTCAAGCAAGATACCTCATCTGTTCGAGATCCTCAGAAACAGGGGAATGCGCGAAGACGAGATCGAAAAGATCGCGTTCAGGAACTTCCACAGAATCGTGAAAGACGTAGTGGGCTAATATGGAACCTGTACAGGTGATCATAGATTCGAGTAAGAGATTCGGGTTCGATCAGGACGTGATCAACGCAGCCCGAAATGTGGTGTGGTCGTAAAATAGGAGGTAAAAGAAATGGATTATTACAAACCTATCCCTAAAATAGAATTCCTGTCGAACAAGCTTCCTGTAGCTGATCCTTCGGACGAGCCTATGGTATACATGGATGACAGATTCATCTGCAATTCATGGTACAACAAGTGGCCTGAAGCCAACATGAATCCGCTTCCTGGTTCGAGTCCGAGCATCATGTGCAGAAAGACCGTATTCGAAATGGTAGAGAAGGCCGAGGCATTGCTGCCTGAGGGCTATAAATTCTCGATTTACGACGCTTACAGGCCGGTTTCGGTCCAGCAGTCCTTATGGGATTATTACAGGGCTAAAAAAGTCGAACAGTTCCCGAATGCCACACCGGAAGAGATCGATTACCAGACTATGTTCTGCGTTTCGTTCCCTTCATACAACATCCTGCTTCCTTCGCTCCACAACACTGGCGGGGCGGTCGACCTTACGATAGTCGGACCGGATGGCAAGGAACTTGACATGGGCAGCGATTTCGATGAATTCACCAACAGGGCCTGGACCACTTATTATGAAGAAGGCGGTGAAGGCGAAGGCGTAAACGATGTCGCGAGAGACAACCGCAGGATGCTCTACAACGTAATGACAGCTGTCGGTTTCACAAACTTCCCGTCTGAATGGTGGCATTTCGACTACGGCGATGAGAAGTGGGGCCTTTTCACCGACAACGCTCCGATATATGGCGGCGTTCTAGATGCCGGGGTCAGGGACACCGTTCCTTACAACAACATGGAACTCGTCAGAAAGTCGAATGAAGAGCAGCAGGAGATCGTGAAGCAGATCAAGGAGCTCCGCGAGAAGTGCAAGGCTCTCGATGAAGAAGTCGCTTCTGTGATGAGAGGATAAGATACATAGATGAAGCTCAAGAAACATTATGCTAAATGGCTGATGATAACCCTGATAATGGCGATAGGCATAGGCACTTTTGCAGCGCTTACCATTGCCAACGAAAAGGATAAAGAAGAGAATGAGGCTCAGTCTTCTTCTTATCTGACCAATCAGAGGCAGAAGGACATCGACATGAAGGAACTGAAGACGCTGCTCGGAGATTTCGATGAGGATGGCGGCTATTGGCATCTCTTTATAACCGATGACTTCGAAGACAAGGGACCCTATATGTCAGTGTATGACGCCGGAGCCGGTAATCCGGGCTTTGAAGGGCGCATCATGTATCTCAAGGACGGCATAGTCATAGTTGAAATTGACGAAGACCTTTATGAAGGAATGCCCGATGGATGGGAGCCTGAAGGAAAAGGGAAGTACGCGATACTTGATTATGAACGAACAGACAGCGGAATTATCCTTGGCTACAGAGGCAAGGAAGTCAGCTTCACGTCTGCTAAATGAAAGTCCGATAAAAGTGTAATATGGCCGGCAGGCTGCAGGAGCGGTCTGCCGGCCGGATTTTCCCCGCATGATACCCAGCGGAAAACGTGCCGAAGCCTTAAATGATTCACGCAGCCATCTTTGCCGAGAGGTAGGGGTGGTTTTTTGTGCTCTACTTATCTCTGGAGCCAGCTGAATCAACATCGATAAAAGCCTTTCTGTTTCTCAAAGCTAAAGCAACACTTCTCTTGTCAGAACTAAAGCAACGGATA
>CADAUB010000108.1 GCA_902790965.1 uncultured Eubacteriales bacterium | reverse complement strand
AGGTTTGTATGCGTTTTTGTGAGTTTATATGCGTCGTTTTCGGAGGATGCAAATGGCGTATTTTCAACGTTTGCGGGCAAAATAAAGGACTCCGGAGATTACCTCTGGAGTCCGATCTATGGAGCAGGTGACCAAATCACATTTTCTGCACACCAGTGTTTTCAAGGGGTCCAGTTTCTCGTTTTGCGATTCCTCCAGAAATCGACTTCAAATCCTCCAGCTGATTCAGAATGGCTTCAAGCCCGGTCGAGCATGACCGACGCCTTGAACATATCTCCGTCAATGCTGATATCAAACACTCCGCCCATAAGCGTCGTAAGATCCTTGGCGATGGCAAGACCAAGGCCAGAGCCTTCGGTGTTGCGCGAGCTGTCGCCGCGGGTGAACCTCTCCATGAGCTCGTCCGGTGATATGTTGAGCTCTGCCTTGGAGATATTCTTGAATTCCACCAGGAGCTTATCCGATGATGTCGGCAGTTCGCTGACATCTATGTAGACGCGGCTCCTGTCCAGAGCGTATTTGCTGATATTGCTCAGCAGGTTCTCAAAGACCCGGTACAGAAGTTTGCCGTCCGCACGCACGAGCGTATGCTCTGTTCTTATGTTTTTCTTTATCTTTAGTTTCTTCTTTGCAAGGCGGTCACCCATCTCAGCAAGTGACTGGTCTATAAGCGATGCGATGTCTATATCCCCGATCTCGCACGGAATGTTGCCGCTTGATGCTTTAGCTGCCTCAAAGAGTTCTTCGGTCAATGTCTTGAGCCGCTCAGTCTTTTCCTTTACGATCGCGAGATGAGCCGGAGCATCCGGGCTGTCAAGGCCCTCCTTCTCAAGGATGTCAAGATAACTGACCATCGATGTCAGCGGAGTCTTGAGGTCGTGTGAAACATTGCTTATAAGATCCGTCTTGAGTCGCTGATTTTTGATCTCGTTCTGTACGGCCGCATTGGTTGCCTCGGAAATGTGATTGATATCCGAAGCAAGCTGATCAAGATCGGTCTTAGGCCCGTTCTCATCTTCTCTGACGCTTATCTTATGAGTCAGGTTTCCTGACTTTACTTCTATAACACCCGCCCTGATCTCAGCCAGTTTGCCGACCTTCCGTACGATCAGCGCTGTCGCGGTCACCATCGAAACGACAGTCCAGAGCAGCATCCACTCGTATTCACCCGACATGATGATGAAGAATACCGGAAGTCCGATCAGCACAACCGCGATCAGTGAGTATTTGATCATAAGTTTATGGGCTGCGCGACGGTCATCGTCGTTTGGGATGGTGAAACGCCTGGCTGCACTTTTATTTCTCTCTGCAATATCCTGCCCCGCTTTTGCCAGACCTTTGCCTGCCTTTGCGACTCCGCGGCCCGCGAAAGCCGCACCGATGCCGAGCATGCCGAGGATCTTACCCGTGAGTGAACCGTGGATCAGATCGTGCGCTTTCAGCTTTTTGACAAGGGTGATGAAGCATATGACTGTAACAGCAAGGCACGCTGCGATGCCTGCCGTGCAATACCAGAACACAGTACTGTTTGAAATGCCAAACATGTAATTATCTGCTTCCAAAGGGCTGAATACCTTTGACAGATCAAACAGGCCGACCTTATTGCTGCACGAGATCATTCTTGCGACAGGCATCGCGGCACACACGGCGCCCATGGCCGAGAAACAGCCGGTCACCAGATGCAATTCGCTCCACAGCCTGTCGAAGCGGTTGAGCTTTATCCTTCCCTCTTCATCCAGGCTGAACCTGCCGGTCAGCACACACAAGCCAATGACCGCCGCCACAGCCAGCAATCCGCAGATAACAGCGGCAGTCATGAATCTGCTTGTGCAATCCGCCTGAGCATGTCCGTTTGCAAACTCAGCGACCCAGCTGCCTGGGGTTATGTCTTCAAGGTCCTTTGCAGACCACTGCGATACATCCATCAGATTCGCGACTCCGAATGTGATCGCGCACAGCAATGCCGTAAGTGTTCCGGCTGACACTGCGAGCACCTCCAGCAGCGCGTACAGTCCGCGCTTCGCAGATTTGTTTTCTGTAATGATATTATCCATATCCGACCTCTATTGCTTTTCTACTTTGTATCCCACGCCCCAGACTACCTTGAGGTAACGGGGATCTTTCGGGTCGATCTCGATCTTCTCACGGATCCTGCGAATATGGACGGCAACAGTATTATCAGCACTGTATGCTTCTTCCTTCCATACCTTTTCGTAGATCTCATCTATGCTGAAGACCCTGCCGGCATTCGACGCCAGCAGCTTCAGTATGCCGTACTCGAGGGGAGTCAGAGATACCTGCTCTCCGTCAACGGTCACCGTCTTTGCGTCATCATCGATCTCGAGTCCGCCGCAGCGGATCACCTTTGAGGCTGCGGCTCTGGCTGCACTACCGAGCTGGTTGTAACGTCTCAGCTGAGATCTGACCCTTGCAGTAAGTTCCAGAGGATTGAAAGGCTTTGTCATGTAATCATCGGCGCCTACGTTGAGGCCGGTGATCTTGTCGTAGTCTTCTGACTTCGCGGAAAGCATGATTATAGGAATATTGTGTTCTTCCCTAATGCGCAGCGTTGTCTGGATGCCGTCAAGACCCGGCATCATCACGTCCATGATGATCAGGCTCACAGGGGTGCTGCGGATAAGATTGAGCGCTTCTATGCCGTCAAGCGCGATCATCGGCTCGTAACCTTCATTCCGCAGATAAAAAGCTATCGCCTGAGCGATCTCCCTGTCATCATCAACGATCAGTATGTTAGTTTTCATGACGCACTCCTTTCGTACCTCAATTATAACTTAACGCGCGCATATTAAGAAAAGCCTGTCATAAATCTTACGTTTTTCTTAAGACACGGAAACATGGAGCTTACGTCTCGGGTTCGATCCTGAATCTGCTCCACGCTAAGAGCCCCCTTTCGGGGGCTCAGCGTGGATCGGGTGAACAGAATCGCATTTGTAGACTCTAGTAATTTCAACGGTTCCAGAGCCTCTGTTCAGATTTCCTCCAATTTTTGCTCGATTTCCTCCAACTGATTTCCAATCCAAATCACCTGATTTTAAATCATTGGCGGAAAACAAAACTCCGCCAAAGCGGAGTCAGCGTTTACAAACCTATACTTTATGCTACAGAAAGAATGCCAATGTTTTTTCGGGTCTTTCCGATTTCGTCCATGTCTTGACAGTCTGTTCTTTTATGAATTCTCTGAATCCAGATATTTCTTCAGTTTTATCATATACAGCAAGCGCCATGTAGTAAGCCTTTTTATCCTCTTCATAAAGAATCGTCGGAGGCAGCCCGTTTATCATCAAATAGTAATTCATCAGTGTCCGCCCGGTGCGACCATTTCCATCAGCAAACGGATGAATCGACTCGAATTTAAGATGAAAATACGATGCTGCTGTAAGTATGCCGGCTTCTGGTACGATAGCGATCTCACCGCATAAGTCCTCGATATCAGCTGCCACATTATCTGGAAGAGAACCAACATTATCACCTGTTACATAGTCATGCAGTTTATACTGACCGGGTCTCTCCCCCTGCATCCATCTTGCCTCATCATAGCAGCCGGACATAAGTATCTTATGTATCTTACGGATCAGTTCAGGCGTTACCGTTTCCTTGGCAACTATCTTATCTTTAAGATAATCATAACAGTATTTCTGATTTTGTATCTCAAAAAGCGTTCTGAGTTCGCCTGTATATCCGTTGACCCGACCATTATCAAATATCTCTCTTGTATCGTGATAAGTGGTCTCAGGATTTTCAATTTTATTGGAGTTGTACGCAAAAAGTACCCTGAAATTATCAAGCGCAGTATCAATATCAGCGGCAGATTTCAGGGGCTTGCGTTTCCATTCATTAACAATCGACTCGTATCTGTTTCCGATCATATGCCAAGTATATCATACTGAAAAGAGCTTCCGGAAAAAATGTTCCGAAAGCCCATGTATTGGAGCAGGTGTACAGAATCGAAGATTTCAAGGCCAGTAATTGCAATGCTTTCGAGACTCGTGTTTTTGAATTCCCCAACAAATCGCTGAATTTCCCCCACTGCATTTTTACTGATCTGCACTCTCAGAAGACCTGATCGCCTGCTCATAGTAAAAGGGCTCTCAGATCTCTCTGAAAGCCCAGGTCGTGGAGCGGGTGAACAGATTCGAACCCTGGGTAATTCAGTGATTGCAAGGACTTGCGGATTTCCGTTTTTAGGAAAACCCACCAAATCGCTCGAAAAGCTCCAGCTCGGATGCAGAAAGTCACTACTCATCATCCCACGAAGCTTTCCTGTTCAATCTTTATCCCTGTTTCCAGCATTTTGTCAAACAGGTCCTTTT
>CADAUB010000107.1 GCA_902790965.1 uncultured Eubacteriales bacterium | reverse complement strand
GGATAAGATTAGCAGGAGGAAGGAAAAGGCGAAAGACCGCAGGGATATTTTCATGACCCCATTGGTGCCTTTCGCCGGAAAGGCGGACTATAATAATGAGAGTAGTTATTCAGGACGATTACGACAAGATGTGCAAGTGGGCAGCAAATTACATCGCTGACAAGATCAACGCTCATAAAGAAGACAGGCCATTCGTACTCGGTCTTCCTACGGGCTCGTCACCGATCGGAGTATATAAAGAACTTATCGAAAAGAACAAGGCCGGCGAGGTATCGTTTGCCAATGTTGTCACATTCAACATGGACGAGTATCTCGGGCTCCCTCATGAACACGACCAGAGCTACTGGTACTTCATGCACGATAATTTCTTCGATCATCTCGTAGACATGAAGCCAGAAAACATCAATATCCTCAACGGCATGACAGATGATCCTGAAGGCGAGTGCGCTCGCTATGAGGAAAAGATCGCAAGCTATGGCGGCATCGACCTCTTCATGGGCGGAATCGGAGTCGACGGTCACCTCGCATTCAACGAGCCATTTACATCCCTGTCATCAAGAACAGGCCTGAGAGATCTCACTACAGATACAAGGATCGTTAACTCGAGATTCTTCGGAAATGACCCTGAGGCAGTTCCTGCGCAGGCTCTTTCCGTAGGCATCGGCACAGTTACAGATTCTAAGGAAGTGCTCGTGCTCATCAGCGGACACAACAAGGCAAGAGCCATGGCCGCGGTAGTTGAGGGCGGAGTCAGCCAGAAGTGGACATGCTCAGCTCTTCAGATGCACAACGCTGCTATCATCGCCTGCGATGAAGAGGCTTGCGGCGAGCTCACAGTTGATACATACAAGTATTTCCTCGACATCGAAAGAGGACAGAGACTTTAGTAAGGGACTTTTAGGTGGCGCACGCAGCCAAATTGCCCGTCGGTCTCCGCGCCGGGAGGAAATTATGCGATGAGTTGTGCCACGAAATAGGAGGATTCTATGGGTAAATATTTTGGTACAGATGGCTTCCGCGGCGAAGCCAACAAGAATCTTACATTCGACCACGCTATCAAGATCGGACGCTTTCTTGGCTGGTATTACGGAGCCAGGCTCGATCGCAAGGCCAAGGTCGTTATCGGTAAGGACACAAGACGCTCGAGCTACATGTTCGAGTACGCGCTCTGCACAGGCCTTATGGCTTCGGGCGCTGACGCATATATTATGCACGTTACAACTACGCCTTCGGTATCGTACATCGCCAGAGTCGACGACTTCGACTGCGGCATCATGATCTCGGCTTCTCACAATCCGTACTACGACAACGGCATCAAGATCGTCAACAACCACGGCGAGAAGATGGACGAGGAGACACTTCTCAAGATCGAGCAGTACATCGACGGCGAGATGGAAGTTCCTATGGCTGAGCGCGAGGATATCGGACGCACAGTAGACTACGTATCGGGACGTAACCGCTACATCGGATACCTCATCTCAATGAGCAAGTTCGGCTTCAAGGACGTCAAGGTAGGCCTCGATGTCGCTAACGGAGCTGCCTGGCAGATCGCAAAGGGCGTATACGAAGCTCTCGGCGCTAAGCTCTACGTTATGAACGATCATCCGGATGGCTACAACATCAACACCAATTGCGGCTCGACTCATATCGAGCATCTCCAGAAGTTCGTAGTCGACAACGGGCTCGACGTAGGCTTCGCGTATGACGGAGACGCTGACCGCTGCCTCTGCGTAGACGAGAAGGGCAATGTAGTCACAGGCGATCATATCCTCTATATCTACGGACTGTATATGAAGGAAAGAGGCAAACTGCTCAACAACAAAGTCGTTACTACAGTAATGTCCAACTTCGGACTCTACAAGGCCCTCGACGAGGTAGGCATCGAGTACGAGCAGACAAAAGTAGGCGACAAGTACGTATATGAGAATATGGTACAGAACGGCCACCGCATCGGCGGAGAGCAGAGTGGTCATATCATCTTCACGAAGTACGCAACAACAGGCGACGGCATCCTCACATCCCTCAAACTGATGGAGGCTATGCTCGCGCGCAAGAAACCTATGAGCGAACTCGCTGCTCCTGTGGTGTTCTACCCACAGGTGCTCAAGAACGTAAGAGTAAAGAGCAAAGCTGACTGCATGGCAGACCCAGACGTGCTCGCTGCTGACCAGGCTGCGAAGAAGGCTCTCGGCGATACGGGACGCACACTCCTCAGAGAATCCGGCACAGAGCCTGTGATCCGCGTTATGGCTGAGGCTCCTACAGAGGAAGAATGCGAGAAGTACGTCGATCAGATCATCGACGCTATCCGCGCTAAGGGACACCTTATAGAAGACTAAGATCTTTCACAACGTCGGGGATGGATACCGTGTCCCCGGCATTTGATATTTTTAATGAAACAAGGAGATAATATGTACACTATCAACGATTTATATGACCTTGATCATACACTGGCAAAAGACTATCTCTCTCAGTTCATATATCCTTGGGAAGCTCTCAAGGGCATCAAGGAGTTCATACTGCAGCTCGGGCCAACGCTCGACCCTGAAGAGTATGAAGAGGTGAGCGAGAACGTATGGGTGCACAAGACAGCTAAGGTGTTCCCAAGCGCATATCTTGGAGCTCCATGCATCATCGGGCCTAATACGGAAGTAAGACACTGCGCGTTCGTAAGAGGATCCGCCCTTGTAGGCGCAGACTGCGTAGTAGGCAATTCTGTTGAACTTAAAAACGTTATTCTGTTTGACCATGTACAGACGCCACATTATAATTACGTCGGAGATTCTATTCTCGGTCATTACAGCCATATGGGAGCCGGCTCCATCACATCCAATGTCAAGGCGGATAAGCAGCTGGTAGTAGTCCATAACGGCACTGAGCAGATCGAGACAGGTATCAAGAAATTCGGCGCCATGCTCGGAGACCACGTTGAGGTCGGCTGCAACGCAGTACTTAACCCGGGCACGGTGATCGGACGTAATTCCAACGTTTATCCTACATCCTGCGTCAGAGGAGTCATCCCTGAAAGCAGCATCTGGAAAAACAGCGGAGATATTGTAGCTAAGCATAAATAGGAGAACAACATGAGTGAGAGAAGAGTAGGAACAGTTTCACGCGGTATCAAATGCCCTATTTTCCGTGAGGGCGATGATCTTGCCGCGATGGTGACAGAGAGCGTGCTTAAGGCAGCGAATTCAGACGATGGATTTGAAGTAAGAGACAGAGACATCGTATGTATCACTGAGTCAGTAGTTGCCAGATGTCAGGGTAATTACGCAGACGTCAAGGACATTGCTGCCGATGTAAAGGCAAAGCTCGGCGGAGAGACCATCGGCATTATCTGGCCTATTCTTTCGCGTAACCGTTTCGCGATCTGCCTCAGAGGCATGGCTATGGGCGCTAAGAAGATCGTACTGATGCTCAGCTATCCATCCGATGAGGTAGGCAACGCGCTCCTTACGATGGATCAGATCGACGAAGCAGGTGTCAACCCATACAGCGATGTCCTCACACTGGAGAAATACAGAGAACTCTTCGGAGAAAACAAGCATCAGTTCACAGGTGTCGATTATGTAGCTTACTATGGCGATCTCGTTAGGGAAGCCGGTGCAGAGGTTGAAATAATCTTCGCTAATCACGCGGAGGAGATCCTCAATTATACAAAGAATGTGATCAACTGTGACATCCATACACGCGAGCGCACTAAGAGAAAACTCAAGGCTGCCGGCGCAAATGTTTACGGCATGGACGAGATCCTCAGCGCTCCTGTAAATGGCAGCGGCTATAACGAGGATTATGGTCTTCTCGGATCGAACAAGTCCACAGAGGACACTGTAAAGCTCTTCCCAAGAGATGCGCAGGCTCTCGTAGAGAAGATCCAGGCAAATATGCTCGAGGCTACCGGTAAGCACGTAGAGGTAATGGTATACGGAGACGGAGCTTTCAAGGATCCTGTAGGAAAGATCTGGGAGCTCGCTGACCCTGTGGTATCCCCGTTCTATACAAAAGGGCTCGAAGGCACGCCTAACGAACTCAAACTGAAGTATCTCGCAGACAACGACTTTGCTGATCTAAGCGGTGAAGAACTTACAAAGGCTATTTCCAAAGCCATCGCGGATAAGCCTCAGGAAAGCCTTGTAGGCAATATGGCTTCTGAGGGAACTACCCCAAGGCGCCTTACCGACCTGATCGGATCGCTTTGCGACCTCACATCTGGCTCCGGAGACAAGGGCACACCGGTCGTATACATCCAGGGCTACTTCGATAACTACACTACAGGCAAGTAGTTCAGAAGACGGCAAGCTTTTTCTGCTCGCAAGATGATAATGTAAACTTTGTGGTTTACAACAAAACCACAAAGTTTTTTTGTTG
>CADAUB010000106.1 GCA_902790965.1 uncultured Eubacteriales bacterium | reverse complement strand
CTGCAGGGTGATTTCCCCATAACTTTCCACCTCTCACGCGCAGCTCCCAGCCTAAGCGTTATGGGGAAACAGTCGCAACAAGGCGAATTCCCCATAACTCTTCCCGTTTTATGTGCACTTTATCTTTTGATATCCGCAAGGGTTAACGGTATGGTACAATTTTAATGATGAGTAAAAGCAAGGACACAAGATCATTAGGGCGCCTTGACGGTTTTAAGTTGGGCTGGCTCCGGGATTCGCTGTTTTTCATAGCGGCGATCGTGGTGTTTGTTATCGTGTTCAGATTTGTGATCGGCCTCTCGGTGGTTGGCGGGGCGTCAATGGACCCGACTCTTAAAGACGGCGATGTAGTCGTATACCTAAGAGTAGTGCGCAACTACGAGAGAGGTGACGTTGTCGCGATGAGGGTGCCGTCTGGCGATTTCTATATAAAGCGTGTCGCCGCGACTGGCGGACAGACGGTGGATATATATGATGGAAAGCTGCATCTCGACGGGGCCGAGGTCCCTGATGGCCATGCCAATGGCGTGACTGAGGAGGAGACTGGAGCGGTCATATATCCGTATAAGGTGCGCGATGGAAACGTATTTGTGCTGGGCGATAACCGAGCAGTATCGAAAGACTCGAGGATGTTCGGCGAAGTAAATCTGCGCCAGATCAAAGGTAGGGTCTTTTTGATGATAAACAAAGAAGGTATCACGAGGTTCTGATATGAGAAGATTTGACATGGTCAAGACTGTGCAGCTTGTGCTGCTCATAGTGTTCACAGCGGTAGCGCTTTTGGCGGTGTTCAGGGATCCTGAACTTTATTCGCTTATAGCGACTAACATGGCGGCCAAGGTGATCAGCGTGATCCTTTGGATGACGCTCGGCGTATCGTTCCTGTTCCTGCTCTACGACTTCAATTCATATGCGGATATGAGGCGTGAGAACATGGAGCTCGATAACGCCGTGTATTCGGATGCCCTGACAGGTATAGCGAACAGATACAGCGTCGACGCGTACATCGGGCAGTCCCTTGGCAAGCCGCTGCCTGAAGACATGGGCGCTGTTACGATAGACATGACGAATCTGGGTGAGATCAACAAGGTGAAAGGCCACAGCGGCGGAGACCTCGCTATTCAGGCGTTCGCTGCAATACTTCAGAACGCTGCGGGCAGAGCGGCTTTCATAGGTAGGAATGGCGGTAACAAGTTCGTCGTCATTTTCAGAGACTGCACTGACGCCCGCATCGAGCGCTTCCTTGAGAAGGTAGCGGCGCTGACTGATGAAAGAAATACTTCGCAGCCCGATGCCCCTATAAAGTACAGCGCAGGCACCGCGTTCAACGAGGGAGGCAAGGCCGAGACTGTGAACGAGCTGATCGCGCTTTCAGACAGGCGCGCTTGGGAAGCGAGGCCTAAGCAGTGGCCGGGCGTTCAGTGATCTTGGGCATAACGGGCCGATGAATAAGAAAAAACATAGCAAGTAAATATATAGATAGAAGATGAAGTCAAAGGTCAAAGTCAGAAGAATATTCGACAGGCTTGATCAGTCGTATCTGAACGGGCTGGTCGTAAAGGCGAAGCAGGGCAGCAGCAATGCTTTCGCCGAGCTTTTCGCGTCTGTCGCGGGGCGCCAGCTCTACTATCTGACCATGCTTTACGGAAGCAGGGACAAAGCCGTGAAGACTCTCCCTGAAGTCTTTGCCGCGGTGTACAGGATGCTGCCTTCGCTTTCGAAGACCGACCTCTTCATGCCTTGGATATGCAGGATATCCGCACTTGAATACATGAAAGAAACAGGAGCGGGTGCAGACGCTGACGGAGGTTACGATCTCTCCCGCATTCTCAACCTGCCGCTCGCCGAGTCACAGATAATGCTGATGAGCTGCGTGCAGGGCCTGTCGGATAACGAGATCGCGGACATCATGAACGTGGGGCGCCGCACTATCCAGAGATTCATCAAGGCGAGCAGACGCCATCTTACCAGAAACTCAGGCGGCGGAGAACAAGATCTGTCCCTAAGAAGCGGTGGCTCGCACAAAGCAGCCAGCCTTGAGGCGACAGAGCTTACGACTCTGGAGACTTCCGAGATACTCGACAGCGTATTCCACGCTTGCGGCGATGAGGGCAACTCGGTCCCTATGGAGACTATCTCCTCGTACGCTGTTTACAGAAAGGAAAGATTCACTCTTCAGAGAGTGATAGTAGCGATGGCACTTCTCGTGTTTATGATGCTTCCGCTGTTGTTCGTGCTTCCTTCGTATACAGTCACAATAGAAGACACGGGCACTCGCGGGCTTCCAGTCTACACGGTCAAGGTTGACTCGATCCTGCCTGTGGGCAAGGTAATAGCGAAGATAAGCGATCACGAGCTGCCGGTATACGAAGCAGGCGCCAGGGAGTTCACCGTGGAGCCAACAAGAAACGGCAATATGGACATAAGCGTCGAGCTTGTGAACCGCCAGTCGGTCATGACCGAGCACGACGTGACTGCCGTTGATGCCGAGGGACCTAAGCTTCTCGGAAACAAGACTATGGATGACGGTTTTATATTAAAAGTAGAGGATTCCGGCATAGGCGTCGACTACAGAGAGATATATGCTGTGTCGGCTTCGGGCAAGGTATACTATCCTGTAAGCGCAAGCGAAGAGGATGGAGTTGTATTCGAATATCCGACTGAGGCCTGGGACGTATATATACCGGATCACATCGGTAATACTTTGCATTTGTCGGTAAAGCTCAATTAATAAGGAAAACTTGTCACAAAAAATGTCACATTATCGCAATAATGACGGCTGTAATGACGGATTAGACTATACAATGTGACCATAAGATGCGTTAACAATGCAAACATGGAGGATGACGCATGGATACGCGCGAATTGAAGATAAGAAAAATACTTGCCATAGCTCTGGCAGCAACTGTAGCGGCGCTGGGAATAACAGCCCTGTCGGCACAGACTACGCTGGCGGAGAGCGATGACGATAATGATGATAAAAGACCTGAGATCACAGTAGAGGTCGTAGAAGATATTCCTGCTGAGGATATCGAAGAGCAGAAGGTGCCACTTGCTGATTCATCAGCGACAGCAGCTGCGGCAAACACAAGGAATACAGTCGTAGCCTGGACACTGGGAGCAGTGGCCTTAGCATATGCGGTATTTATTATTTCCGGGATGAGACTCAGAAAAGGCCGCAGACTTAAGCGCTCTGGCAGCGGCGGAGACCGCGATAGCGCAGGGGGGAGGTAAGAGATGAAATCTTCAGATAAGATGAGCATGAAGACAAGACGCAAACTGCGTAGGGCACTGGCACTCGTATTGGCAGTGGCCCTGGTCGCGGGTTTGGGTCTTTCTTACTCTCCGGACAGAGTCCTGAGAGCCGAGGAGATAAGTGCCGAAGCGGGCATGATGGAGAGCCAGTCGGCCGGAGTCGAAGAAGCTCCTAAGAAAGAGGAACCTCCTGCCCCTGTAGAGGAAGAGGCTCCTGCGCAGGAAACAGTGACGGTGCAGGAAGAAACACCGGCGCCTTCCGGCGATACGGGTAGTTCCGGCGGCGGAGATGAAGGCTCGGTCAATACTGCTCCTGCTGAAGAGCCAACAGCACATTCCAACGAGGAGCTGGTACTCGATACAGCTGAGGCTAACGAAGAGGATACTGACAAGAAAGACGAGAAATGGGTAGTATCCTTCTACAACAGAGACGCAGAACTCCATAAGAAAGTGGAGGTCACTAAAGGCGAGGCGATCGGTGGAGATCTGCCTGCCGTTATTGCGCGTGAAGACTACAGCGCTTACTGGGCGATCGGCGAGATAGTCCAGGGCGGACAGGGAAATGAGATAAAGGTCACAGGCAAAAGGATAAGCGGAAGCTTCAAGCCTACTGCCGATACCGTTGTAGTGCCAGACTACGATAAGATCACACATACCATCAAGTTCTACGACAGCGAGGGAGGCTCTCTCATCGCTGACGGCACAAAGACCGTAGGCCCTGACACCAACTACTGCCTCAACGATATCCCTGCAGTTCCTGAAAGGGACGGATATCACGGCAAGTGGGTATATTCGGGCGGCAATTTCTCCAATACAGTTTCTGTAACTCAGGATACAGAAGTTTGGTCCGCTTACGATCAGAACGTATTCACAGTCACCTTCAAGGTGGACGGAAAAACTTACCAGACAGATAAATACTTTACCGGCGACAAACTGACACTGCCTGCGGAGCCTACTGCAGAGGGCAGAGAGTTCAGGGGTTGGTTCGTCGGCGAGACGCAGTACAACGGCGGAGAGACCGTTGACTCGGATATGACTATAAACGCGGAGTTCGACGGCAAGCTCAGCGTTAACTTTATCATCGAGAACGCAAATGGTGAGGAAGAGACCCTCACACAGTACTTCAGAGAAGAAGGCGAAACGATCGGCACTATGCCGCAGGATCCTTTCGTTGCCGGAAAGATCTTCGAGAAGTGGGTAGACAGTGACACTAATGAAGAGGTCACAGCGGATACTGTAGTCAACAAGAGCATCAACGCCAGGGCTCAGTTCCGCGA
>CADAUB010000105.1 GCA_902790965.1 uncultured Eubacteriales bacterium | reverse complement strand
GGCTTGAACAAAGTAAAAGCCCGCGTCTTGAGGCGCGGGTCAGCAAAGGGGGCTTATAGCCCCGGTTCGAACCACCCGTTTTACGGGTGGCACCGATTTATTATTTGAAGATCTTACGGGGAAATCATGTTCGTAGATAGAGCGGAAATTACAATAGAATCCGGAAAGGGCGGCAATGGCGCTGTCACTTTCAGAAGAGATCCATATGTACCTGACGGAGGCCCGGATGGCGGTGACGGCGGCAATGGCGGCAGTGTCATTTTTGTTGCGGATAGAAACCTCCGTACTTTGATGGACCTCAAATACAAGAGAAAATATAAGGCTGAAAATGGTCAGCCGGGCATGAAGCGCAACAAGTTCGGCAAGAAGGGCCAAGACTTATATATCAAAGTGCCTGTAGGCACAATGATAATAGATAAAGAGACAGGCCACCTCATGAAAGACCTCACTGTCGACGGAGACAGCGTGGTCGCCGCAAAGGGCGGAAGAGGCGGCAAGGGCAACGTCCACTATAAGAGCAGCATCAGGCAGGCTCCTAACTTCGCCGAGGCAGGCGGTCCAGCCAAAGTGCGCGATGTCATACTTGAACTCAAGCTTATCGCAGATGTAGGCCTTCTCGGTTTTCCAAATGTCGGAAAATCGACGCTTCTGTCCGTTTCAACAAATTCAAAGCCTAAGATCGCGGGTTATCATTTCACCACGATCGACCCTAACCTCGGAGTCGTATATCTTTACGATACCAGTTTTGTTATGGCAGATATCGCAGGCATCATCGAAGGTGCATCACAGGGAGCAGGCCTTGGTTTTAAGTTCCTGAAGCACATAGAACGTACTAAAGTGCTTATCCACGTGATCGACGTAGCAGGTTCTGAGGGAAGAGATCCTATCGAGGATTACAAGAAGATCAACGCTGAGCTTGTAGCATTCGACCCAAGGCTGGCAGAAAAGCCACAGATAGTCGCGGCAAACAAAGCCGATCTTGTGACTGATGAGGATAAGCTCACTGAGTTCATGGGCTTCATGGAGAAAGAAGGCAGAGAAGTCTATCTTATAAGCGCGGCCACAAAGCAGGGCATTGATGAACTTCTGGCTGCGGCTCTTAGAAAGATCGAGACTTATGTCGAGCCTGAAGAAGAGCCTATGACAATGTTCGACTTTGAGGCAGACGAGCACGAAGAAGATTATAAGCTCATTACAGGCTATGTCGATGAGGATGGAGTCTACGTGCTCGAAGGCAAACAGCTTATGAAGATATTCAACTCCACCAACTTCACAGATAACGGTTCTATCCGCTATCTGTATAGGTATATAGAGAAAAACGGGGGCATAAAACTCCTTAAGGAGCTCGGGCTTAAAGACGGAGATACCGTAAGGATCGAAGACTTCGAGTTTGAATACACAGATGACTGATTTGTGTATTATTCGCCCAAATTCACGCATAAATCGCATATAAAAACATCAATGACCCGTCGTTGGGTCATTTTTTGTATGATTTCGTGGAATATTTGTACCAATTTGTCATTTTTCTGCAATGTGTTCCCGTTTTTTAATCTAAAGGTAATATTATAAAATCACAGCAAGTTCTGAAGTGAGGGGGTCACATGAAAGAAATTGCTGTAGATAAAATCAGGAATCTGTTCGAGGATCTTAAAAGAGATAAAAAAACTCTGGTCAAGATCCTGTTTATAATTCTCATACTTTTGGTCGCTGCCATACTAAGGATCAGCAGTGCAGATAAGTCATCGGTGAATGTAGAGACTGTCGAATCGGCTGGTATAGAAGCTGAGTCAGATATCGGAAGTGAGGCAGTTACAGCTGATGTCTGTGTCGACATAGGAGGGCAGGTAGCTAATCCGGGAGTGTATCAGGTAAGCCAGGGCACAAGGCTATATCAGCTGATCGAAATGGCTGGCGGGCTCACCGAAAACGCCGACACCGACTCGATCAACCGCGCCTCATATGTCGAAGATGGCGAGAAGATAATGATCCCGGCTAAGATCGCTTCCGGTAGCAGTTCTCCGGGTGAAGCATCTTCATCTGGAGAAGAGAGCCAATCACCCGGGATAAGCAGCAGCGGACTTGTTAATATCAACTATGCCAGTAAAGATGAACTCAAGACCCTTAACGGCATAGGAGATGTTACCGCTGAAAAGATCATAGAGTATAGAAAGTCCAACAGATTCAAAAAGAAGGAGGATATCAAATCGGTAAAGGGTATCGGGGACGCTATCTACGAGAAAATCAAAGACAGCATCACATGCTAGAGAAAGGGGGAGATCTTTATGATGGCCATGACTGATAAGCCGGGCGAAGAGGACAGGTTACTTTTCAACAGATATATGCTCGGGTTTGACTCGAAAAACAGAGCCGACAGCGAAAAGTACAGATGTTATGTCATCCTCATGGGTACCATACGGGAGTTGCTCGATGAGTGCAGGATAAACATAGGCAGCTATGGTTATATGTACATACAGGACAGCGTTATCGCTATAATCGATCAGCGCAGTATGAACATCAATTTCAAGAAGGAAGTATACCCGTATGTGGCGTATAAAAACGGAGTCAGGAATCCGGATAATATTGAGCACAGCATACGTAACGCTCTGGTCGCTGCGTACAAGGTGAACCTATCCGATATATATCACAGCTCTGTGATAATGAACGCTTTTGGAAAGTGTCCTACCAACAAGGAATTTTTGCTGTATATAACGCGCGAAGTATACAGACGTCTTTGGGACGAATCTGTTGAGTTTGCGAGGTTTTAATGGTAGAGTCTGACTTGTACATAATGAAGAAAGGAAAGACAGACATTGGAAAAGATCAAACTCGACAGGATAAATGAACTCGCACATAAGTCCAAGGCAGAAGGGCTTACGGCTGAGGAGAAAGAGGAACAGAGAATACTGAGACAGGAATTTATCGCCGAGATAAGGGCGGATGTAAGGGCATCGCTTGAATCCATTGAAATCGTTGAAGAAGTTGAGGAATCAGTCGCCTTAAATGATGATTTGTTGAACTGAAAGTGGTATAATTATTCGCAGTTTTACAGACAGGGAGACAATTATGGAAAAACTCGGTGTTAATGAAATCAGAGATATGTTCAGGGATTTCTTTGTAAGCAAGGGCCACTACGCAGGCGGCTCGGCTTCGCTTATCCCGCGCAACGATAAGAGTTTGCTGATCATCAACTCAGGTATGGCTCCTCTTAAGCCTTACTTTGCAGGCGTTGAGACTCCTCCATGCAAGAGGATGACAACATGCCAGAAATGCATCAGAACAAACGACATAGAAAACGTAGGAAAGACGGCCAGGCACGGTACGTTCTTTGAGATGCTCGGTAACTTCAGCTTTGGTGACTACTTTAAAAAAGAGTCGCTCCAGTGGGGCTGGGAATTCTGCACAGAATGGCTCAAGATGCCTAAAGATAAACTGTGGGCAACCATCTATGAAGATGACGATGAGGCATACGATATCTGGAAGAACATCATCGGCATGCCTGAGGAAAGAATAGTCAGACTTGGCAAAGAAGATAACTTCTGGGAGATCGGACTCGGTCCTTGTGGCCCATGTTCTGAGATCTACTACGACAGAGGCCCTGAATGGGGATGCGGAAAGCCTGATTGTAAGCCGGGCTGCGACTGCGACAGGTATCTCGAATTCTGGAACCACGTTTTCACACAGTTCGACAGACAGGAAGACGGGTCTTATCCAAGGCTCGCTCATCCTAACATCGATACCGGAATGGGTCTTGAGAGACTCGCCTGCATCCTTCAGGGTGTAGATTCCATTTTCGATGTCGACACTGTAAAGTTCATCAGAGACGCCATTACTGATATGGCCGGAGTCAAGTATCAGGCCGGTGATCACAAGGTAGACGTTAGCGTAAGGATCGTCACAGACCATCTCCGCTCCATGACTTTCATGATCGCTGATGGAGTGCTCCCAAGCAACGAGGGCAGAGGCTATATCCTCAAGAGGATCATCAGAAGAGCTGCAAGGCATTGCAAGCTCCTCGGTATCGAAAAGGAAAATCCTCTCGCTGAGCTCGCCGAAAACGTGATCAAAACTTCAGGCGGAGCTTATCCGGAGCTCGTAGAAAAGCACGACTACATCATAAAGATGATCCAGATCGAGGAGAACAACTTCGCCAAGACTCTCGATAACGGCATGGAGATCCTCGATTCGTACATCGAAGATCTCAAGGCTAAGGGCGAGTCTACGCTCGGTGGAGATCTTACGTTCAAACTGTACGACACATATGGATTCCCGCTTGAGGTAACTCAGGAAATCCTTGAGGAACAAGGCATGACAGCCGATGTAGACGGCTTCAATGAGCATATGCAGGCTCAGAAAGATCTCGCCAGGGCAAATCAGAGAGACACTGATGAAGACGCCTGGAGAGACGCTTCCGAGTACAGTGATCTTCCACATACGAAGTTCCTCGGCTACACCGAAGAATCCTCAGATGCTGAGGTGCTGTATGTAGGCAATTATGACGAAAAGCGCAAGTTCATCATTTTCGACCAGACTCCGTTCTACGCTACAAGCGGTGGACAGGTATACGACACAGGTCTGATCAAAAAGGGAAGCGATGAGCTCAGAGTAGTCGATGTCGTAAAGGACAACGATATCTGGCTCCACGTTATACACGCCGACGATTCAGGTCTTGCGGGTCAGCTCGTCAAGGGCGACAAGGTAGAGCTTTCGATTGACGCTGTCAGAAGACACAGGATCGCGAGAGGCCATTCAGCTACACATCTTCTCCAGCAGGCTCTTCAGGACGTGCTCGGAGATCATGTAATGCAGGCAGGCTCCTATGTCGACGATAATTATCTCAGATTCGACTTCAACCACTTCCAGCCAATGACAAAGGAAGAGATCGCGAAGGTAGAGGAGATCGTCAACGAAAAGGTAGATGAGTATCTTCCTATCAAGATGGAAGAGATGCCTATCGATGAAGCCAGAAAGCTCGG
>CADAUB010000104.1 GCA_902790965.1 uncultured Eubacteriales bacterium | reverse complement strand
TGCAATGATGCTGATGCTGGCGCTATTTGTGACTGCCTGTGGGAAACAGGAAGTGGAAGACGAGATCCCTCCAGAGGATCCCCCTCGCAACGAGAAAGTAACGGAAGATCCTGCTACCGTAGACGAAGCATTTGCTGAAGTACTTAAGGCTAATGAGGAAGCAATCAAGGCCTTTGATCAACAACATGATATAAATGGTGAGGAGCTTATCAACAACGTGCTTATCAAAGATCTGAACGGAGACGGCAGTCCTGAGCTCATGTTCATGGCGGGAGATACATACTCGGGAGACCTGCACATTTACACAATGAAAGATGGGAAAGCTGTTGAATGTGAATATGATGTTTCACCAAAGGCGCCTTATATAGAGGACAATAAAGCTGCTTTCGCATTTATTCTTGCCGGCGGAGGAGCAAACTATATGATCTACACCGGTAAAGAAGATGGAGTGTTTTATGCAACTCACCAGATATGGGACACGACAATGTCCAGCAGAAGCATAAAATACAGTATCTCCAAAGATGGTGTAGTCAAGGCTGAGACAGTTGTATGTAATGTTTACAACATCGAACCTTCAGATACGCCATGGGATACATACGAGATAGATAAAAAAACGGTAGAACAGAAAGAAGGCGTAGCCGAGTTTGCAGCTCATAGAAACGACTATAGCGAGTTGCTTATGTACAATATGGCTGAATCACTGGATGAAGCTGAGGATTTCAAAGTATATGAAAATCTGAAGACCGACAAGCCTCTTGCAGGAAGCTACGATGATGTCATGGAGCAGCTCACAAAGTAATTATAGGCCTCACGACACCCGATTGGCGATAATCGCGGCAATCAGCCATATACAGCCGGCAAAGGCGAATACTTTATTCGCCAACCGGTCCGCATAAAACCATTTCAGACTAACGCCCTTCTTGGCTGGATAAAACAGCCTCACAGGGCGTTTATTCATTAGATCTAATACCAGGTGAGACGCAAATGCTATGGCAAATGATAATGCGGCCGTCGGAAACACGAGCCACACACAGACTGTTTCCAGTGCGAGCGCAAGCAAAGAATGAGAAAAGCCTCTATGGCTGGATATACCAGCAAAAGTGCACGTAAGCACGAACCCAACTAGCCCTGCAAACCACAGGTAGTTCCCGCGGTCTGCGAGTGACCTCCACATACCAGCATTCAGCAAGTGATCTTCGATAAGAGCCGCAACAGCAACTGCTGCCATCACCATTCTCCAGTGCGACGAATCGGTCTTTTCAGCGGCGATATCGCAGTCTATGTCGCAAATCAAACAGCCCAATGACGCCCCCACTATCACCGGGAGCGCCTCAGGTATCGCTTGCGGCTGTACAGCTGTAAATGCTGCAGCCATTCCAATTGTCACATGTGCTTTTGCTAACATAGATATGCTCTTATTATAGCGGGAGCCCGGCTGAGGACAAAAGTATGAGTTAAGTCACCGGACTCCCGCCTCGATGGGGATGCCTACTTTATTTCGAAGACATAGTCTTCCATCTCGATATCGAAGTTGTCGCTGTATGCTCCGATCTGGATCTTTACAGGCTTCTCTGGATCGAGCCCCTTAAATCTCAGGATACCCTCTTTACTTGCCCCGTCCACGATGTCTCCTATATCACCGTCATAACCAGCTTCATAGTTGTCTTCGTGTTCGAACTGCTTGCCATCCTGGATCGCCTTTGCATCATATGTGTAAATAGATGCCTGGTAGCCGGACTCGTTCTTCACTGTCAAGTATACCCTGGCTTCATCTCTTGCATACTCGATCCTGTCGATTGTCACACTGACACCATGCTGTTCTTTGGTCTCGCCGACTTCTTTTGTGTTCTCTGCCTTAGCATAGATGTCGTCATACCCGCCGACTTCGAGCGAATCAGCTTGAATCGTAATGGCTGTGATCTCGCCACCGAAGTAGTTCTCACCTGTAAATGTACCTGTAATCTGACCATCGACCCTGACAAAACTGTCTTCCTTCACGCCTGAAGCCATCTCTTTGTCTGCGTATACGATGAACTGCTGCTCAGAATTCTCAACGTCATACCAGACTTGCATTCCCACGGTGTCTCCGTCTTTTTCGACGCTGAATACTTTTCCAGCTATGTTGATGTACTTGCCCTTGTAAGAGTCTCCATCACTCAATGCTGCGTCGATCTCAGAATCCTCGACATACACTTTCTCTGCAGGCTCGGATGATCCGCATCCTACAAGAAAGAATACTGCTGTAAACAGCGCCAGTATAATTGCTACATGCTTCTTCATAATGCACCCCTTTCCGGCTTACGCCTACAATACATAAAGTATGTTTGATACCCATACGGTAATCAGTCTTTGATGGATATAGTGCAGAGGACTCCGTTGTCGACGTTGTAGAGGACTGTTCCTTCTGCTGTATCGCCGATCTTGTCGTAGAGCCTGCCTGCGCTGTAGCTTTCGCCTATGACTGTATACGGGCTATTTGCGACATGCCCGACATCGCCGAGGCCGTCGACTTTGACAAGGATCGCCTCTTTGTCATATTCGTTATCAGGCTCCTTGACAAGTTTGACTTTCATGTCTTTCTCGAAGAAATCCTTACCGTGATAGAAATTTGTGCCCGCTATTGTGAAATAGATCTTTTTCATTGTTATTCCCTCCTTTTTACTTAGTGTGTTTTATCGCTTCATTTCCTTATCTATCTGGATTGTAAACTCCCGCCGTGGACAAAAAACGCCCTTACGCCACACAAAAAAGCGCCACCTGCAGCCGCAGGCGACGCCAAGATGCAATATAAAGTGAGGGCAGTGTACCGCACATATCCAATGCAGACCTACCCTCTTTGTAACTAGATGATATTCAAATCATTCAAATCATTTTGCATAGTCAAGTATTGTATCGTCATTACAAATATCCTTATTTCAGATCAGCGAGTTTTCCGGTTTCGATGGTCTCAGTATCAAACTTATACGAATCGCCCGCGCCACTTTCGATGACCTTGTATATCTCATATGTCCCGGCATCCGTATCGATTTGCAGACTATTCTCAGTCTCTACAGGAACCCCCAGCTCCTTTTCAGCAGCTTTTGCGTTCCCGTCTACAAGAAAACTGTGTCCATCAGCATCGTACGCCTTATAGTTCTGCGCCTCTTTTAGATACTCCGCAGGGAAATTGTCCTCGAGCCAAGTATTATGGTCCTCCCCATCAGCGGACCAATCAACTTGTATAAGCTTTGGTTGCTCATCCGTATACTCGAACTTGATGATGACCTCGCCCTGACTGCCGCTCATGGAATACGCTTTATCTTTGAGCACGACATATTCGTCCGTGCAAAGCATTGCATAAGCCGTCCCTTGATTTCCGACCTTATCTACGCCGAAGATCTCTGCATCGGCAAACCACATATCTGGAACGTACTCCTTATACAGTGTCTCTTCCTGATCGGCGATCTGCCACATGAGCGAATCGAACTCGTCCTGCGTCAGTTCTACAGATTCTACTGCTGCAGTGCTTTCGTCGCTTGGATCAGCCGGCTTATCGCCACCGCACGCAGTCATCGCAAACACCATCACAACCGCCAAAATCAACGTAAGATATTTCTTCATTTCTAGTCCCCTTTCTATTACTGTGATTTCAACATTTTCCATTTTGGAAAATGTTGACTCTATAAGCATCCAAAATGCAATATAATACCCCTTTGAACTATCGAGCAATGCTAGGTAGTTGGATTTTCCTCCACTTCAACGAACTCCCCGCAAAACATACATTGCGGCTAACTTGACAAATTCGTCAGCAACCAGGCAAAGCCTTTCGCTGTGCGGATATCCGGTTCTTTGAAGTGGTTGCCGGGATTCATCTCAAGCGTGCAGCCTTTGCAGCCCGTATTAGCCTGCAAAAGTTCGTATTGCCTGCGGATGTTGTCGCCGACAGTCCGCATCACTTGATTCCGTGTCTTCTCTTCCTTGTCACCAAGACTTAAATATACCTTCAAGGCCCTTATCGGATTCTTTTCAGCATACTCGATCCAGCCTGGGAACCATACGGATGGCGATGCAGCTGCGACTCCTCTAAAGATGTCCGTCTGGTATGCCGCCCATAATGAGAAGAATGCCGCAAGCGAATACCCGCCAATATATATGGCAGGTTGCCTGCCATCGGTCAGCGAAGGGATCAACTCATCCATTACGTATCTCAGAGTTTCCTCTGCCCCGCCACCAAAGCCGTGATCTCCAAACACGGGCGTAGCTTCCCACGGAGAAAGGTCGTCATTCCAGTCGTTCACTTTGAACGTAGCCAGCGTAAAGCCCTTGCCCTCTGCCAGCCTGCAGATCTCCGCGACCTCGCTATCCAGCACCTCTATGTCGTGGTCATCTACCGGCTGAATCAACATCACATCGGTCGATCCGCAATCATAAATATAACATTCTCGATCTGCTATTGTTCTAATTTCTTTCTTCAATCTTTGCCCCTTTGCTACAGCCCTTTACACCTGCCTCAGGTCAAACAGTATCAGCCTGCCTTTGTGGAAGGAATAGCTAAAAATAGGAGTTTCATTTGTTTTTCTACATATTCACAGAATTTTTTTAAAATATGTCGAAAAATCTGACCTGTTGACTCTTCGCATTGATGCCCAATGACTAAATCAAGCGAATCAACTTTACGATAATCTTATTTTTGCCTATTATTGTCAACTTATGCAATGTATTCTAAAGTTGTGCATCAGTTGACAGAGAAGTTTTTCCACATATTTTCGATTTTTTTCAAAAATATGTAGAAAAACTGGAAAAAGTCCTTTTTATTAACAAGTCCTGCCAGTAATTGAGTGTCAATTTCCTCTAGGTGAATGTTCGGTCTGCTCCGAGAGACCCAGCGCTGGCCGGCGGGGACTACTAAACCCGCCTGGACAGCTGTAGAGCGGGTCGATCGGCTAAGCAGACCCGGGGAGCCCAATGGAGGGCGACCCGAATATTGCATTAAGTTAATTCCATACGATCCTTTAATGACAATGCGAGTTTGAGCGCGCACGGGATAGCGTGCCTTGGAGCGTATTGTGCTCCCGTGCGTGCTATATCAGCCTCCGGCTGTTAACCGGGCTTTCATGCCTAGAGCGTAGGTTAAGATTCGTGTCTTTACAGTTCGAACACCAGCCCGGTCCTCAGTTCGTGCACTTTGTCTCCGAGTTCGCTGCGCAGTATATTCATCGCCTTCTTCCCGGTGCAGTGCCCCGTGTACAGAGCCTCCACGCCGGTCTCCCCGACCCTT
>CADAUB010000103.1 GCA_902790965.1 uncultured Eubacteriales bacterium | reverse complement strand
GTACCGATGAACTCCACAGCCATCGGCCTCATAGTCGACGGTATAGACGGACCAGCCGACATACTCAAATTCGGCTTCCACTACTCAGTAGCGGGCTTCGACATATGGCTCGGTGAGATATTACTGGCGGGAGGTATATTGCTCCTCTTCGGCTGGTTCAATATAATAGGCGTGCAAAAGGCGGGCATCATACAGACAGTGCTCGCTGTAACGCTGGCGACTTGCGCATTCACGCTGTTCGTTGCGGGGCTCGTCTCGTCAAAGGCCAATGGCATCAACATGGAGCCTATCTGGGGCTTCGACAAGGCAGCGGCAATGGAAGCCGGCGCTACCACCGCTAACATAGGAGAATTCGCCCACAAGGGCACGCGCGGAATACTCTCCGCGATACTAGCGACATTCGCGATTGCACCGTGGGCTTACGTAGGATTCGACACCATACCTCAAGCCGCCGAGGAGTACAACTTCTCGTATAAGAAGGTAATGAAGATCATGGTGGTCGCCCTCATTTTCGGATGCTTTGTGTATGTATCGAACAACACCGTTGCAGCGGCGGCTCAGCAGAACTGGCCAGACCGCGTAATGGCGGGCGACTGGGTACTCTTGATCGCAGCAGAAGAACTGCTCGGCACATTCGGTAAAGTGCTGATCACCCTCGGTGTATCCAGCGCTGTGCTCTCGGGCATCATGGGATTCTACCTGGCATCGAGCAGGCTCATGTATTCGATGAGCCGCGATGGCTACCTGCCACCTTGGTTTGGTGTGATCGACGAGAAATACCATACACCTAGAAACGCCATGATATTCTGCATACTCATTTCGCTCTCAGGTCCGATACTTGGGCGTGAGGCGCTTGGATGGTTCGTTGACATGGCGGCTATCGGAGCATCGATCGGATACTTCTTTACCAGCGCAGCTACACTGGTCACGATAAAGAAATTCGGAGATGGCACAAAGACACTCAAGACTATGGCCATACTCGGCGTAGCCTTCTCGGTGATCTTCGTGATACTCCAGCTGATACCTATCCCAGGTCTTTCAGGAGTACACTTCGGTAAGGAATCATACCTGATGCTGATCGTCTGGATAGTGATTGGCCTCGCCTTCTATCTGAAGCAGAGAAGCCACTTCACACAAGACGGAGAATAACAGCTAGCCCCAGCGAATACTGACATCCGCCGTTGTGGCTTGATGTAATAAAGATAATTAAATGCGGACCATGATTAGCTCCGCAAATAAATAGTTTACTGGAGAAAAAATATAAAAATGAAAGTTGAAAAATTCGTAGAGATCCTTAACGCAGACTTTTATGCAGGCGTACCTGATTCACAGCTCAAGGCGCTCTGCAACTACCTCATCGATAATTACGGCACAGACGGCGTGCACCACATCATCGCCGCCAACGAAGGCAACTGTACTGCTCTTGCGGCCGGATATCACCTGGCGACTGGCAAGACCCCTGTTGTGTACATGCAGAACTCGGGCGAGGGTAATATCATCAACCCTGTAGCCTCGCTGATGAACGACAAGGTATATGGAATTCCTTGCATATTCGTAGTCGGATGGCGCGGTGAACCGGGCGTACATGACGAACCTCAGCACAAGTACCAGGGCGAAGTCACAGTGAAGCTGCTCGAGGACATGGATATACACACTTTCATTATCAGCAAGGAAACGACCGATGAAGAGGTCGAAGCCGTGATGAAAGACTTCAGAGAGCAGCTCGCAAACGGCAAGCAGGTAGGCTTCGTAGTCAGAAAAGGTGCTCTCGAGTACGATCACACACCTGAATATACAAACGACAATGAGATGGTACGTGAGGAAGTGATCCGCCGCATCATCGATGTAACAGGCGATGACCCTATCGTATCGACTACGGGCAAGACATCCCGCGAGCTCTTCGAGCTCAGAGTCGCCCGCGGCGAAGGTCACGGACGTGACTTCCTTACTGTAGGCTCCATGGGCCACAGTTCTTCTATCGCACTTGGTATCGCGATGCAGAGACCAGACAAGAAAGTCTGGATCATCGACGGAGACGGAGCTGTACTGATGCATATGGGAAGCATGGCCGTTACCGGTGCTTATGCCCCTACAAACCTGGTGCACATAGTGGTCAACAACGGCGCACATGAGAGCGTTGGCGGACAGCCTACCGTAGCTGATCACATGGACATCGTCAAGATCGCTGAGGGATGCGGCTATCCACACGCTGTATCTGTAGATAACTACGACGCACTAGAAAGGGCCTTGGCCGAAGCCAAAGCCTCTGATGAGCTTTATCTCATAGAAGTGAAAGGCGCCATCGGCTGCAGAGCCGACCTCGGCAGACCTACAACGACCGCCATGGAAAACAAAGACGCGTTTATGGCAGAGCTTGGATAGATCTGACTAAACGCTTATCCTATACTGCATCGCTGAATAACTTAAAAGTGCAAAAGTACCAGCCACTATGACTGGTACTTTTTTTCGAAATCAAGCGCTGCCTGATATACTCTCTCGCAGTTATTCTGATCGTCAAATTCGAAGAAGTCTTCTATCCTTTCAGCATATTTCGGATCGAGCTTGCAGTCGTTCTCCATGAACTTGCAGAGTTCGTCCACTATCTGATCATGAGTCTTGCAGATCGGCCCAAATCCCATTGTCTCATAATCCAGTCCGCCTTCCGCATACTGTGGTGGCAGTTCGTCCGGATGATAGTAGACCAGTGGCTTTCTCTGATAAGCAAAGTCATACATAATGCCCGAATGGTCTGTCAGCATCAGCGCCGACTCGACGAGGATCTTCTCATAGTTCACCTTTGACCCCGGCACTATGTCTACCACATCGTTCTTATCAAAGTCCTTGAGCTGTGGGCTGAGGATTGGGTGTATCAGATAGATCAGTTTGTATCCCGTCCTCTGCGCGCATTCGGTCAACTTAGGATCGTTGATCAGCCGGTTATATATCTGGAAGTACTTCGTGTGTTTGAAGTTGACGCTGTACTGGTGATTAGATCCTTTCTTATTTGTGCCCGCTGTGACATTACGTCTCCATGTAGGCGTTATTATTATCTGTCTCTTCGCTTCACCCTTAAGGCCGTCATACCTCGGAGCGCCTGTAAGTCTCAGCACGCTCTTGTCATCAAAGCCATATATCGGCTTTGACAGATTTGCGATCTCGTATTTCGAAACGCAGAAATAGTATTTCAGATTGTCGTAAACCCTATTTTGGTACTGTGCTATCTGCTGTATCGACAGTCCGTGCTGCAGACAGACTGTGTCGAAGTTGCACAGTCCTCTGAAATATCCTTCCGCAGATTTGGCAAATCCCGCATACACCATCACCGATGCCCTTGTGGTGAACATGATGTTCGTATGCAGTGAGATCAGCTTATGCTTGAGAGAAGAATACTCCAGCACAGTTTTATATTTCTTGCTGAGCTCTTTATACTCTTTGGTATTCTTGTTGACTACGTAGTATATAGTCTGGTGATTGTTCTTAAGATCGCTGACATAACGGTAGAAGTATTCTCCGTTATCTCCGCCCTTGAACAACTGGTCAAAGGTCATCCATACATTTTTATGCTTGTAGTATGGACGCGTGAGGTAATAGAGGATCCGCAGCGCTATAAATGCGAGCGCTCGCTTCTTCTCGACGCAGTGCTCCATGATGTCCGGCCAGTATGCGATCTCATTCCCTATCCTGCTCAGAACATTCGATTTGCGGACTACGAGTTTGTGACGCTTCTCGTCATACTTGAACGTCTTACCAGCGATCTCCCAGAATGAATGCCTGTGATGGTGGTTGATCCTAGACTGCCCTTTTGTGAATTTCCAAGGCGGATAGAATACCGCGTCTCCTGCCTCGACTCTGGCCGTATATTCCCGATGCTTGGCGCCCTCGAGCGGCAACTCAAACCGCATGGTATACCCGCGATAAACTGTGACCCCAAAGAATTTACGAAGACTGTATACTTCAGTTCTCTCGGCCACTATCTCTTCGCCATCATCGCTAACGATCACAACCTTGATATTATTCTTATCGTCAAAATACGCATTTGCGAGAACAGCATCGACAACGATCTTGTCACCCTGCCTGTTCATAGTCTTGATGCCTAGATGCACGATCTCTGACGATGCTAGGGCGGCACCTGAATCTGTCAGGAAATCGTATTTCTCACCTGTGAAGCCATCGTTATATGTGTATGCCGCATCAGTCAAGACTGCTTTCGTTTTGATTGCATCGACATTGTGTTTGAGACACAGGAAAGTGTGATCCATCACTGCCAGTACTCTTGCCGGCAACACCTCTCGCCCCGCAGTAGCAATGATATCGTCATCTATGTATTTAAGCGTGTCTTTGACTTTGGCGATATATTCTTCGAGTAGACTGCCCTCAAGGATCGTCTTGTCGCGATCCGCACTGTTAGCTGAGAACTGTATCTTTACAAAATCGAGCAACAACCTTTGATTGATGCGCTTGGTATCTTCGAGAGGAGCCACCAGTGACGTGAGCTCGACCAGCTCTTTTAGATACCAATCTTTGTCGTATAAAGGCCTGTAATTATAGTAGTCTCGATCGATACTTCCCGTAGTAGTCACCTTTTCGGGTACAAGCCAGTAGCGATCACAATCTGCCATCAGTTGCGCCAAATATACTCTCTCGTATTCATATTCGAGTGCAGTGCTAAATGAAACCTTCAGTGCGGCATCTCTGTCGATAAATAAAGAAAAGAGAGCCCTACACCAACGATCCGGTTCCTTGTTAAGATCGATAATGACAGGCTTGGTAAGCTCGAGTTTCTTGATGAATGGCATCACATCAAGAACTTCTTCTCTAGAATTGAATCCTGCCGCATCGAGACATGCCACATGAGCATCGCCTTGACTATCAAGCAAGCTTACCGCATCCTTGATCGCTTTATTTTCGTATTCGCAAGAGGATTTTGTGAAGTGGATGACATCTCCTTTTGCTTCAGCCAAAGCAGTGTTTAGACGCTCAGGCATCTCCCTGTCGTCATGAAGTGGTTTTACACTAAAGCTTTCACCGCAAACTGAAGCAAGGTCTACCCCCTCGAGATCATTCTCTTCGCACAATAAAAGCATCTCGCAGCTTATACCTGCAAGGGATGCTTTTACGTTGCGGATAAACCCATCTAGTTTTTTATTGTCGTCGACTTCAGCGATAATGCTGAGCTTTGGAGCCATCCTATATCCTCTCTGTTACTTGTTTATATCCTCAAGGAATTGTATCACATCTGCCGCTGTCTCGACTGTAGTCAATTTTGCGCGGTCACTTCCTTTTATGATACCTTCGATCAGCTGGCGCTTACCAGAATCGCTAGTCACTATAGCAGCGTAATATGGAGCAGCATATCTGATCGCATCCCTCAGGAATTTGTCCCCATCATTGAGCGCTTTTTCTACGCGATCACTAATAAACAGCGCTTTGTTTTTTGCTTCTGAAAGCGCATACGCAAGAATGATCTCCGGACATACATTCTCTTTGGAATCAATGCGTACTCAAATTGCAAAAGTCTCATTGCCGCTTTGAATGACATCTTGCCGTCCTTGTACATCTTAAGCACAGGCGAGCCAACTGACGACAAGGTATTATCGTCTCTGGACGTCAGTACTAAAGCATTATGTAGGAACGGATATGCGCCGCCCATATTATCATCGGTCTTGAACTCATCAACGCCTATGTATATCTCGGCCTTGTCGCGTTCGTAGGCTTCATTTATGGCTACCAATCGATCTGTATCCTTGCCGGTAGAACAGTAGTCAGTATACAGAAGCACTTTGAGTTTATCATTATCCGGTATTTCGGATATGGCCAATCCATCTTCATCTCCTAGGAATAACTTGCAGAATTTCTCCGGATTATCCGCCGCATCATGGCCGCACATTGCCTCGAAATATCCAGAATCATCATACTGCTTACCAGCATTGAGCATGGATATCACGCTTTCTCTGTCTCGCGCCAGATCGAATGGGAGACTTTCTATATCCAGATTGAGGCCGTGGTGTTCAAGATATGAATCTATGTCTTCTATGTAAAGGATGATGTGCTTTTTCAGCACAAGATAATCGAAGAACACACTCGAATAATCAGATATGAGCGCCTCCGAAGCGGCCAGCAGGACATAACTGTCGAGAAGCGGCGGGAAGAGACGTATGTGCTTGTACCCGCTAACATCCAGCCCCTCTTTGATATGATGGTGCAGATTCACGTAGAGGATCTGGTCATCTCTTAAATGTGCATCTACATAGTCGAGGAAATCTGTCTCGCGAGCAATGGCCTCTTCGTCGCTAAGATGTCCTCTAAACGTTGGCATGTAGGCATAGATATGCTCTCCATTTGGAGCCAGTTGCCTAACGACATTCTCGTCCATCGTCTCTGCAGCCTTAAGGATGCCAGCGGTACGAGGATATCCCATCATCAGAGCCTTTGCCGAAAGAAGCGAAGTGATGCCGTACGAACGCCACATCACATCTCTTGTAAAGTCATTTGGATAAAGAAGATAATCGGCACTGAGGAAATTCTTCTGTTGGATGGCTGTCTTGTGGCATTTGTCACCGCTCTTAAGGACTCCAAGTCTTTTGAGAGGCGTACCGTGCCAGAGATCTATCATCACCTGTCCAGGACGTCTGATCCAAGTGTATGGAAAATAGCTTTCAGTTATGAGATATTTGCAGCTTTCCATATACTGGGCAAAGCCCTTGGACACCGCTTGTGTGCGGGTCCAGCCATTCTTTTCTATATATTCTCTTACGACAGCATCAGTGCTCTTAGCTGTTCTGACATAGATCGTATAGTCTTTATAAAGGTCATTGCTGTTTAATTCGTTGAGCAAGTATTGCATGCTGCCGCGAACACTTCGCCCAAGGCCAGAAATAAAAATGGTCTTATCTACGACGGGCTCTGAGAAGTAGTAGTCAAACTCGTTCTTTTTGCCCAGTGCCCTTTTCCTCAGCTTAAGGATGCCGGCATATATTTTACGGACAAGTTTCCTCTTTTCGGGTTCGAAATTATACTTTTTCACATTCGTGACTTCCATGACGCCCTCCATTAATTGCTGCTGACTCTTTTAATAGAGTGTTTTGCAATTCTGACAATCTCTTTAAATGCCATCGCGATCAGTATCGTTCCAAAATACATGATCAAGTGTATATGCCGGCAGGTTTGAGCGCACTGCACGGCGAAATTGAGCAACCTTGCCGCTGACCTTGCCGGTCTGTTGAGCAGTCCGGCAGATGTCCTCATATAATAGTAGTGGCACACGTAAGTGTGACTATTATTCATAGGAGGACGATAATTATGGTAGATTATCGCGAAATCCTGAGATTGAGAAGCCTCAGGTACAGTAAAACCGACATCGCGGCAAGTGTCCATAATGCTCGCAATACTGTTTTACAGGTGCTGAGCATAGCTGATGCACTTCAGATCCAGTGGCCACTTGGAGATGATGTCACCAATGAGGATCTTCAGACATTGCTCTATCCAAACAGGAAGAAGTACGCTGAAGACAGACTCATGCCGGATTTCCCTAAAATGCACAGGGAACTCGCTACGAAAGGCGTAACTCTTACTCTCTTATGGACGGAGTATTGTTCTGAAGCACATGCTGCAGGCAAGACACCATACATGAGTACCCAGTTTGGCGATCTTTACCGCAAATGGGCCAAGGTCACCAAGGCAACCATGAGGATCACCCGCAAGCCAGGTGATATGATGGAAGTCGACTGGGCGGGTGCAACGATCACAATTTACGATCCTGCAACCGGATTCACAACACCTGCGTATCTGTTTGTATCGGTGCTGTCGTGCAGCCTGTATGTGTATGCAGAAGTCTGCCCGAATATGAAAGAGGAAGCTTTCATAAACTGCCATATACACGCATATGAGTACTATGGCGGTGTGACCAGGCTCCTTATTCCGGACAATCTCAAGGCCGGTGTCACAAAGAACACCAGATTCGAGACTGTGATCCCGAGAGCGTATCGCGAGATGTCCGACCATTACGGCACGGCCATAGTGCCTGCCAGGCCGAAGGAACCTGATGACAAGCCCAATGCTGAAGGCTCAGTCAAATATGCAACAACATGGATATTAGCCGCTCTGCGTAATGAGCACTTTTTCTCCATCGAGGAAGCTCAAAGAGCAGTTGCCGAAAAACTGGAAGAGCTGAATGAGCGTCCATTCCAGAAGAGAGTAGGCAATCGCCGCCTGGCTTACGAGAATGAAGAAAGAGAATTCATGCAGCCACTTCCAGTTGTTCCATATGAGCCTGCAGTCTGGTCCACTGCCAAGGTTCAGAATGATTATCTCATAACTGATGGTCTGAATAAATACACTGTCCCATTCGATCTGATCGGTGAGCGTGTAGATATCCGCACTACCTCGGATTCAGTGGAAGTATTCTTCCACGGGTCTCGCGTAGCAGCACATGTACGCCGCAAGCAGGCGCAGCGTGATCCGATCAGGATCACTGAACATATGCCGCCGGAACACCAGAAATACCTGGCTTATGCCTCAGATGAATTCATGCTCTGGGCTAATGGCATCGGCTCTTTCACCACAAAGGTGATCGAGTATTTCCTGACCTCAGACAAAGTGCCTGAGCAGGGCTACAAATACTGCGTCAGCCTGATGAAGGCTGCCGACAGGTACGGTAACAATCGCGTTGAAAAGGCTTGTGAGCGTCTGCTGTCGTTCACTACTCAGCCATCCTACAGAAGCATATTGACGATCCTGCGTAATGGACAGGATAAACTGCCTCTGGATAAGCCTTCAAGCGAGAAGGCAATTCCCGAGAAACGCAGTCAGGGGATAACCCGCGGCGTCGATTCTTTCGGAAAGGATGGTGAAGAGTAATGATAGATCGTTCAACCATAGATACTCTCAAGGCTATGCGCTGCACAGCCATGGCAACTGAGTTTGAAAACCAGCTCAATAATCCTAAGAACTATTCAGAACTTGGATTTGAAGAGCGTGTCGCACTGATCGTCGATGCCGAATGGAATCGGCGCCAGCAGAACAAGATGAAGAAGCTCATCAAGAACGCGACTTTCGCTCTTTCATCTGCCAGTATTGAAGACATCGAATATCTTCCTGACAGAAAACTGGATAAAGGGCAGTTCCAGAGGCTTGCGACCTGTCAGTACATTGATGAAAACCATCACATCATACTGAAGGGAGCTACCGGTTCCGGCAAGACCTATCTTGCCTGTGCTCTTGGGAATGCGGCCTGCCGCAAATTCAAAACCGTAAAGTATATCCGTATGCCGGAGCTTCTGGACGAACTCAATGTCGCCAAGGCTACCGGAACGTTCGCTAAAACCATCAAAGGCTACCAGAAAGTCGACCTGCTCATAATTGATGAGTGGCTCATCCGTGTGCTGTCGCCTCAGGAAACTTACAATCTTCTTGAGATCGTTGAGTCCAGAGTAAACAGCCCTAAGGGATCTATGATCCTCTGTACTCAGTACAACAACAAGGAATGGTATTCCCGTATCGATCCGGAACTGGCTGAAGGCAGCCCGATCTCTGAAGCGATCATGGACAGGATCATCTACAATGCCTACGACATCCTGATCGAAGGCCGCGAATCCATGCGTAAGCGTCATGGACTCGTGTCCTCGAAGGAAGGAGGCGGCAATGTTTAATCAGTGTCCCTTCAAAGATGATCGCTGCGATATATGGCTCGACTACATCATCATGGAAGATGAATTGTCTCAGTGCAATGAGCTTCTTCATTCGAATTGGATGGAGATCACCAGGCTCTATGATCGGATCGATGACCTGGAGAAATATATCGTCTCCATCGGCGGAGAGATCCCGGTCGATTACTAAGCATCAACACTCTGCTCTCGGGGAGGCTTCGGCTTCCCCGGGAGGTCAGAAAAAACTGCTTACCGCGAGGAGTAAATTCTCCTTACCGCGGCGAGAAAAAACTCATTACCGCATTTGCCGATATGCTCAGCATTCCGTGATCAGTGATCAGTTTTACCGTTAAAAGTGATCACTTTGACCGTGACCGTAGATCACGGAACATTCATCGGACTGCTCAACATGCCGGCAAGGCTGCTCAAAATGAGCGGCAAGCCTGCTCAAAACAGCCGTGCACCGTGCTCAAACGGAGCGGTATATACAATCAAGAGACGATATCCTGGTCTGAGCTCAGAAAAAAGATAGTTGGCCCAGTCTATGACAGCAACCTGCATCAGGTATATCGGCAGTGTTATTGAGCCCAAATATATAGCAAGCTTCCACAGACATAGTTCCTGCAGATAAAAAAAGGCGGGTATCCTTTTTACCAAGTCTCCATCTGAGATGGCGCCATAAATGGTTGTTGAAGTAATCAGACTGAGGATACAAGCCGGAAAATAGTACGGCCACATCTTCCATCCGCGCCTTACTATCTCTCTGCCTGTCTCCACAGGGAGACTACCCGCTGCTGTGCTCATCCCATTGCTGTTCTTTTTAAAGCATGCCGCAGCAAGTAGGTATCCAGATACAATAAAGAAAAACTCGACTCCTATGGCACCATTGCGAAAAAACATTATGTCGAAACTGGTAAGCGGCATAATAACTTTTTTACGGTTCCATAGCATTCCTGAGATATGAAA
>CADAUB010000102.1 GCA_902790965.1 uncultured Eubacteriales bacterium | reverse complement strand
TTCATGTGTGTTGAGTTGACCAACGCCGATAGGATCGACGGGCTAAACGCGTGTCTCGATGAACTCGCAGATAAGATAAAGACAGAACTCGGTGGTACCGTGCGCAAGCATATCCTGAACAAGGATAACAAGGAGATTGAACTGCGATGAGAAGAAGAAAATGGTCCAATTCGAGAATAATATCTCATTTGCTATCTGGCCCGCTTGTTATGGGCGCGCTTGCAGTTTTATTGGCTGCCTGCGGCGCTTCGCAACCGACATATAAGCAGATCTCCCAGGATGAGGCGATGAAGATGATGAAGGATGAGTCGGGCTATCTCATCGTGGATGTTCGAACACCGGAAGAATTCGCTGAGGGGCATATCCCGGGTGCCATCAACGTTCCTAACGAGGAGATCGGGATCGAGATGCCGGATGCCTTGCCAGATAAAGACCAGCTCTTGCTTGTGTATTGCCGCAGAGGTAATCGTAGCAAAGAGGCTTCGCAGAAGCTTGCGGATATGGGCTACACAAACGTATATGAGTTTGGTGGCATCGAGACGTGGACTGGGGATATCGTTGAGTAGGAGATAACTGTATACATGAAGTAACACGCAAGCGACCGGAACAAAGACCGGTCGTTTTTTATGCGCCAATTTCTTGTTTTTTGTACGAATTATTTCACGAAGTAATCGTAAGAAAATAATGATTGTGTTACACTAACTATGTATGGAATCTACTAAGAAGAACAAAGGAAAAGCAGCTGGCCCTGTCAGATCTGACAGGCTGCTCAGAAAGAAATATACACAATACCTGATCCCTGCGATGATAACCTACGCCGCGCTGTCGCTTAACGAATTCGTCGACAGCATGCTGGTATCCAATCTGCTGGACAGTGACGCGATGGGAGTCATCAACCTGGGACTTCCTGTCGTGCTTGTGATGTCCGCGGCATACGCCATGCTCGGAGAGGGCGGCGCGAACGAGTACGCGGTATCGCTCGGGAAGCGCGATCACGAGGCTGCCGGTAAGAGCTTTACCGCTTCGGTAGTTTTTGCTCTTATCATTGGCTTCCTCATTCTGATCATAGGCATGCTGTTCGAGACTCAGCTCGGCAACATGCTTTGCGATGAGCAGTCACTGAGGCCAGCGTTCAACAAGTACTTCCATGTACTTCTTATGACCGCTCCTATCACAGTGGTGGTGCTCACCATAACATCGTTCCTGCCGGCTGCCGGTCATCCGGGTCTGTCCACGGCGGTCAACGTAGTTGCAAACGTAGTGAACATCGGGATGGACTACGTGTATATCCGCGTCTTTGGCATGGGTGTCGAGGGAGCAGCATGGGCGACCATCACAGGCTATGCGGTAGGCGCAGTATTTCTGGCTGTAGCCGCGGCTATGGGCAAGATAGATATCCACTGGAGCCGGGACATAGCTGGCTCGCTTCCTAAGATAAAGGATATCTCACGCATCGGAAGGCCTGATGCGATGAATCAGATCGGTCTTTCGGTACAGTTTGCGGTTTGCAACAAACTGGTGCTGGCATATGGCGGTGCTGACGGAGAAGTCGCTTTCTCTTTGTGCCTTCAGGCGGGTTCGGTGATGTCTATATTCATCGCTGCGGTCACGGGTACATCCGTTACGCTGATGGCTGTGCTCCACGGTCAGCAAGACTACAAGGGCGAAGAGAAAGTCCTCAAAAACGCGATGCTCAACGAGCTCGTGATGTCGGTCATCGGGGTGATATTGTTCGAGATATTTGCTGTGAATGCGGCCGCGTTCTACAATATAACTGAGCCGGCGCAGCTTGCGATGTCGGTGCACGCTCTTAAGATATACTCCATCATGTTCGTGCCTAGATACGCGGCATACGTCTTCTACAACTACCTCAAGGTGATAGGTCTCGACCGCTACTCCACGGTGCTGAGCGCTCTCGACAGTTTCGCCGCGGTCATACCGGTCGCGTGGATAATGACCACACTGTTTGGCCTCGAGGGGTTCTGGTGGTCGTTCCTTGTGGCGTCGCTTCTGATCCTTGTCATCATAATGGTTTGCAACCGCAGATATACGCAGCGATCGAGCGGAAGGCTAAGAGGCCTGCTCGTGCTGGAAGCAGATGCTGACGAAAGCAGCAAGCCTATACTGGACGTCACGATCACTAAGGGCTCGAGCGACATCTCGTATATAAGCGAGAAGGTGCAGCGCGCGTGCGAGGAGAGCGGCCTTAGTAAAAGGGAAGCTATGATGGCGGCTCTTGCGGCCGAGGAGATCGCGGTGTATGTCGCGAACAAGAAACAGCAGAGCACTTATGCCGATGTTCTTGTAAGGCTGAGGAACGGCAACGTAGAGATAGACTTCAGGAGCCTGGGCGAGGTGTTCGACCCTATGGCCGATGAAGAAGGTGATATAATAGAGAACGTAAAGATGCTTAGAAGCGTCGCTTCTTCGATACAAAACGAATACGTACTGGGTATGAATTCCGTGAGGATCACGATCGAAGGACACAAAGAAAAGGATACAGACTAAAAAACAATGAGTGACGGAGAAAAGAAAAAATCCATAATAATCTGCGAATACATCTCCACAGGTATCAACTATGTAGATGACGCCTTTGCGAGAGGCTATACGCCTGTGCTGGTAGAGGGCCATTACGTTGGCACGCCTGAAGAGATGGAGCCTTTTATTGAGGAGCGTGAAACGATCAACAAGCGTATGAAGGATCGCGTGAAGATCATCCCTGAGCAGGAAAACTACGAAGATCTTCTTAGGCTGGTGAAGGAGTGCGATCCGGCGATCGTAGTGGCGGGCAGCGAATATGGCGTGGTGATCGCGGCGAAGCTCGCGGCTGATCTTGGCCTTAAGGGAAATCCTGTGGACAGGATACCTGCAATGACCCAGAAGGACGCCATGCAGCAGGCTCTCAGAGATCACGGCATCAGGGCGATCCGAGGCAAGGTCGTCACTTCCGAAGAGGAGGCTTCGGCCTTCTACAAAGAGCTCAGTGCGACCGGTAAGAAGGAAGTCGTCGTGAAGCCGGCCAGAGGCGCGGGCTCGACGGGCGTTTACCTGTGCGGAAGCGAGGAGGAGATGCTTGACGCTGTGCGCAAACATTTCGATCAGGCGGCGGAAAACAACATTACCGATCGCAGGGTGCTGGTCCAGGAGCAGATAATTGGCACTGAGTACGTGGTCAACACCGTGTCGTGCGAAGGAAAGCACAGAGTGGTGTCTGTCGGTCAGTATGACAAATACAAACTCAGCAACGGGGCAAACGCGTATAACTATTTCAGATATGTTTCCAAGCTCGGAGTGGGGCATTCGGCTCTTCTCAGATACGCCTGTCAGGTGGCTGACGCGATCGGCATCCAGTATGGCCCGGTCCACGGCGAATACATGGTGGACGAGGAAGGCCCTGTGCTTATAGAAGTTAACTGCCGCCCTATGGGCGGCGGGCTCGAACGCAAGTATTCAGAGCTCGTTTCAGGCCAGCACGAGACCGACTCAGCTCTCGACAGCTACCTCGATCCGATAAAGTTCCATCTCGAGTCACTTAGGCCTTACAGGCTCAAACGCTACGGCGCGAGCAAGGACATCGTGTTCACAAAAGACACAGAGATACTTTCAGCTCCTATGCTTCAGATCTGCAAGAGGCTCAAGAGCTATTACTCTGCATCGTTCATCATGATAGGCAAGACATCCGCTGTGCGCCAGACTTCGGACATGGACACCGAGGCGGGCCTTATCTATCTTCTTAGCGACGATGAGCAGCAGGTAAAGGACGACTGCGATCTTCTGCATCTGCTCGAAATGAAATACCCTATGATGCTCTACCAAGGGACGAGCACGTGGGATGTTCCTGATGTGCCTGATTGCGACCTTGATCATGTGATGAAGGCTGCGAGTTGCCACGGATCGACTCTTGTGTTCTCAGACAGGGAATGCGAGGTGGAAGGCGCTGAGGTGGTGGACGAACGTACCCTCAGAAAGGCATATGACAGCTATGAGCAGGGGATACTCGACCTTTCGAGTCAGACATCCTTTGCTGATCTTGAAAGCGCTATACAGCAAATATTCATGTTTATGGACAAAGTCCGTGCCGGTGGGCGTATAATCATACCTGAAAGCACTTACTCTAAGATGCCTTACGGCATGGAAGGAATGGAGATACTCCTGAAGGTGCACGGAGACGTGATCGAGCTTCCTGCCGCTAATGATCCAAGCCTGCTTATTGCAATGAGACAGGAGAATTGATGGCAGATACCAAAACCAAGAAAAAGAAAAAGGGGCATTCGCTCAATACGAAGACCTTCATCATAACGCTGGCCCTTACGATGGTCATCGGTGTTTTGGTGCTGATCGCCGGGTTTTCTCTGTATGTCATAGGAGTGACGCATGAATACATGGTCAATACCTGCAACCAGGCAAACGCTGAGGCTGCAGTCGTTGGACATACTGCCTACAAAGAGATAGGCGACGAGGTGATCCGCATATTCGACAGCATCCCTGAAGAGGAGCGCGGTGACGGTACTTCGGATGAGTACATAGCAAAGTTCGCGCACTTGCAGGACGAGAAGTTCGTAGCAGTGCAGGAAGCGATGCATAGCCTCCAAAACAGGGAAGGCCCGATGAATGCCTTCATCGTTGCGCTCGACCCTGAGACCAACAGGATGGTCTACATCGTTGACGCCGACCAGGACGAAGCTACCACTTGTCGCCCGGGCACTTTTGATGTGTATGATCACAGTGAAGTGGATACCCTTATTGAAGGCAGGGAGATCTCGCTAGTCGAGAAAAGGGCAGGTATCGAGAGAAAACTCCACGCTGTGCTGACTAACCGCGAGGAATATGGGCTTCGCTGCACTGCGGGGTCGGTGCTCTATGAGAGCGGTAAATATACTGTGATGATGTGCGTCGATGAGAAACTCAACTCTGTTGTATCGATAACGAGCATCTTCCTGGTGCAATTCATCATAGTGCTTATAATCATCACTATCCTTGCCGCGTTCGTAGGCATGAGGCGCATGCGTAAGGCTACTGTTATCCCGATCAACAAGATGGCGAAGGCTGCAACGGCATACGGTAGCGAGACAGAGAGGAAAGTCGGTGAAAGACACTTCGATAAACTGCATATAGAGACAGGCGACGAGCTGCAGCAACTGGCGGAAGCGCTGAGTGGCATGGAAGAGGATATCGAGGCTTACATGACCGACCTCACTCACGTGACAGCGGAGAAGGAGAGGATCGAGACCGAGCTCTCGCTTGCTGCTAAGATCCAGAAGAGCATGCTTATTGAAGATTTCCCTGTGTTCCCTGACAGGAACGAGTTCGACATATATGCGACCATGGAGCCTGCCAAGGAGGTGGGTGGCGACTTCTACGACATGATCCTCGTCGACGATGATCACCTGGCGATCGAGATCGCTGACGTATCCGGCAAGGGTGTTCCTGCGGCGCTGTTCATGATGGCTTCGAAGATCCTTATCCTTGAAAAGGTAAAGAGCGGCCTTACGCCTGCGGAAGTCCTCAAACAGGTAAACGACAGCATATGCGCGAACAACGAACAGGAGATGTTCGTCACCGTATGGCTCGGCATACTCGAGATCT
>CADAUB010000101.1 GCA_902790965.1 uncultured Eubacteriales bacterium | reverse complement strand
GACTACGATGGCTACACATTCTACATCGAGGCGGATGTTCAGGCTATCCAGACCCACAATGTCAACGATGCTATCGGAGCTCTGTGGGGCGTAAGCAATGTCAGCGCCAAGGATGGCGTTGTAACAGTAAAGTAGGGGGGTGCAGGAAATGAAGATTAAACGTACAATGATCGTCCTTGCACTTACACTTACTATGTTGCTTGGACTTACCATCTCAGCAAATGCAGAGAGCCAAAAGGTCAACGGATACTGCTATTTCAACGGAAATGATGTCGTATGTGACTTCGATACCAACGTCATAGCGGATACCGTATCAGGACTCGAGCCTGGCGACGATGTAACATTCGAAGTCAAGTTCGAGAACAAGTATAAAGAAACTACTAACTGGTATATGCGTAACGAAGCCCTGGAGACTCTCGAGCAGAGTTATGACCGTACTCAGAACGGTGGATATACTTACATCCTGACTCACGTCGATCCTAAGGGAAATGAGACAGTTCTTTTCGACAACAGCACAGTCGGTGGAGAGTATACGATGCCTACTGATGGTTCGAAGACGAGTCATGGTGGCGAGAACACCGGAGAGGGACTTCATCAGGCAACTAACGCTGCAGATGAGTGGTTCTTTATCCAAACTCTTAAGAAGGGTCAGTCGGGAAAGACCAGACTGTATGTAAAGTTCGATGGTGACTCTGAGGTCAACGACTACATGGATACAAAGGGAGAACTCCTCCTTGCGTATGCTGTAGAACTCGAGAATTCGTCGTCCGCTACGAAATACACATCGATCAACACCGGCGATACAACAAATATCTTGATGCCTATTGTTGTTATGCTTGCGGCACTGCTGCTTCTGATCCTTACGGTCATGAGTGTCAGAAAAGACAGAAGAGAGGAGCGTGACTGATATGAAGAAAAGACTCATAGCGCTTACAATGCTTCTTTCGATACTGATGGTGCTTTCCAGCGTAAGCAGCGTCTTCGCAGCTAAAGGCGATGCATACGATTACACTATCACCGTCTATGCAGGTAATCACGGTCACTTTACAAAAACACCGGATGAGGATAATGTAACGCTTTCAGATGACGGTAAGACTATCACGATCAAAAAAGGGTCTGGTCAGGTAACTATCGATGCTTCTTCTACAGGCTTGAAAGTCGATGACAATGAGTATTATGCTCGTGGATTCCGTGAAGCTGGGCATGATAACGATGAAGAGATGGCAAAGGCAACCTTTACTGTTGACGAAGACGCTTCCTACGAAGTCGCTTACGGCATGAAGGGCGGAATGGTCAAGTACACCGTAATGTATGTCGATGCCAAGGGCAAAGAGCTTCAGAAGTCTGACGAGTATTACGGCATGGTAGGCGACAAGCCTGTCGTATCCTATCACTATATCGAAGGATACCAGCCTAATGCTTACAACCTGAAGAAGACCCTGGTAGCAGATGAGAGCCAGAACATATTCGCTTTCTCGTATCTCGCCAGGCCTGATGGTGAGGATGAAAATAATGCAGGCGGAAATGCTCAGGCGGGAGCTGCAGATGCCAACGGTCAGAACCTCGCAAATGCTAATGCAAACGCTAACGCAAATGCGAACAACGAGCCTGCTGACGTGATCGATCTTGACGATAACGCCACACCACAGGCTAGTCCTGATGCAGCTTCAGACATCAACGACTCCAAGACTCCTAAATCAGGAATCAATCCTGTCGCAGTAGGCGGAGGCATTGTCGGCGTGGGAGCTCTTGCAGGGCTCGCGGCATTCCTCATCAAGCGTCGCAGAGAGGCTGAAGACTACGAATAATAGTCCGTATTGAGTTTTATAAGCGACTCACAGTGATGTTATAATAACGGATAGAGGTGCAAGCCTCTGTCCGTTTATTTTTGCAACGAGTAAACGTGACCTAATTATCTAAATAAAGACGATAGTTGTCGCTATTGGTCTATGATAGATCATTAAATGGATATGCAACGATGAGAATAAGAAATAGATTTAGTTCACAGAGGATTAATAGAACATTATTATCATTCCTTGTCCTGCTGCTCACTATTGTGTTAGCGACAGGATGCGCCTCGCAGCAAAGCAAGGCGGAGAAGATACCTGTAAGCATCGACTACGATAAAGCCGTAGTCAGCTATCTTGGTCCCGAGGGAACATATACCGAGGCGGCTTGCGGTTCTTTCTTCGAGCATAAGGGAGAATATGTGCCATATGAGACCGTAAATGACGCTGTAACGGCTCTTAGCGACGGAAAGAGTAACTATGCCGTTATACCCCAGGAAAACACGATAGGAGGGGCTGTAACGGACTATACAGACACTCTGATTGATCATCCCGAGGTATCCGTGGTAGGAGAAGTAGAACTTCCTATCGATCAGAACCTCCTGACTCTTAAGGATGCGGAGCTTAGCGGCATCAAAACAGTCTACTCTCACAAGCAGGGCATCGCTCAGGGAAAGGAATGGCTTGCGGAGAACCTTCCTGACGCGGAGGTGATAGAGGTATCCAGTACTGCCGAAGGCGCGAAGATGGTCGCTGAAGGTGGCGATACATCGTGCGCGGCTATAGCATCGGCAGGAGCCGCGGAAGTATACGGCCTTGAGATACTCGCTCCTAATATCCAAAACAACGACAAGAACAAGACAAGGTTCTACGCTTTGTCTGTAGGGGAGGCCGGGACAGCCGACGCCAAGAGGCTGGCTTTCATAGTTAAAGGATCTGCTGAAGAGCTTCCCGAACTAATGGATAAGATGGAGGATGAGGGCATAACTCTCGTGACTATCCATGACCGCCCGCAAAAGACAGAGCTCGGTGAGTATTACTATCTGATCGAATGTGAGGATATGACTTACGACGACTACACGAAGCTGACAGAGAAGAGCGACTTCGAGTTCAGATACCTCGGCAGCTTTGATGTTGCGGAGTAGTGAGCATCTTCGCTAAGCAACACTGGGAATGTCCTGGTAGCCTCGCAACAACGAATAATAGCGAACACAAAAAACGAGTAGAGGACTGTTCCTCTACTCGAATTATTATCTAAGAATCATTCCTCTACGCGCATTATGTTATCCACGGACTTTATTACACCTTCGCCTTTGATGGCCTCAAGAGCCTCAAGCAGGCGGGCCTTACCGGTCTTGAAGACTATGAAGATGATAGGGGCTACGCGCTCACCGTCTTCTTCATAAGGCGCCTTCTGCTGTATGGTTTCCATACTGATGCCGTGCTGACCAAACACTGTGGTAATAACACCCAGCACACCAGGGCGATCCGGCACCATCATACGGATATAGTATTTGCTTTCGCCTTCGCCGGCGAATGGTGGATCTGAGTCATAGCGAAGCTGCGGTACTATATCGTACGCGGAGTCCTTCTCAAGCTTGCGGGCAACTCCAATAACGTCACCGAGCACGGCACTTCCTGTAGGAAGAGGGCCAGCTCCACGCCCATAGAACATCAAATCATCTACGGCATTTCCTGTCACAAATACCGCGTTATATTCGTTGCCTACCGAAGCGAGTGGGTGAGATACAGGTACCAGAACAGGCTCTACATTTCCGTAGACTTTGCCATCGGATTCTCTTGCACTCGCCAGCAGCTTGATGGCATACCCGGATTCCTTAGCGAAGACCATATCTGCGCTTCCCACTTTAGTGATTCCCTGCGTAGGGATGGCTTCTGGGCTTGCATCCACACCAAATATGAGGGATATCAGGATGGAGAGCTTGTTGGCCGCGTCGAGTCCTTCAACGTCCGCTGTTGGATCAGCCTCGGCAAAGCCCTTAGCCTGAGCGTCACTCAGAGCCTCTTCGTAACTCTTCCCATACTGGGCCATCTGAGTCAGTATGTAGTTTGTAGTACCGTTAAGTATACCGTGGACCTCTGAGAAGCGGTTGGAAAGAAGGGCAGTCGTGAGCGAAGTGAGGATAGGGATACCACCGGCGACGGCAGCCTCAAACCGCAGAAGCACATGATTCTCCTGCGCGATGCGAGAGAGCTTCTTGCCATTAGCAGCAATGGCGGCTTTGTTGGCTGTCACAACGCTCTTGCCGTGCTGCATCGCGCGAGCCATATACTCGGTCGCAGGCTCGATCCCACCGATGAGCTCGATCACTATATCGATCTCCGGATCTGTGAGAATATCGTCCGGATCCGGTGTGTATTTTTCCTTAGGTATATCGATGCCGCGGTTTTTCTCAGGGTGGCGATTCAGTATCTTTACGATTTCGATATCGAATCCCGTAGACTCCGCGATCTTGTGGCGGTTCATCTCGAGCGCCTGATATGTTCCGCGCCCAACGTTGCCTATGCCAAGCATTCCTGCCTTTATTATCTTCTTCATTGTTTCGGCCTCCGTAATATAGCCTCCATATTGCTGCTTCAGCACCATAGTTTCAATGCCTAATCTTCCTCAGCATCATAGCTCCAAAGCTATAACTTTCTCATCATTATAGCTCTAATGCTATTGCGTCAGTTCTTTTTTAGATGATACCAAAAACAACAGTGAATTGCACTCATAGTCAAAACTCGCTGACAGTGGTGCGCGTTTAATGTGTAAGACTGCGCTGCTCAAAACGCACTGAATGATTGATAATATCGTACGAATTATATATAATAAATGTACGAAAGGAGTGGATGTATATGTCTATTACAGCAACAGAATTGAAAGAAAATCTAGGCAAATATCTACAGCTTGCATCAAATGAAGATATTTATATAACAAAAAACGGCAAGGTAATAGCAAAACTTTCCAATCCATATCAGGACAGGGTAGCCCTGGCTAAATCGCTTGCCGGTGTTATTCCTGCTGATATCACGCTTGAAGATGCGCGTGAAGAAAGGCTTTCAAAGATATGACTGCTATTATCGATACTTGTGTGATACTAGACTATCTTCAATGCAGAGAGCCGTTCTTTGATGATGCTCTAAATATTGCTTATGGAAGAGCAAATAACGAATTTGAAGCGTATATCACAGCCAGCTCTATTACGGATATATACTATATTATCCACCGCCATACTCACAGCAGTATAGAAACACGCAGGATCGTATCTAGTCTAACAGAGCTGTTCGGACTGGTTGATACATATGCTGAGGATTGCATAAATGCGATTCATAATGGTATGACAGATTTTGAGGACGCCGTTATGAGCGAAACTGCGTATAGGATAAAAGCAGACTGCATAGTCACACGAAATGTTAAAGATTACAAAAAATCTAAAGTGCAAGCAATGTTGCCTTCTGAGTTTCTGATGCTAACTGGAGTTGTTTAACATAGACTTGCAAGAATTCCCCCATCCTCTATAGGTGGTGATGGATGCCGCGTATTAGATGGCGGAATGGACGCTGCATATTGATTGGCGAAATCAAAGCCACTTATTAGGCACGGAATAGATGATACATATTAGGAGGAGCGTAGATGGATACGAAAAGCTATATAGTGTGGGCGATATTCGCCGCGGTTTGCCTGGTAATATACTTTGTTTCAAAGCGGATGAAGAACGAGATCGATGAGAATGGGATCGAAACCGTTGGAGTGATCTCGCGTATCGTGGATGACTTTGAGCCGGAGGATGTCAGTCAGGACTACTATGCGGTTTATCGCACGATCGAGGGAGAGGAGATAGAAGGCATAATATCCAATCCTTCATCCGATCTGGTTGTGGGGCAGCAAGTGCGCCTCAAATACCATCCGAAGCACAAGATGAACGCGCGCATAATCCGCTGAT
>CADAUB010000100.1 GCA_902790965.1 uncultured Eubacteriales bacterium | reverse complement strand
CATCAGATATTCGGATTTCGAACGTATAAACGAGGCGATAGACGACGCTGATGCCAAGTATAAGAATCCGAGGAATCTGTGCAGCGGATCCATCCGTCAACTCGATCCAAAGGTGACGGCTGAAAGAAGCGTAAGCTTCTTTGCCTTCAATCTTACTGTGCTCGAGGGCATCGAGATCAACTCGAGAAGCGAGCGCATGAAGTGGCTGAGGACACAGGGCTTCGAGATAGTCGACTACGTAATGGTCGACAAGGACAATATACTCGCAGAGATCGACAGATACGAGGCAGCGATCCCGGGCTTTGATATCCCATCTGACGGACTGGTACTGACTCTCGATGATGGAATATATGCGGCGACTTTAGGAGAGACAGCCAAATTCCCAAAGGACTCGATAGCGTTCAAGTGGAGAGATCAGCAGGCTGAGACGGCTCTTAGAGAGATCGAGTGGAGCCCATCGCGCACAGGACTTCTAAATCCGGTCGCTATTTTCGATCCGGTGGAGCTCGAAGGCACTACTGTGTCCAGGGCATCGGTCCACAACATCAATATAATGGAAGACCTTGAACTTGGCATCGGAGATATTATCCAGGTATACAAGGCCAATATGATAATCCCTCAGCTTGCCGGAAACCTTACGCGTAGTGCTAATATAGAGATCCCGTCGGTGTGCCCGGTGTGCGGAGGCGCTACCGAGATCAGGGATGAAGAGGGGACAAAGACCCTCCACTGCACTAACCCTGACTGCCTGGCCAAGCATGTAAAGAAGTTCTCCCACTTTGTCGAGAGGGACGCCCTTAACATAGAGGGGCTTTCCGAATCGGGGCTTCTCAAGCTGATTGGTATAGGAGCTGTCAGAGAATTCGCAGATTTATTTAGATTATCCCGCTTCGAAGATGATATAGTAAGTATGGAAGGTTTCGGAAAGAAGTCCTTTGACAACCTTGTAGCCTCCGCTGAGAGGGCATCGCATACAACACCTGCGCGCCTTCTTTACGGACTCGGAGTCCCGGGCATAGGTGTGCAGAATTCCAATGTGATCGCTAGAGCGTGCAGGAATAAGTGGGCGGATATGCAGGGGCTTGATGAAGAGGCTCTTACGGATATAGACGGAGTAGGCGATGTGCTGGCGAGAGACTACGCCGCTTATTTCAGAGACGAAGCGAATGCTGAGCAATTAAAGGCTCTTCTTGAGGTGCTTACTCTCGATGAATCGTATGAAGCTGCCGGGGTCAAGCTCGAGGGCAAGACTTTTGTCATTACCGGAAGCCTTGAGCATTACTCCAACAGAAAAGAACTCAAGTCCGCCATCGAAGCAGAGGGCGGCAAGGTGGCCGGCTCGGTATCCGCGAGCACAGATTACCTTATCACCAACAATCCCGAATCCGGCTCCGCTAAGAACCGCGCGGCCCGTGAACACGGAGTTGACATAATAACTGAAAACGAAATAATAGAGATGCTAAAGTAATCAGGCGAGCTTGCTTAAGCTTTTCCTGGCTTAGGGCATAAAAGTCAGATAAAGAAGAATAAAACAGAAAGGAGGATAGACCAATGGAGAATGTAAATCTCGTCCCTGATATGGATCAGGCTTACGACGAGAGCATCGAGAAGATATTTGAACTCATGGAAGAAAAGAAGTACTTCCGCTGCAGAGACGAGCTTCTCAAACATAATGAAGTTGAGATCGCTGAGATGCTGGTGGATATCAGGCGAAAATTCGATCTCCAGAGAATGGTCGTCCTTTTTCGCGCGCTTCCAAAAGATATCAGTGTGGACGTCTTTGCGGAGCTTTCCGTAGACGATCAGATCGATATCATCAATATAATCACTGATCCTGAAATCAAATACATTCTCGATGAGCTCGACTTCGACGATATGATCGACGTACTTGAAGAGCTTCCATCGAACATAGTCGATAAGATACTCACAACGACGCCAAAGAGCGAGCGCCGCCTGATCAATACTTTCCTCAAGTACAATGAGGACAGCGCCGGCGCGCTGATGACGCCTGAATACATCAATCTTAAGAAGACAGCTACCGTAAAGGAAGCTCTCGAGCATATCAAAGAAGTCGGTCTCGATTCCGAGACGATATATACCTGTTACGTGCTTGACAGAGGGCGCAAGCTGCAGGGCGTTATCTCACTGAAATCGCTGGTAATCTCACCGGATGAAGCCATAGTCGGAGACCTCATGCACGAAGACCCTGTAGTGGCTCACGTGGATGACGACCAGGAGGAGGTATCCGACCTCTTCACCAGATACGGATATCTGGCTATCCCGGTAGTAGACAACGAGTTCAGGCTAGTCGGTATCGTAACCGTAGACGATATCTTAGAGGTAATCGAAGAGGAGACCACTGAGGATATCGAGCGTATGGGAGGCGTTATCGACTCCACAGACAGAGAATACCTCGACATGTCTGTGTGGCAGCACGTCAAAGCGAGGCTCCCGTGGCTGCTATTGCTGATGTGCTCTTACTTCATCACCGGCGGCATCATCCAGAGCTTTGAGGCTGCGCTGAGCCAGGTGATCAGCCTGGTAATCTACATGCCGCTTCTGATGGGCACGGGTGGAAACTCGGGTACGCAGTCGTCGACACTTGTCATCCGTGGTATGGCGACAGGCGATATCGAACTCGAAGATTTCCTCAAGGTGATCTGGAAGGAGATACGCATCGCGCTCATAGTCGGTGTCTGTCTCAGTTCGATCAACTATCTCAGGATAGTGTTCCTCGATCACAATCCGCCGGGCGTGGCGATCACCGTATGCCTGTCTATGACCGTGATCGTAGTCATAGCCAAGCTTATAGGGTCGATGCTTCCGATGGTAGCAAAGAGGATAGGCATAGACCCGGCTCTGATGGCAGGCCCTATGATGGCATCTGTCACTGATATGATATCGCTTGGAACATACTTCATTATGGCCGGCCTGATACTGAATATCGGATAGTATCGGAATACTAGGCAGAATGTAATATTTTTCGAAGTGTATTAATAAATATACAAACGAACGCGGAGAAATCCGCGTTTTTGGTTGTATAAATATTCATTTGATGGTATAGTCTTGCGTGACAGAAAAATGTAAACCTATTTGTAAAAGGGGAGGAAAGCAATGAAGAAGAAAGCACTGGTAGTATTGCTCGCAATGGCAATGGTATTCACATTTGTGCTCAGCGCCTGTGGCGGTGGCGGAAGCGAAGACGATACTCTTACAGTTGTCACAGAAGCTACATTCCCACCATTTGAATCAACAGATGAGGAAAGCGGCGAGATCGTAGGATTCGATCCTGAGATGATGGCAGCTATCGCTGAGGACCAGGGCCTCAAGCTCGAGTGGGTCAACATGGAATTTGATTCCCTTATCCCGGCTCTTCAGTCAGATCAGGGCGACATCATCTGCGCAGGCATGAATAAGCTTGCAGGCGACCGTGCCCAGAAGGTAGACTTTGGAGACACATATTTTGAAAGTGACCTGATGCTGCTTGTCCCAATCGACAGTGACCTTACAGGCATCGATTCCGTTAAATCCGATATGAAGCTCGCAAGCCAGATCGGAACAACAGGCGGAGACAAGGTGCAGGAGATGCAGGAAGCCGGACAAATCGCTGAGGGTATCGTACTCAATCAGTGGACAGACTGCTATCTTCAGATGCAGAACGGCGAAGTTCAGGGCGTTATCGTTGACAAGCCAGTAGGCGAGGCTTATCTCAACAGCCACAGTGATACCGCTAAATTCGTAGGAGAGTCATTCGGTGATCACGAGGAATTCGCGTTCGCAGTACAGAAGGGCAACACAGAGCTTCTTGAGAAACTGAACACAGGTCTTGCTAACATCAAGGAAAACGGCAAGTATCAGGAGCTCGTTGATAAGTGGTTCAGCTAAGAAAATCAGATATAGCAATATATAGCGAAGGGAATAACAAATCATGGATGTTTATCTGAAAGGATTTCTCATCGCTTGCAAAGGAATCCCTACCACAGTAGTGGTAAGTCTGATAGCAATAGTGTTAGGAGCAGCCTTAGGACTGCTCCTTGCTCTGTGTTCACAGACAAAAAGCAAGATCCTGCAAGTGATAGCAAAAGTATATGTAGACGTGATCAGAGGCACACCAATGCTGGTGCAGGCCCTCATAATGGCTTATGGTGTTCCGTGGCTGCTGCAGTCCTGGGGCTCGGCCTTTAAATGGGACAACCTCGGCGGTCTTGTAGTCCCTGCGGTAATAGTTTGTGGCTGCAACTCCGCTGCGTACATGTCAGAGGTGATCAGATCCGGTATCCAGGCGATCGACAAGGGCCAGATGGAAGCCGCGAGGTCACTCGGTATGACACACGGCATGGCCATGAGGCTGATCATCATCCCTCAGGCTGTCCGCGTTATACTGCCGGCTTTCGCCAATGAGTTCGTAACTCTCATCAAGGAGACTTCAGTACTCGGATATGTAGGTGTAGTTGAGATATTGCGCCGCGGCCAGCTGTGGAACTCATCATCGTTTGAGACCTTCCCGGCGTATATAGGCGTCGCTTTGGCATACATGATCCTCACTATTCCGTTGTCCAAGATAATCAACGGCTATGAACGTAAAGTGGCCAGAAGGGAGTCGGCGGCATGAGCATGATAGAAATCAAAGGGCTCGAAAAGAGCTTTGGCGACCTTGAGGTTCTTAAGGGCATCGACCAGAACGTAGAAGAGGGAGAAGTGCTCTGCATCGTAGGGCCATCGGGCTCCGGTAAATCCACTATGCTCCGCTGCATCAACAGGCTTGAGGAGCCTACAGCGGGTGAGATCTACATCGACGGAGAGCTCGTCACCGACAAGAACATCGACAGCATGAGGACGAAGATGGGAATGGTATTCCAGTCCTTCAATCTTTTCCCACACAAATCCGTGCTCGAGAATCTCACCATAGGGCCTCTCAACGTAAAGAAGGCAAATGAGGCTGAGATCAAAGAGAAGGCTATGAAGCTGCTCGAGCGTGTAGGCCTGGCGGCAAAGGCGAACGAATATCCGAGGAACCTTTCGGGTGGACAGCAGCAGAGGGTAGCTATCGCGCGTGCTCTCGCTATGGACCCTGAAGTGATCCTGTTCGACGAGCCTACTTCGGCTCTCGACCCTGAGATGGTAGGCGAGGTACTTGATGTAATGAAGGATCTTGCCAAAGAAGGCATGACTATGGTAGTCGTCACACACGAGATGGGCTTCGCTAAGGAAGTGGCAAATAAAGTCATCTTCATGGACGGGGGCTACATCGTAGAACAGGGTACACCAGACGCTGTGCTCAACCATCCACAGGAAGCGCGTACAAAAGACTTCCTGTCCAAAGTGCTGGTTTAACTACATCTGAAAGTTCATTAAGTTTCAATAAGTACAAGGGCTTCTGACTGTATAATGTTCTCATCGATTATAAGGAGGAAGCTCTTTTTTAATGATTATTTTCAACAACGTAACCAAGAAATACGGAGACAATGTTGGACTTATCGACGCGTCGGTCCACATCAAGAGCGGAGACTTCGTCTTCCTCGTAGGGCCATCTGGCGCCGGAAAGACAACATTCATCAGGCTGATCCTTAAGGAGATCGATCCTGACGACGGAAGGATCATTCTTGCCGGAAAAGACATTACAAAGATCAAAAGACGGCAGATCCCGGGAATCAGGCAGAAAATCGGCATGGTATTCCAGGACTTCAGACTTCTGGAAAAGAAGACGGTCTATGAGAATGTAGCGTTTGCTATGGAAGTCCTCCACAAGAGCAAGAAGGAGATAAAAGAGAGAGTCCCTTACGTGCTCGACCT
>CADAUB010000099.1 GCA_902790965.1 uncultured Eubacteriales bacterium | reverse complement strand
ACAGGAACAGCCTGCGTGATCTCGCCTATAGGCCAGCTGAGGTTCCGCGGAGTGGATTATCCTATCAATGACGGAGTGGTAGGAGATCTCAGCCAGAGGCTTTACGACACCCTTTACGGCATGCAGACAGGCATACTTGAGCCTGAAATGGATGGCTGGGTAGTAACTATATGACACAGAGAGATATTTCTGATACAATAGGGACGTTTACAATAGGAAATATTGAATTGACAAATGTATTAATGGAAGGCAGAAAATGAACAGTAAAGGTAAATATTACATCACTACTCCGATTTACTATCCGAGCGCTAATCTGCACATCGGTCACACATATTGCACAGTCATGGCTGACGCTATGGCCCGTTTCAAAAGACTTCAGGGCTATGACGTCATGTTCCTCACGGGTACAGATGAGCACGGTCAGAAAATACAGACTCTCGCCGACGCCAAGGGCGTGACTCCTCAGGAATATGTCGATGAAGTGGTCGCGGGCATCATCAAGCTGTGGGAGACCATGGAGATCAGCTACGACGACTTTATCCGTACGACTGAGCCAAGACATATCAAGAGCGTTCAGGATATGTTCATGAGGATGTACGAGAAGGGCGATATCTACAAGGGTGAGTATGAAGGCCTTTATTGCACACCATGCGAGTCCTTCTGGACAGAGAGCCAGCTGGTCGACGGCAAGTGCCCAGACTGCGGACGTCCTGTTACTAAGGCCAAGGAAGAGGCTTACTTCTTCAAGATGAGCAAGTACGCTGACAAGCTGCTCGAACTCTTCAGAGAAAAGCCTGAATTCCTCGAGCCAGAGACAAGGCGCAACGAGATGATCGCCTTTGTTGAGCAGGGCATGGAAGATCTCTGCATCTCCCGCTCTACATTCGACTGGGGCATTCCTGTTCCTATCGATGAAAAGCACGTCATCTACGTATGGCTCGACGCGCTTACAAACTACATCACAGCTCTCGGCTGGAACACAGGCGATGAGCTCTTCGAGAAATACTGGCCTGCAGATGTACATCTGGTAGGCAAGGAGATCGTAAGATTCCACTCTCTTATCTGGCCGGCAATGCTGATGAGCGCAGATCTTCCGCTACCTAAGCAGGTAAGAGGCCACGGATGGCTCCTTATGGGAGGCGAGAAGGTATCGAAGTCCAAGGCCGCAAAGGGCCAGGATGTCATCGATCCTGTTATCCTGATCGAGCGCTACGGAATCGACGCTCTTAAGTACTTCCTGCTTAGAGAGTACACATTCGGCCAGGACGGAATATTCACCAACGAGGTGATGCTCAGAAGAATGAACTTCGACCTCGCCAACGACCTCGGCAACCTCCTGTCAAGGACAGTGTCCATGATCAAGAAGTATTGCGGAAGCGAAGTCCCTGAAGCGACTACAAAGGACGCTATCGACGAGGAACTCATCGAACTCGCTGTAAACGCGGGCCACAGAGTCGAAGAGAACATGGACGAGTTCAAGTTCAACATGGCTCTCGAGGAGATCTGGAAGGTAGTAAGACGCGCCAACAAGTACATCGATGAGAAGGAACCATGGGCTCTCGCTAAAGACGAGTCGAAGAAGGCCGAGCTCGATACAGTAATGAGAAACCTCGCTGAGAGCCTCAGGATAGTATCGATACTCATCGAGCCTTACATGCATACGACTACAGAGCGCATGAGAGAGCAGCTGGGACTTTCAGACGTGAAACCTGTATGGGAAGACGCGTTCGAGTTCTACAAGATGGATGGCTGCAAGGTAGAGAAGGGCCAGCAGCTCTTCCCAAGGATCGATATCGATAAAGAGCTCGAAGAGCTCTACGCGATCGGCGGAGCCGCTGCTAAGTAGCAAAGGCATAAAAGTATACATCTAAGACAATATTGAAGAGGAGATGGCGCATTGATTTAGAATACAGTCCAAACGATGCGCCGTTTACTTTCTACGGACAGGGGCACAGATGCTTTTTGACGCACATACGCATTTAAATTTTCAGGACTATACAGACGAAGAGCGGGCAGGGCTCGCCGCGGAGATAGAAGCCTCGGAGGTCGACTACATAGTGGATGTGGCTGACTGCGTGGCATCGGCAAAGCAGGCACTTGCCGATGCTGCCGCGTATCCCTGGTGTTACGCGGCAGTCGGGATACATCCCGACCACGCGCCATATTACATGGGCATATGCGGAGACGACGCTGAGGCCGTGGCGAAGGCAGATAGAGAGCTTGAAGCGGATATCGATGAGATAAGAAAGCTTGCAGCCGATCCGAAGGCCGTATGCATAGGCGAGATAGGCCTCGACTTTCATTACGGCAAGGACGACCACGCCGAGCAGGAAGAACTCTTCCGCAGGCAGATAAGGCTCGCCAACGAGCTTAAGCTGCCTATAATGATCCACTCCCGCGACGCTCATAAGCTGACCATGGATATCCTGAAGGAAGAGGGCGCCTTTTCCGATGAGAGAAAGTCATGGTTCCCGGGGCGCCCGTGCGGAGATGGCTCAGCGCCCGACGCCAGAGTGCAGCTCCACTGCTTTTCGGGCTCATATGAGCTGGCAGAAGAATACGTAAAGCTCGGCGCTACCATTTCACTTGGCGGGCCGATCACATTCAAAAATGGGAAGAAGGCGGCTGAGGTAGCTCAGAAGATACCTCTGGATTTTTTACTGTCTGAGACAGACGCGCCTTATCTGGCACCCGAGCCTTTTAGAGGACGTCCAAACAAATCCCCGTATATAGAGCATGTCGTGCGCCGCATGGCTATGCTGAAGGGCATAAGCTACGGCGAAGCGGCTGACAAACTTACCGCTAACGCGATCCGCTTTTTCGGGATAGAAGAGAAATAATGAAACGAAATCATATCGTTGACAGCATAATAGACAGCGGGCTCATAGAGCCTAAGAGCGCGGTGGTGATAGGCCTCTCGGGAGGCCCTGATTCGCTGTGCCTTCTTCACGCGCTTTCGAGCATCTCAGATATGCTCGATCTGGCGCTCGTTCCCGTGCACATCAATCATATGCTGAGGCCAGAAGCCGAGAGCGAGGCCGATCACGCAGCGGATATGTGCGACAGGCTCGATCTCGAGTGCAAGATATTCGAAGCGCCGTGCAGTGAGATAGCCCAGGAGATGGGAATATCCACCGAGGAAGCCGGAAGAAATCTGAGATATCAGATATATGACGAGGTAGCCTCAGAGCTAGAAGAAGAAGGAGTCCCAAAGGATCGGATAGCGATAGCGCTCGGGCACAACGCAGACGATCAGGCTGAGACAGTGCTTTTCAGACTCATAAGGGGCACAGGCCCACACGGCCTTGCCGGCATACCACCTTTCAGATTCTCCGAAAAGGGATATGCGATAGTGCGCCCGCTTCTTGAGATACCGCGCGTGGACATAGAAGCCTATATCAAGGAGAACAGGCTGAAGCCTAATATAGACAAGACAAACAGCGAGAGCACTTACGCCCGCAATAAGATAAGAAACGAACTGATCCCTCATCTTGAAAAGGAATACAATCCTAAGATAAAGGATCATCTCAGGCGCTACGCGAGGCTTGCCGCCGCCGACGACAACCTCCTGAACGACATAGCTTTTGGCGAGTACAAAAACAACATGTACGTGGACGAGGATAGCGAAGAGGCGGTGATAGACATCAGCGTCATCAAAAACGATCCTCTTCCGGTGACCGGAAGGATAGTGAGCCTCACTCTGCACATGCTGGGGCTCGAACATCTGGCGACATATGAGAACATATCGGCTATAACGGGCCTCATCTACAGCGAGAAGCCATCGGGCGGAGTCGATCTTCCGCTCGGTCTAAGAGCTTACAGGGAATACGACAAGCTGATCTTCTCGACCGGAGAGGTTGAGCTTGGCCCCGACAGCGACCTTCAGATATATCCTCAGATAGTGATGATGAAGGACTTTGCCCCAGACAGCGAAAGCGCGTACGCCGCCTTCGACTTCGACAAGTTCAGCAGCGTTTACCCGGGCAGGCTCGGCGACATCACTCTAAGAACAAGGCTTGAAGGCGATTATCTGCCGATGAAAAACGGCAGCAAGAAGATACAGGATCTCCTCGTGGATTCCAAGGTAAGAAAGACCGCAAGGGGCAGCATACTCATGGTATGTATAGACAGCGAAGTCATGTGGGTACTGCCTAGCGTAGAGTTCGCCGGAGAGAGAGAAAAGGCTAAGGGAAGGTACTCCTCAAAATATCGCATCGATGAAACAACTAAGAGGGTGCTTCTCATTGAATTAGTCGATTCACTATGATAAAATTTGTGTTCGAGACACAAAATACAAGTTGCTTTATGGGCTACTTTATATAGAAAGGAAATAAGAAGTTGAAAAGATTTGGACGTAGTATAGGAACATACCTTCTCATCTTTTTGGTCGTGATAATGATCTCGGGTATGCTGCGCGGAATGACAGCCAACCAGAATGTAAAGGAGATCAAGTTCTCACAGTTCGCGACCCATCTTGAAAAGGGAGATTACAAGAGCGTCAATATCACGGACAGAAAACTGACGGGAACCAAGAAGGACAACACCCAGGAGGTCACTTACGCTCCTTCGGCTCTTGAGATCAACTGGATCGAAGAGAAGGTAGTTTATCCGATGTTAGATGAGGGCAAGCTCGAACTCGACAGTGAGCCGCCTAAGAGCGATTATACTCTTCTCAATCTGCTTCCGACCATACTCATGGTAGGAGCCATGGCGTTCCTCTTCTACTTCATGATAAGCCAGGGAGGAAACAAACAGGCCTTCCAGTTCGGAAAGAACAAAGCCAGGCTGTATAAGAGCGACAGAAAGTCCATCACATTCAAGGATGTCGCGGGCCTCGAGGAAGAAAAGGCCGAGCTCGCTGAGATCGTCGACTTCCTCAAAAACCCGAGCAAGTACAACAAGCTCGGCGCCAGAATACCAAAGGGCGTACTGATGGTAGGCCAGCCTGGTACAGGTAAGACATATATCTCGCGTGCTACAGCCGGAGAAGCTGGAGTGCCGTTCTTTACTATATCCGGTTCTGACTTCGTTGAGATGTTCGTCGGTGTAGGTGCATCGAGAGTAAGAGACCTCTTCAGCGAGGCCAAGAAGAACGCTCCGTGTATCGTATTCATCGATGAGATAGACGCTGTAGGACGCAGAAGAGGCGCGGGCCTCGGCGGCGGAAACGACGAAAGGGAGCAGACACTCAACCAGCTGCTCGTAGAGATGGATGGTTTCGAAGACAACCTCGGCATCATCATCCTCGCCGCGACCAACAGGCCTGATGTACTCGACCCTGCTCTTCTAAGACCGGGCCGTTTCGACAGACAGATCGTTATCGGCATGCCGGATATCAAGGGCAGGGAAGAGATATTCAGACTCTACACCAAGAACAAGCCTCTCGATGATGACGTATCGCCTGAGATCCTCGCTAAGAGAACTCCGGGCTTCAGCCCAGCTGACATTGAGAACCTCATCAACGAGGCCGCTCTTCTGACAGCCAGAAGAAACGGTACAAAGATAAGAATGGACGAGATCGAAGAGGCTACCACAAAGGTAATGGCAGGCCCTCAGAAGAAGTCCAGAGTCATATCCGATGAGGAAAAGAAGCTCACAGCTTACCACGAGGCGGGCCACGCTATCGTTATGAGAGCCATTCCGGGATCCGACCCAGTACATCAGATCACTATCATACCTCGCGGTATGGCCGGCGGATTTACCATGTGGCTCCCTGAAGAAGACAGGTTCTTTGAGACAAAGGGCCATATGATCAACAACATCAAGCATCTGCTCGGCGGAAGAGTAGCGGAAGAACTCAAGCTCGACGAC
>CADAUB010000098.1 GCA_902790965.1 uncultured Eubacteriales bacterium | reverse complement strand
GCAAAAGCGGTCGACAACCAGCTTGCCATAGCTACACTGATAGTGATACTTTTGGCGATTGTTGTATTCGCCTGGGCGATAAGCACCCGCAACAAAGCCGATAAACTCGACATAGCGATGCAGAAATGGATGCCTTCTGAAGACGAGATCGCGGACATCAAAAAGAGGTTTGACAATGACTTTATAAAAGGAGTCATGTCGAACATCTCGGCCGAGGAGACAGAGAGCGTTACTGTGGCCCTTGAAGGCATAGTGATAAGCAGCAACGACGGCGAGACGACCTACAATTTCAACAAGGAAGGCTACAAGAGGCTTTCCAACTACGAGAGCAAGCAGCTGGCATACTACATAGGCAGCGAGGCTTTTCCGAAAGGCTTTATCATCCATCAGCTTAAGAAGAATGCGACGGTATATGACAACTATGCCAGAGGCTATACTGAAGTCGGGGATGTCAAAGAAAAACCTCAGGACGAAGTGGAAGCTGAAATGGTAAAGAAGAATCTGCACTGGCTTATGAAAGAGATAGCTACGCTCACAAGAAACAAAAAGCTGATGCCGAAAGAGGAGCATGTCAAGGTTGCCGTTGTCGTAGGCGGCCACATAGTGATCAACAAGGGCTACACCGAAAACAGCGAAAAATACAAAGCTTTGTAACCAAAAGGGACGGGATTATGGATAGCAACGGCATTATACTGGCGCTGATCTTCATAGGCAGCGCGCTGATGGTGATAAATATCATCCTGTATGTCAGGTTTGAACGTTACATACGGCATACATGGGGAAATGGAACACAGGCCTCCGGTCTGCTTGTACCTATAGCTTTACTTGTGCTGTTCCTGATCGGATATCTCTTTGTCGGCTTATTCGGTAAACCGGATATAGTGATGGCAGGTATCCTTTTTGGGGGCAGCGTTTTTGTATTCATCATAATCAATGTGCTTAGAGGACTTGCTGAGAGTGTATATAGCTCTGAGAATCTAAGGGTAGAGCTTCAGGCTGCAGAGAGGGCCAATAAAGCCAAGACGGTATTCCTTTCCAACATGTCACATGATATCCGTACGCCTCTTAACGCGATCATCGGATACTCGGCCCTGGCTGAAAGCGAAACGGTCGATGAGGATAAGCTCCGGGAGTATATCGATAAGATCGGCATCGCGGGGCGGCATCTTCTCGATCTTATAAACGATGTTCTGGAAATGAGCAGGATCGAGAGCGGCAAAATGCATCTTGAAGAGGCACCGGCAGACATACAAAGCATTCTTGATGAAGTGTCGACCGTCTTTGATGATCAGATGAAAGCGAAAGGTCTTAACTTTTCCGTCGACGCATCCGGTGTGACCGACAGATACGCGATCTGTGACCGTGTCCGCTGCACAAGGGTGCTGATGAATCTTATCAGCAATGCCTATAAATTCACACCAGAGGGCGGCACTGTAAGCGTGACGCTTACGGAAGGTGACAGGAAAGATGGCAGAGCGGATTACGAGCTTCGAGTCAAAGACAATGGAATAGGAATGAGCAAAGAATTCGCCGCCAGAGTGTTTGATTCGTTTGAAAGGGAAAGGACATCCACTGTGAGCAATGTGCAGGGCGCAGGACTCGGAATGGCCATAACCCGGCGCATTGTGGAGATGATGGGTGGCACGATCGAAGTCGAAACAGAGCAGGGAAAAGGCACTGAGTTTATAGTTCACGTCAATTGCGAAATAGCATCAAAAGAGGATATTGGTATTCCTGCTAAGCACGAACATAACTGCGACTGCGCTGAAGGCATGAGGCTGCTTCTGGCCGAAGACGTTGAAGTAAACGCAGAGATAGCCGTCATGATGCTTACATCCATGGGCTTTGAAGTCGAGACGGCTGTCAACGGAAGAGAAGCTGTCGACATGGTAATGGAAGCTGAGCCGGGATATTATGACGCGATCCTGATGGACATCCAGATGCCGGTGATGAACGGATACGAGGCGACAGAGCTGATCCGCTCGCTGCCTGAACCGGAAGTAGCGTCGATCCCGATCATCGCTGTTACGGCAAATGCCTTTACCGAAGACATACAGAAGGCTTTGGACACGGGAATGAACGCGCATATCTCAAAACCACTCAATAAAGACGACATGAAAAAGGTCTTAAGAGAATTATTCGAATGTGAGTTAACTTGATACAGCTCAACGTAATTTGAAAGTAAACCAAAAATCGTTGACAAATAGTTAAACAATAAGAAGCTTCCCACTTTGGAAATACCATAGTTGGAAGCTTTTTTGTATGGCATTATTGTATCTACTGAAGTACGCATGTGCTACAATTAATCAATGATTATGAGAAGGGGGTAAAGAACCATGACTTATCTGCTTTACAATCCATTGGCCAATAACTCTAAGGGAGACCGGGACGCCAGACAGTGGGCGACAGACAACAACGTTGAATGCGAATTCACGAGCCTGCTGGAAATTGGGAACATGAAAGAGTTCTTCGATGGGCTTGGCGAAGATGACGACGTAATACTGACAGGCGGAGACGGCACACTTAACCGCTTTGCCAACGACGTATACGGCTACGAGTTCAAAAACCCGGTGTATTACGTTAAATGTGGAAGTGGCAATGATTTTTACCGCGACAGCGAAAAGTACGCTGAGAACGGAAGGATCGACCTCAGACCGTTCCTTAAGAACCTGCCTCTGGTCACAGTAAACGGGATTCAGAGAAGATTCCTGAACGGCATAGGCTACGGCATCGATGGCGAGACCTGCAGGATAGGCGATATCCAAAGAGCCACATCCGACAAACCGGTAAACTACTCGAAGATCGCGATCAAGCTTCTTCTTGGAAGCTACAAGCTCAAGAAGGCTACCGTAGAAGTGGACGGAAAGGTGAGCACCTTCGATAACGTCTGGATGGCTTCGACCATGAAAGGCCGTTTCTACGGCGGAGGCATGATGGTGGCTCCTGCTCAGGACCGCTTCAACGATGACGGAGTGGTCTCAGTCGTCACGCTTTACAAGAAGAATAGACTGGTGACACTGATGAGATTCCCGTCGCTCAACAAGGGTGAGCACGTCCTTAAGGAAGACTGGGTAACGGTGCAGACCGGTCACAAGGTGACGGTATCGTTCGACCAGCCATGCGCTCTTCAGATAGACGGCGATGTTATAGAGGATGTTGTGACATACACAGTCGAAGCAGGCGTTTGATAGCGGAGGCTTACCATGGATAAATATGATGTGATAGTTATAGGCTCCGGAAACGGCGGCCTCGGCGCAGCCTGCAAGATCCTTAACGCCGGAAAGTCGTGCCTGGTATGCGAGAAGCACAATATCCCGGGCGGCTTTGCCACGAGCTTTGTGCGTGGCAGATTCGAGTTCGAAGCGTCGCTTCACGAGTTCAACGGGATCGGCACAGACGAAGAGCCGGGAAGCACCCGCAAGGTGTTTGAGGAGCTCGGCATCGCCGATAAGATAGAGTGGATACAGCTTAAAGACGCTTACCACCTTATATCCGAAAAAGAAGGCTACGATTACGTGATGCCATTCGGCGCGGAGGCTTTCGCGAAGGAGAGCGCTAAGTTGCATCCGGATGGAGAAAAATACATTAAGGATTTCCTCGCTCTCTGCAAACAGATAAGAGAGGCGATGGGCTATCTCAGCGAGACAAAGGGGAGGCCCGATCCAAAGGTGATGATGGAGAAATATCCTGATTACCTGGCATGCGGATCATACTCCGTAAAGGAAGGCTTCGAGGCTCTCGGGTATCCTAAGGAGATAGTGGATAACCTGAACGCCTATTGGTGTTACCTTGGCGCAGACGAAAACAACATGACGTTCCTGCATTACGCCAATATGATAAACAGCTACATCACCGGCGGAGCGGCCATCCCTACTCACAGGTCTCACGAGATATCGCTGGCCTGCGAGGAGCGTATACACGAGCTTGGAGGCGACATCTGGTTCAACACCGAAGTGGTGAAGATACTTACCGATGCTGACGGTCATGTCTCTGGCGTAAGGCTGAAAGACGGAAGAGAAATCGAGAGCAGACACGTGATCGCTGATTGCTCACCACATGTGGTGTATGGAAAGCTGATGGATAGCGAAGCCGTGCCTGAAAGGGCTGTCAAGCTTACCAACTTCAGAAAGCTGGCGGGCAAGGGCTTCACGGTATTCCTTGGCCTCAGCAAATCGGCTGAGGAACTCGGCATTACTGACCACAACTACTTCATATACGACTCCTCCGATAACGTGAAGCAGTATGAATCGATGAAGAGCCTGAACAACACAGGAGCGCAGGCAACGGTATGTCTCAACAACGCGTATCCTGAGTGTTCTCCTGAAGGCACCTGCATCGTTTACATGACGACACTGTTTACAGACGATGTGTGGAGCAGCGTGTCTAAGGAAGACTACTTCAAGACCAAAAATAAAATGGCAGCCAGGATGATCGAGAGATTCGAGAAAGCCACAGGCACCACCATTCATGATTGCATAGAGGAGATCGCTATTGCTACTCCTGAGACATATGCCAGATATTGCGGGCATCCGCAGGGCACCATTTACGGCTACGAATCGCAATACTACGACGGCCTGATGAACAGGATCCAGATGGTAGAGGAAGACAGATTCGTGCCGGGCCTCAGGATAGGCGGAGGCTACGGCGAGAGGCTGCTGGGATATCCGAGCAGTTTCAAATCCGGCGTGAATGAAGCCGGCCGCACTCTGAGAGACATGGAAAAGGAGGGCAGGTAATATGGCTTTCAAGAAAAGTGATATCCCGGGCGAAGACATCAGACTCGCCATGGAGATGACGGCAAAGCGCCGCCAGCTGATAGATGAGACGCCTGCGACTCCGCTGGTATATGAATATGGCGTAAACCGCCTGGCAAAGGCCCTGCATCCGGGCTTCGTAAAGGCTGTGATCGCAGGCAAGGCCCCGGCTGGTTCAGACTGCGTGAAGATAGCGCTGGAGCCGGCAGGCGGCGGGGGATTCCCGTATTTCAGAGCAGGCCAGTTCGTGACATTGAGCTGCAAGGCAGGTGATTCGTTCCTGAGCCGCCCATACTCGATCATTTCATCGCCTAAGGATGCTCTTGAGGGCAAGCTCGAGATAATGGTGCAGAGAAAGGGCATATTCTCGACGTTCATCATAGAAGAAGCGCCTCTTGGCACTGTGCTCTGGATGGGTGAGCCTTCGGGCGACTTCCACCACGACAGCATCCGAGATAGAGGACACGTCGTCGCGATCGCGGGCGGAAGCGGCGTCACGCCATTCCTCTCGATGATGAAAGCGATACGCGATGGCAGCGAAGACTTCAAACTGACGCTTATTTACGGCGCCAGAACGAGAGCACACATCCCGTTCGACCCTGAAGAATTCAAGGGCGATGGCGTAGACACAGTAGTCGTGCTCTCCGAAGAGGAAGCAGAGGGCTACAGACACGGATTCATAACCGCAGATCTACTTGAGGAATGCATCGATGAGGACACCAGCGTGTTTATGTGCGGGCCGGATGCGATGTACAGATTCGTGAGGGGCGAGCTTGAAAAGATCGGATTCGACCAGACGCTGATCCGCTCAGAGAGAAATTCCGTTGGTGACAGAGCAGTGGACGAGCTAAAGGTGTTCAAGCTCATAGTCCATATACGCGACGCAGTCTATGAACTCGATGCGCCAAACAACGAGACACTGATCACCGCTCTTGAGCGCGCCGGGATCCCTGCGGTAGTGAGATGCCGAAACGGTTCGTGCGGATTCTGCCACAGCAGAGTGGTCAATGGAGAGTACTTTATCGCGGCAGAGAACGACTTTAGAAGATCCGCGGACAAGAAGTTTGGCTACATACATCCTTGCTCCACATATGCTGAGTCAGATTTGGAGATCGATATACCGATCATGGATCTGGAAGGATAGAGGGACTTAGAACGATTCAGAGGGGAACAAAATGACAGCATTGACAGTATTTATTATCATCTATTTCGCCGCGCTGTGCTGCTATTTTTACACGCGAACGGCGGGCAATATAAAACACAGGGCGATCAACAAGTACATCATGGCCACCATGTACCTTGTGCTGGCCATAGTGGTGTTCTTCAACAAGTATGAATTCGCGAGCTACCAGACGCTGCTGATGGCAGCCCTTATACTGGCGTGGCTCGGCGACGTTTTCCTGGTATTTGACTTCGGCCGGGGAGGGGATTTCTTCCTGGCCGGCAATATCTGTTTCACGCTATACGAGCAGATAATCCTTGTGGATAAGGGCGGCTACAAGTTCGGCGATTTCGCGTGGACTTTCGTGGTAGTAGCTATCATGCTCGCATTCGTGATATACGCCACGGGCAAATGGCCAAAGAAGATCAAGATGGGGAAGATGCGCTGGCCGATGATGTTCTATCTGTCATCGATATTCATGCACGGCATCACGGGCCTGGCACTCATGATAATGGTGCCAATCCCAGCCTACAAGATGCTTGGCCTTGGATCGTTCCTGTTCATGCTCTCGGATATGGATCTGACGCTTTACAGATTCGTCTTCGACAACAACAAGTGGCTCGTCAGACTCAACAGCCTCCTGTATTTCACGGGCCTGCTGCTTATAGTTCTGAGTACAGTGTACGCTTAGAATTGCAAAACAAACAACAAAACGGCAATTTATATTGCAATTTCCATTGACAAAATGGCAAAATTGCAATATTATTTTGCCATAAACCAGAGGGGAGAGATGCAATATGGATATTAAACAGCTCAAAGAAATGAAAAAAATGTGCAGGCTCACAGCACAGGATATTTCCGTAGAGTCTGGTGTGCCGCTCAGCACAGTGCAAAAGATATTCGCCGGGCAGGTGAAGAATCCAAGAGAAAAGACCCTTAAGGCCATAGAGAGGGTCCTCGAACGTTTTTATCCTCCCGAAGCCAGGCCTGATATGGACAGCTGTGCCTACAGCTATAGCGGTATGGTCCCAGATATGCCTGCGTATTTACGGGAGGGAAATCTTGCATACGATTACGGGTATTCCGACGAATATTATAATGCGGGTAATCGTGTATATGCAGAGAAGATCGGCCGTGAGTATGTAGACTACGAACTCGACTCCATGTACAGGGAATATACGATCGATGATTACTATGACATCCCAGATGACATGAGAGTAGAGCTTATAGACGGGCATATCTACAATCTTGCCTCGCCATCATTAACACATCAGCACATTGTAGGTTCGATTTATCGCTATTTCATGAATTATATCGATCAACATGGTATGAACTGCAGAATGTTTATGGCTCCTGTTGACGTGAGGATCGATCTCGACAATAAAACCATGATCGTGCCTGATCTTGTAGGATTTTGCAACTATGATAAACATGCCGATGAAGAGAATGAAGGCGATAATAAGAAAGTAACAGATCCACGCTTAGAGAACGATAAGAATGTTGAGGGCGCTCCCGATTTCGTTGCGGAGGTAGTATCGAGGTGGAGTTATCAGAGAGACGCTTATATCAAATTTATGAAATATCAAAATGCCGGGGTAAAGGAATACTGGCTGATAGATCCATACAGAAAGACTGTGACAGTCAATGACTTCGCAAATGATACTCACGCAGAATATACTTTCAAAGATAAAGTGCCGGTTGCCCTTACGGGCGGAGAGCTTGTAATAGATTTCAACAGAATAATGGATTCACTGTGATCATACGATAGCTTTCTTCTTCCAGCCACCTGAGTTCCTTTTTTCGCACCTGTTTCAACGCGGTCTAAATGACCTGCGCCGATGTTTTGCCCGGCGAAAGTAACATTAGTCGCTATGCACATAGGGCCAAAACTATTGGTAAGTGATTGCACTACTACCATTGAAAGCGAGAATATAGCTGAATTGATACCTGAAGGGAGTCCGAGCCTTACAAGCTCCCTCAGGTATTTTTTAGTCGGTTTAACGTAAATTTGCAAGAATTCCCCCATCCTCTATAGGTGGTGGGATGAATCGCACACCTCATCAACAAGAATACAGTATACATTCGCTCGCTACAAGCCCGCCCCATGAGACCCGCCCTCTTTGGCGAACGTATGCTATGCTCGAGAAATAGATTCGGCACAAAAAAGGGTTTTGAACTTTTGGATCTGCTTGAATGGCTTGAATGAAAAAGAACACGAAAGAACAATCAGAACACTTATTCTTTGACTGCTGGTGTGATATACTCCAGATGAAAACAAAGTCAATATGTTAGGTCTTTTCCGATCGGGCCGGTTGCAGGCAGGAGTGCATCAGGATAAGCGTGATCAAGGCACGCATCCTGATG
>CADAUB010000097.1 GCA_902790965.1 uncultured Eubacteriales bacterium | reverse complement strand
GCAGTGCGTAAGAGACACAATGGGCAGAAGATGGCTCTATCAGAACAAGAAGATGTTCAAGGATCTCGCTGAGTGGATGCCTGAATTCCACAAGACAGGCTCCAAGCTGTTCATCCAGCTCGCTGGCGGATTCGGCCGTTCGATGGCTATCAACGACATGTTCGTAAAGATGCTTGAGAACAAAGTGTTCGGCGCTATCGCTAAGCCTATCGTAGACATCTCGTATTCCTGCGCTTCGGCCGGTGAGACTCCAAACAGATGGTATCCTTCGATCAAGTCCAGAATGATGACTATCGATGAGATCCATGAAATGGTAGAGGCTTTCGCTAAGACAGCTAAGATGTGCAAAGACGCCGGTGTTGATGGTGTTGAGATCCACGCTGTACACGAAGGTTACACACTCGACCAGTTCACTATCGCAAACATGAACTACAGAACAGACCAGTACGGTGGTTCATTCGAGAACAGATTCAGACTCCCTGTTGAGATCGTTCAGGCGATCAAGAGAGAGTGCGGAGATGACTTCCCTGTTTCCCTGAGATACTCCGTAGTATCCAAGACTAAGGGCTGGCTCCAGGGTGCTCTTCCTGGCGAAGAGTTCGAAGAGTTTGGACGTGACATGGCAGAGTCCGAAAAGGCTGTTAAGTACCTCGAGGACGCAGGCTACGATATGTTCAACTGCGACAACGGTACATACGATGCGTGGTATTGGTGCCACCCACCTGTCTACATGCCAGACAACTGCAACTTCGAAGAAGTCGCTCATATCAAGAAATTCACCAGCAAGCCTGTTGTATGCGCTGGTAAGATGAACATCGAATTCGCTGCTAACGAGATCAAGAAGGGCTCCATCGATGCTCTCGGTATCGCCCGTCAGAACCTCGTAGATCCACATTGGGTAACCAAGATCAAAGAAGGCAGAGAAGACGAGATCAAGCCTTGCATCAGATGCCATAACGCTTGCTTCAGCTTCGCGAAGTCGAAACACACAGCTAACACACAGCCTCTGTTCGACTCCCTCCAGCTGGCTCGCTGCGCTCTGACACCTGAGACAATGCAGCACAACAGATATAAGATCGTTCCTACCAACAAGCCTAAGAACGTCGCTATCGTCGGCGCCGGCTTCGGTGGACTCGAGGCAGCTCTCGTACTCAAGAAGAGAGGACACAACCCTATCGTATTCGAGAAGTCAGACAAGATGTTCGGTCTGTACAACACAGCCGCTGCTATGTCCTTCAAGGATGCAGATAAAGAGCTCATGAGATGGTATGAGAGAGAGCTCAAGAAATGGGATATCCCAGTCAAGCTCAACACAGAGGTCAACGATATCATTCCTCTTCTGAAGAAGTATGATGACGTTATCGTATCTGTTGGTACATACTCCAAGGAACTCAACATCCCTGGATTCGAAAAGACTAAATCCTTCACAGATCTTCTCACAACAGAAGAAGGCAAGAAGTGGGATAAGGTAGTATTCCTCGGCGGCGGACAGTCGTCTTGCGAGGCTGCATTAGACAAGGCTCTCGAGGGCAAGCACCCTGTAGTAGTAGAGTTCCTGGACGACCTCATCACAGCTCCTGGAACATGCCTTGCTAACTCTTCATACCTGAGAGACGCTCTGCCATTCAACAACGTTCCTGTACATCTGAGAAGCTCGGTCACAGAGATCGGTGACGGTTACTGCATGATCAAGAACTTCGAGACAGGCGAAGAGTGGAAAGAAGAGTGCGATGCTGTTATCAACGGAATCGGATTCGTTCCTAACGACAGATTCTCAAGCTACAAGTACAAGAACCTCCACAGAGTTGGTACTTGCGTGAAGTGGGGCAACCTGAGACACGTTATCTGGGGAGCTTGGGATGTAGCAATGAAGATCTAATAAGGCTTCACTGTTTATCAAAGCATTACAAAAGGCGGTTTCGAAAGAAGCCGCCTTTTCGTTACAATCTTTTTTAAGCTGTCAGCTTTTTAGTCCTTGTTCCAGACCGCCTTGTACTGATGATACTTATCGAGGCTCGATGCCGCGTTCCATGGGATAAATCCGCCGGTCAGCCCCTGCTCTTCGAGGGCCTTCACCTGATCCTTAAGCTGTTTCTTGCCGTAGTTCACAGTTGGCGCCCAGTGAGGCGTATCGTATCCGGTGATCCATGTCCTGGCCGCCGCAGGGTTTTTAAGGTATTTCTGCCTCTTGGCCGCCCTCTTGGCCCAGGCCTTCATGGTGCCATATGGATTCTCCCAGGCGCCGTCGCCTCCCATGTGATCCGTATATGGCATGGCGCTGATGGCATCTACTATATTAGAAATGGCAGGCCAGTATTGACCATAAGCTGTCATATATCCGTAGGCGCTCTCTCCAAACACATCGACTGAGAAGTAGGCCCCTGCTTCGTGGATCTGGTCAGCAGCGTAGAAACAGAAGTTCTGCACTGCCTGCCCTTTTTCTTCGTCGTATTTGTTGTGGAATTTAGCGACGCCCGACTTGCTCATTTCGTATGAGTTCTCAGGGAATCTGACATAGTCGAACTGTATCTCGTTGAAGCCGAATTCCTTTACGGCCTCCTGAGCCAGTCTTACGTTATACTCCCACACTTCTCTCGAGTACGCGCTCGGCCAGCCTGTGTTGCTGCCCCAGATGATGCATTGCTCAGGATGGTCTTTGGCGTAGATCGGGTCATTGAATACAACGATGCGCCCAATGAGATAAACTCCCGACTCTCTGAGCGCGTCTATGCCAGCCTTATACTCTTCTACCGAAGCGTACGCGGTCTTATATGACCTAGGCGACATCTCCTTCGCAACCTCTGACTTATACGCGAGCACGCCATCCTTTATGTCCACTACAACAGCGTTGCAATCTGTGTCCTTTATGAGCTTTATATAATTCTTAGGATGAGTACCCGCGACGCAGTTGAGGTACATAGTCCTAGCGTCTTCGCAGAACTCATTGCCCTCTATCACAGGCTTCTCGCACGGATAGTAATCAAGGTGGGCTGCCTTGCCTCCGTACAGCTTCATATCATAATTGTCCTTTTTGACCTTGTCGTAAATACCGCCTTCGTTATATACGGCGTCGGCTTTTTCCTGTGTGTCTGTCATGTACTTGCCGTAGACGTAACCCTCGGCAGGCTCTCCATCCTCGCCTGCGTATTCGACCTTGTACTTGTGCACAGAACCATCGCCGTTCATCTTGTCGAATCCGGTCACCTTGAGGCAAGTCCCCTTAGGCGCAAACGAAGCTATCGACGGGCCTTCCGCCTCAGCATATATAGTGGCAGGAGTTCTTACGTAGACCTCTGTCTCGCGAACTACATCGTTTATGTTGTCTGTAAGTGAGTCCTCGCTGATGTACTGGAAATCTGGGCAGCTGGTAACCTCTGCCCCTCTTTTGAGAAAGCCAATCGCTCGCCTGAGAGGAGCTGCTTTGTCCTTTATCCGAATGTAGGTATTATCACCTATCTTCATCTTTTCGCTCAGCCTTTTTACAGCGGTGCCTCGAGTTACCTGATAGGTCTCGGATGACTGTATCAGACCGGTGCCTGCGCCCTGTCTCATCGCCTGGTCATCGACATAATACGCCTGCACCGAGCCGGAATTGCCCGCGACATACGTATCTCTGCCATCGCCAAGGCGTAGCGCTATAAAAGCGAGCAGCACAATAAACAGAATATATGCGGCAAGCGCTATGCTCACTTTGTTTCCATAGTCGCTTCGAAGTCCCTTTACCTCTTCTTTAAGTCCGCTATACTCTTTCTTATATTTAGCAGCAAGCGCTTTCCAGGCTGCGATCAGCGCCTTCTTTACTTCAGCGAACTCATCACTGCCCTGCTTGGCTGCTTTGTTTTCAGTTTCTTTTACTTCTTTTTTCTTATCTTCTGACTTCATTATTTTGACCGCCGAAAGCCCTAATTAGCTGTCCGGCACTTACCCGTGAAAACGGCTCCGGCAATTGCCGGAGCCGACATTTGTTTATCACTTATATATAAGATTTATATATATGATTATTCTCCGATATCTTCTCCGAGTTCCTTAAGGATCTCTCTTGCCTTTGTGCATGCAGGGCAGTCACAGTATGTCTTGCCCTGAGCCTTCATCTCTTCAGCATGCTTTCTGATCTGTTCAGCAGCCTCTTTGCCGACTGCTTCCTCGCCGGCCTTGGAGCTGAAGAACTCGATATTATCAGTAAATGTAGAGATGCTCTCTTTGAGCTTAGCAACGAACTCGCTGTCACTGATCTTATCGATCGTTGGCTGGGCCTTTTCCTTAAGATCATCAACTACAGGAGCCGCCTTCTCTTTGATCTCAGCCAATGTAGGAGCAGCTTTCTCTTTGAGTTCCGCTACTGTAGGAGCAGCCTTCTCTTTGAACTCAGCTACAGCAGGAGCAGCTTTCTCTTTGATCTCATCATAACTATCTTTCAGCTCGCCGACGCTTTCCTTGATCTCATCCATAACAGGAGCAGCTTTTTCTTTGATCTCGGCAACTGTAGGAGCAGCCTTTTCCTTAAGATCGTCGAACTTGTCGCCGTACTTCTCATCAGCGGCTGCGAGCCACTTCTCTGCTGCCTCTTTAAGAGGAGCATACGCATTAGTTTCAAGCAGTTCTTTTACTTTGTCTACTGTTTTCTTATCAGCCATAGTATTACCTCCTGATAACAAGATTTAGCTACGCTAAAAGTATAGCACTTTTCAACCCTTCTGGCATCAATAAATGAGTGTCTTATCGCCACTTTCTGAAATGCGCACCTCGTGTATGCCGCCCTTTCTGTCTGTCAGTGAGGCAGCATCGACTTTGTGCTCTGTTATCATGAGCGGTATGCCTCTTTTGTCCGATGCGCCAGCCTCATGAGATATCAGATATATCTCGGCTCCCAGTTCCTCATAGGCTTTCTTGGCCTGAGAGTTATAGATGTTTAGACCGTAGTCTCCAAGCACACTGATGCCCGCGTCCCTAAAGCGCTCTATCCAGCCCGGATTTCCTATAAGTATGCCTCTGTCGGCGCAGGCCTTGACTATATCGTCGAAGTGCTCGCGTATATATATGTCGAGCTTTCCCTTGGAAACGTTTAGGATGTACGGCACATCTTTGTCAGATGCTTCGCCTCTCTCATATCTGTCCATAAAGGTCTCAAGCGGGATAGGCTCTATCTCATGCCCGGACACACGAGCCGGATAAGCCGAGAAATCAAGTTTGTCGGTTCCGAGAGCCTCTGATTCTCTGATGCTGTCGAGATCATCTCTACTAAGCTTAGGCTTTCTGCCGGCGGTAACGTGTATCTCTCTGAGCCTCAGAAGTTCGTCAGCGGCCTCCCTTCTCATGCGATTTACTATGGAGACCGGCATCATGATATCGTCATCGATCTGGATATCTATGCCCGTAAGGCCAGGCGCGAATGGAGTATCGCCAAGCCTTGCCAGACTGCTTTCTATCCTTTCGGCATCGGTCGCTGCCTTCTTCGCCCTTTCTACCACGTGATCGGCGCTTATCTCCACGCTCGCTCCTGACTTCACATCTGTCATCACGAGTGTCGGGAACTGCCCTTCGCGGGCTGTAAACGACATGGTGACAGGTATCTTCTTTTCAGGCATATTGCGTGCCCTTTCGATCAGCTTGCGATCGCTCACCTTGAATACAAGATCGCCCGCCATGACGCCTCTGTCGAAGTCGCCCGCTATGAAGCATCCACCGCCGATGTCTTTAAGGAAGGTCGCCGTGCCGGATACCGGAGGATTCACAAGATAATCTGCGTCTTCGCTTCTGAACTCGAGCCCGTCGCTGTAACCGAGGCGTATGCCCTGCGATACGGCGTTGTTGCTCTGCTCTATGCACACCAGAACTTTTCCGCGATTCAGAGCTCCCCTTACGGCAGCTCGTTCGTCCTTGCCATCTGCCTTGCTCTCGCTATCAATAACAGCGATGACCCTGCCGATGAACAAACCCTGATTTTTAGGACTTGTACCGGAAAGGATATCTTCGCCCGGATCGCCGTGGAGATAACCCTCGGTAAACTCGCCCCTGCTGTATATC
>CADAUB010000096.1 GCA_902790965.1 uncultured Eubacteriales bacterium | reverse complement strand
CACGGCTTCAGGTGTGAGGTTTTCGATGTGGTAGAGCCCGACAGCTCCGTTCGAAGCGGTAGCAGCGCCGAAGTCCTTGAGGTATGTGCAGGCTTCGTCGTCAAGCTCCTTACCGATCCACTTATCTAGGCCCTTCACGTATGGAACGTCCTCCATTACCTTCATGCCGACGGCCGAACCGAGCAGCTGAGCCTCTGGCTTTTTCGTTGTCTTGACCTCGATGATCCAGTCGGCTTTACGGCCCTCGTCTGTGAGGAGTCCGAATTTAGGTACATAGCCGATGACCGAACCCATAAGGTCGATGATGCCGGAGTTTCTGTTGCACCTCGCTCCGAGCACCGAGTTAGCGTAAACGACCGCCGATGACTCCGACCAGCTGAGCACCTCGCCGAAACCAGGCTTATTGCCAACTTCGTCCATGTAGCATGTGCATGTGAACGCGTTGTCCGAGAGAAGTCCGAGATCCGCGAGCTGTTTCTCATAGTCGTTCTGGCGGCTGTACATGAACAGCTTGAATACGATGTCCTGGATAGGGTTTGTCGGCACGTTCTTATCGAGCGGCTTAGGGTCTACCGTGAACTTCTGTCCGGATGGTGCGCCTGCTTCGAGCAGCTTGTCCATCAGTTCGTATACAGGTCCGAGCGCTTTGAGGCCGAACGATGTGACGAGATGGTTGTACTTGCTGCTGATAGGCACCATTTCGGTAGCTCCGAAGAGCTCGCCATATCTGACGAGCGATTCCATTACCTTGGCTAGGGTCTCGCCTTTGGAACCGTCAAGGATGGCCTGCTGCTCGTCTGTCAGCTTTAGTTTGTGATCCATGGTCTTTCATCTCCCTTCTTCAGAAATAGAAAAAAGCACAAAGGGACGCTACTCCTGTATCTTGCTTTACGTAAGCGTACAAGAGAACGTCCCCCCGTAATTATCTGTTTTGCGGCGCGCCCCTTAGGAGCTGCGCCATATATGAGTTTGCCCCTTTCGGAGCTATCTCTTCTTACTTGTGAGTGTGCCGAAGAGGTTGCGGCCGATCGATGAGCCAATATTGCCTCCGATCGTGCGGCCCTTCTTGCCGAGCACTGCCTCGCCTATAGTCTTTCCGATCTCGCGGCCTATTGTGCCGCCGGTGGACCTGATCACCTGGCGTGTGCCGGATCTGCCGAGGAGGCTGTCGGCGAGGTCTCCGATGGCAGAGCCTCCGTCTACCTCTTCAGGCTCTGCCGCTGCGGCCTTCTTTGTCTTTTTGGCCGCAGGAGCCTCCGAGGCTGGCTGAGCTGGTGCATCGCCAAGCTCTACGTCTATCGTGATGCCTTCGCCTTCGGCAGGCTGCGCGGATGCGCCTTCAAGGCCGGCGCTCTGAGCCATCGGCTCAGCGGCAGGTATGCCGGAAGTGTTGCCGTATACCTGCCCGTCGGGCGCGGTAACGGTATCTGCAGGCGCGCCCGCAGCGCCAGGCACCCTGCCCGTCAGCACTTCGTAAGCGGAGACGTTGTCTACCATCTTGAGGTATTTGCTGTGAAGCGGTGAATTATCTATCGCCGCCTGTCTTTCTTCGTCTGTTATGGCGCCCATACGGCTCTGAGGCGGCAGTATGAACGCATACTCCGCGACAGACGGTGCGCCCTTCTCGTCGAGCGTCGAGACGACCGCCTCGCCCGTACCGAGGTTCTGCATAAGCTCTTTGGTATCGAATTCAGGATTCTCTCTGAAAGCGTCAGCCGCAGCCGAAAGAGCCTTCTGCTCAGCCGGCGTGTATGCGTGGAGTCCGTGCTCTATCTTGTTACCGAGCTGGGACATCACAGCGCTAGGGATATCTCCAGGGCTCTGTGTCACAAAGAAGATCGAAACTCCCTTGGATCGGATCAGCTTGACCACCTGCTCGATCTTTTCAAGCAGGCTCTTCGAAGCGTTCTTGAAGAGAAGATGCGCTTCGTCAAAGAAGAACACGATCTTTGGCTTTTCAGGATCGCCCACCTCAGGCAAAAGCTCGAAGAGCTCTGACAGAAGGTAGAGCATGAACGCTGAGTAAAGCCTTGGCTGATTGACCAGCGTCTCGGCATCTAGGATGTTGATGATGCCTCTACCATCAGGAGCAGTCAGGAAGAAGTCTCTTATATCTATTGCCGGCTCGCCGAAGAACTTGTCTGCGCCCTCCGCCTCGAGCGAAACAATGGCGCGGATAATGGTCGATGCCGACTGCTGAGGGATCAGACCGTAGTCCATCTTGTACTCGTCAGAATGATCGGCGGCGTACTGGATCATCGCCTTCATGTCTTTGGTATCTGTGAGGATGAGGCCCTGGTCGTCTGCGATCTTGAAGATCACCTGCATCAGCTCGGTCTGCGTGTCATTAAGATCGAGCACTCGGCTGAAGAGCTGCGGACCCATCTCCGAGACTGTGGTTCGAAGCGGTGTGCCCTTCTCTTCATAGATGTCGAAGATGGACACAGGATAGCCCTTGTATTCAAAGCTGTCTCTGATCTCGAATTTATCTATCCTCTTCTGCATGCCCTCGTTGTCGTCTCCGGCTACAGCGATGCCCGCCATGTCGCCCTTGACATCGGACATGAACACAGGAACGCCGAGCTCTGAAAAGCTCTCGGCCAGCACTTTAAGAGTCACAGATTTGCCCGTGCCCGTAGCACCGCAGATAAAGCCGTGTCTGTTGGCCTTATCCGGTCTCATGCAGATCTTATCTCCTACTGTCTCTCCGCCCTTCCTGGCGAAATAAATAAGTCCGTTATCCGTCATATCTTCGCTGGCGCCCATCCGTCGGACGCCTCCTCCCTTCAGAGTTGATGCCGATTCTCTCACAAATATATTGTACCATAACGCGGGCATTTCGTTCTTTTATTGTTTGTGGTCATAGCATATAATTTAGGGGAATATGATGTGCCTAACTAAAGGCGATCCGAATGGTTCCAAAGCCTCAAGTAAGGCGCGCAAATATATGATCGGAGCGGCCACCGAAAAGTCGCTCCTCCAGGAGATACGAATGTCAAAAGAACTGAAAGTAAACGATAAACTGTACGGATTTACAGTAACGGATATACGCGAGATCAAGGAGATAGAGGGCAGGCTCGTCGAGATGCTCCACGATGAGACCGGGGCAAGGCTCGTATGGGCAGACAACGGCGAGGAGAACAAGCTCTTCTCCGTCGGCTTCAAGACCCTGCCAGAAGACAGCACCGGCGTCTTCCATATACTTGAGCACTCCGTGCTTTGCGGCTCGGATAAGTTCCCTGTCAAGGAGCCTTTCGTAGAGCTTCTAAAGACATCGATGAACACATTCCTTAACGCCATGACATATCCTGACAAGACGCTCTACCCTGTGTCTTCCCGCATCAAGCAAGACTACCTCAATCTCAGTGAGGTATATCTTGACGCGGTATTCAAGCCGGCCATACTCACAAACCCTAATATCTTCTATCAGGAGGGCTGGCACGTGGATACTGCTGGCGCTGAGCCTGCGTTCAAGGGCGTCGTATATAACGAGATGAAGGGCGCCATGAGCGATGTCGACCAGGTGGCTGAGCGCGCCATGCTGAAGCTCCTCTTCCCTGACAACTGCTACGGATACAATTCGGGCGGTGACCCTGAGGAGATCCCTGAGCTTACATATGACTCATTTATTGAAAGATATAAGAGGTTTTATCATCCATCGAATGCTTACTTCTATCTGGACGGCGATGTGCCTCTGGACGAGACTCTCGCTATGATCGAGGGCTATCTCGAGGGCTACGGCAGGCTTGAGGATCTTCCTGAGATCGATCAGCAGGAGCCAACTGTAGAGCATTCGGAAATGAAGTTCGCGTCGAACGACGAATCGGACAAGCGCGTGCTCGTACTCGGAAGGATTATCGGAAGCTGGGCGGACAGGGACAAGATGCTCGCCCTTAGCGTGCTGCTCGAGCAGCTTGCCGACTCCAACGAGTCGCCGCTCAAAAGAGCGGTCCTGTCCGCCGGCCTCGCCGAGGACATGGAGCTATACGTAGCCGACGGCATAGACCAACCATATCTCATGATGATATTCCGCGGCGTAGCTGACGGAGACGATACCGAAGAGAATATCACTGGCATCGTAAGCTCGGTCATCGCCAAGGTAAAGGAAGAAGGCATCAAGAAGACCGACCTCGAAGCTTCGATCAACCAGCTCGACTTCAGGTTCCGCCAGTACCCAGAGCCTCAGGGGCTCTACAGAGCCAACGCCGTATTCAGTTCTTGGCTCTATGGCGGAGACCCTGCTCTCTACCTTAGCACCAACGAGGCCATAGACACGCTTAGGAAGATGGCTGAAAACGGCAAATATGAGCTTCTCGCGGCAGATATCCTAGGAGACGTCGCAAAGTACTCCTCTATCATGCTGAGCCCGGATACGGCTCTTGAAGCCGAGCAGGCGGCCGAGGAAGCAGCCCGCGTAAAGGCAGAGCTAGACAGGCTCGGCGAAGGCGGATACAAGGATCTCGAAAAGCTGAACGAAGACCTCGTAACCTGGCAGCAGGCTCCTGACTCAGAGGAGGCTCTATCGAAGATCCCTATGCTCGCCCTAAGCGACATAAGCGCGGAGCCAGAGCTCATACCAACAGAAGAAAAGAACGTAGGCGGCGTACGCCTGCTCTATCACAAGCTGCCATCAAACGGCATCATATACATAAACGCTTACTTCCCTGTCACCGGCCTTACGCTCGAAGAGCTTCCGGCGGCGGCTCTCATCACGGAGTTCTATAAAGACCTCCCGACAGAGAACTACGACGTGCTCGCCCTTCAGAACGAGATAAGGATGCACGTGGGCTCCATATCGTTCGGCCTCGACATAATGGCTGAGGACACAGACCGCGAGGGATGCGTCCCATGCATAAGAGCCAGGGCGTCGGTGCTCGAAGATAAGCTCTCATACGCCGAAGATTTTCTCATCGAGATACTCACCCGCACAAAATTCAAAGACAAGGCTCTCATGAAAGAGCTCATCAAGCAGATAGACGAAGACGGAAAGCGCTCGGCAGTATCATCCGGTCACAGGCTCGCGATGATGGAAGCGAGATCGCACTGGTCGGCAAGAGACGCCGCGGCAGAGGCAGTAAACGGCTGGACTTTCCTCCAGTACATGCACAAGATGGCCGCAGCCTCAGATGAAGACATCGAAAGCTTCCAGCACTTCGCAAAGAATACCGTAGCAAACTGCATCACAAGCGCCGGCGTTATAGTAAGCGAGACAGCGAGCGAATACGCTGATCTCACCCGCTTCGCTGAGATGCTCCCAAGCGGAGAAAAGCAGCCTGCTAAAGCATCATATAAATCAGGCCTGTCAAAGCGCATGGGCATACAGATCCCGGCTCAGGTATCCTTCGCAGTAAGCGCCTACGACATGGCAGCGGACGGCTTCGAGATGAACGGCAACATGGCAGTCGCGTCCAACATCATCTCGCTCGCGCAGCTCTGGAACGAGATAAGAGTCCAGGGCGGTTCATACGGCGCATCGATGTCAACAGGCAGGACAGGAAACATTTTCTGCTATACATACAGGGACCCAAGCCCTGAGCGCTCGCTTGGCATATTCAAGACAACAGCCGCCTTCATCGAAGGCTTCAAAGATGCATCGCCTGAGGATATAGAGGGCTTCATCATCTCGTCTATCGCGAATACAGAGCCTCTTATGTCACCTGCCGCCAAGGGAAGAGCAGCAGACGACTTCTATCTCTCGGGATTCACCGACGATAAGAGAAAGAAGTTCAGAAGCGAGATGCTCGGGACTAAGCCACAAGATCTCGCAGCTCAAAAGGATATACTCGCCAAGATGGCAGAGGAAGCGTGCACTTGCGTCGTAGGGCCAAAGGCTGCTCTTGAAGCCTGCGACGGCCTCGACATAGTCGAACTCTAAATTGGGGAAAGAGAAATGAAAAAACCTGATCTGCAGAAAAAGAAGAAAAGCGGCAATCAAGCTGCCAGCAGCGCCAGAGGCGTAGTGGTCAAAGGAGCCAGCGCCATGCTTGTAGCGCTCTCCCTTCTCACAAGCGCTGCATTCAATGCCCCGGCAGACATCCAGCGCCATGCTTGTAGCGCTCTCCCTTCTCACAAGCGCTGCATTCAATGCCCCGGCAGACATCATGGAGGAACATCCTGACACACATGTGTCCAATCCACCTATAGTGATGGACATCGACGAATACGTGAACACGGATGTCGATGACGATGATGACGCAGACGAGCAAAAGGGCACTAAGCTTAGCGTGATGGCGCGCTTCAGGCAGGCAGTGCTCTCGCTACCAAGCCCGGTGCGCCTCCTCATAATCACGCCGCTATGGCTTATAGGAACAGGCCTTATGACCCTGATCACAGCCGTATGGAACACGCTGTTCGCCTCACCGCTAGGAGCCTTCATCGCATCCTTCGCAGTAGGCTTCGCGGTACTTACCGGCCTCTTCGCAGTAACAGCCAGGACACTCTTCCCGGATGTACCGCTAAGAGACATACTCACAAAGAGAAACGTACTCATACTCGGTGTAGCAGCATTGGTACTTTCAGGACTCGACGCGGCGATGCCTCTCTTCTGGGAGAAATACCCGGCGGTATCGTTCCTGGTAAAACTCATATTCGGAGCGGGCATCATCTCGCTGCTGTCCCTCAAAGTAAAGGGAATATCCCCTTTTAATTTCGGATCAAATTCAAATAAGCAATTGAAACTCAAAAAAAATACTCAAGTCAAAGGACAATTTGTTATTATTAATATAATAAAAAATTTCCAAAATAAATATTTATTCGAA
>CADAUB010000095.1 GCA_902790965.1 uncultured Eubacteriales bacterium | reverse complement strand
GCTGAGCATATGCTATCTGACAGGCCACCTTTCGATGGCTTTCTTTTGATGCCCCCATACTTATTTATTAGTCGTTACTGTGTATTTTCAAACTTATTTACCTCACTGTTACATATTGTTGATGTATCTTCCCGCAGTTACTTCACCTTGCAAAAGATTCATCTTGCATTTGTCTTACATTTATATAATAACACAATTGCGCCGCTGCGATGCCGTCATGATGAAGTGAGGGCAAAGTAAAAAAGCCCGGCTCGTATGTGAGCCGGGACGTCTGATCTATTTCTTTTCTTTGTATATCGAGTCGCAGTAAACGCAGCGGTATTTCTTTTTTGCCGGATCGGCCAGCCAGAACTGATGCACTATGTCCTGTTCCTGCGAGGTGATGCACCTCGGATTGCGGCACTCGATCACGCCCGTCAATTTCTGTGGCAGTTTCAGTTTTACCTTTTTCTCTAATTTGTTGTCCCTTATCATATTGACGGTTATTTTGGTATCGAAATAACCCAGTATGTCAAGGTCGACATCCACATCGCCATCTATTTTTATAATATCCTTTTTGCCGTATTTTGTGCTGCTTGCGCGCTGTATGATGGCTACAGTGCAGTCAAGTTTGTCGAGCCCCAGCAGATTGTAGATCTCCCAGCCCTTGCCTGCCTGTATATGATCCAGTACTATGCCTGTCGTAACTCCGTCTATATTCATGCCTGCCCCCTTGCTACTTTATTCCGAGTAAGAACAATATCAGCGCCATGCGTATGTACTTGCCCATAAGCGCCTGGAAGAAATAAGCCGCCCTCGGATCGTCATCAACATCCGTCGAGATCTCATTGACTCTCGGTAGCGGATGCATCACTATCATGTCCTCTTTGGCCGTGTTCAGCATCTTGCGTCTGAGGATAAAGCTGTCCTTCAGTCTTATGTAGTCTTCTTCATTGAAGAATCTTTCTCTCTGAACTCTGGTCATATAGAGCACATCAAGTTCAGGGATCGCTTCTTCAAGGCTCCTCACTTCGCTCCATTCCGCGCCGGCCTCATTGAGCTTTTCCTTCATGTAGCTCGGAAGATCGAGCTCTTCAGGCGAGATCATGACGAACTTCACTCCATCATATCTCAGCATCGCTTCGATGAGCGAATGCACGGTGCGTCCGAATTTGAGGTCTCCGCAGAGACCTATCGTGAGATCACCGAGATCTCCTTTCTTTCTGTGGATCGTCATGAGGTCTGTAAGCGTCTGCGTCGGATGGAAATGACCGCCGTCACCCGCGTTTATCACTGGCACCGCCGCGCGGCTCGCAGCCACGTATGGAGCGCCCTCCTTAGGGTGTCTCATCGCGATGATATCCGAATAGCAACCTGCCATGACTATGGTATCGGCTACGCTCTCTCCCTTTGCCGCTGAACTTGATGCAGCCTGGTCGAAACCGAGCACGTTGCCGCCGAGTTCCATCATTGCCGCTGTGAAACTCAGCCTTGTCCTTGTGCTTGGCTCAAAGAAGAGCGTCGACAGTTTTTTATGAGCGCAGATATCCTGATATTTCTCAGGATCGTCAATAATGTCATCTGCCACTTTCATCAGATGATCTATCTCTTCTACAGACAGATCGGTTATGCTGATCAGATGCCTGATCTCATTCATTCCTTTCCCTCCTTTTCTGTTTCTATGCATCAATGGTCGATATAGTCTGTGTAGTCTCTTCAAGTACATCGAGCAGCACTCTTACTGTATCGAGCGAAGTGAAGAGAGTAGCGTTGTTCTCGCTTGCGCACTGCCTTATCATCGCGCCGTCATTGGCTTGTACATGGTCACCTACCTTGCGGGTATTGAGTATGTAAGCTATATGACCGTTGCGGATGGCGTCGAGTATCTCATCAGAGCCCTCACTGATCTTTTTCATGGACCTTGTGCGTATCCCGTTATCCTTCAGGAATTTGGCAGTGCCCGGTGTACCTTCGATATTGAATCCGAGATTATAGAATCTCTGGATCAGAGGCAGAGCCTCCGCCTTGTCATCGCCGGCGAGCGTCGCGAATACCGTACCGTAGTTACGCAACTTTGTGCCTGAGGCTGTGAGCGCCTTGTACAGAGCACGGTTGAGCTTGTCATCATAGCCGATCGCTTCGCCTGTCGACTTCATCTCAGGCGAGAGATATGTATCGAGGCCTTTGATCTTGTTGAAGCTGAATACAGGCACCTTTACGTAGAATCTCTTCTTTTCTTCAGGATAGAGATCGAATATGCCCTGCTCTTTCAGAGTCTTTCCGAGTATTGCGTCAGTAGCTATGTCTGCGAGGCTGTATCCCGTCGCCTTGGAGAGGAACGGAACAGTCCTCGATGATCTCGGATTGACCTCGATGATATATACATCATCATGCTCATCTACGATGAACTGTATGTTATAAAGACCTACGATGCCAATGCCCAGGCCGAGTTTCTTCGCGTACTGGAGGATCTTTCCCTTTACTTCATTGCTTATCGAGAAGGTAGGATATACCGAAATGGAGTCTCCGGAGTGGATGCCTGTCCTCTCGACCAGTTCCATGATCCCCGGCACGAATACGTCTCGCCCGTCACAGATCGCGTCGATCTCTACCTCCTTGCCAAGTATGTATTTGTCTACCAGAACCGGCTTGTCCTCATCGATCTCAACAGCTGTCTTGAGATAATGTCTTAGCTGATCCTCATCGCCTACTATCTGCATGGCACGTCCGCCGAGTACGAACGAAGGCCTTACAAGCACAGGATACCCGATCTCAGCGGCTGTCTTGACTCCGTCTTCGATCTTTGTTACAGCGCGGCCCTTTGGCTGAGGGATATCAAGCTTTTCAAGCACCTTTTCGAAGCGGTCTCTGTTCTCCGCTCTGTCAATGGCCTCGCAGTCTGTTCCTATAAGCTTGACGCCTCTGTCTCTGAGCGGCTCGGCCAGGTTGATCGCTGTCTGTCCGCCGAGTGTGGCAATAACGCCCTCCGGCTGCTCAAAGTCGATGATCGCCATAACATCCTCGACCGTCAGCGGCTCGAAGTACAGCTTGTCTGCCGTGGTGTAATCGGTCGATACTGTTTCAGGGTTGTTGTTGATAATGATGGCCTCGTAACCGGCGCGTTTTATAGTCTGCACCGCGTGCACTGTCGAGTAGTCGAATTCCACGCCCTGGCCTATCCTGATAGGACCCGCGCCAAGCACGATTATCTTCTTTTTGTCTGTCAGTCTGGACTCATTCTCACCCGTATATGACGAGTAGAGGTATGCGATATACTTGCCGGTATGGAGTGTATCCACCATCCTGAATATAGGAGTGATGCCGGCTTTCTTTCTCTTGTTGTATACCTCTTCCTCTGAAAGGTTCCATAGCCTTGCGATCTCCTTGTCGGAGAAGCCGAGTATCTTCGCGTCCCTGAGGGTCTTCACGTCGTTGACTCTTTCCTTCAGAGCCTTCTCCATGTCGATGATCTCCTTGAACGCCTCGAGGAACAGCTCGGTTATCATCGTCACTTCATGTATCTCAGCAACGCTGATGCCCCTTCTCAGGAGCTCGGCGATCGCGTACATGTTATCGTCTCTGAACTCAGCGATGTATTCCATCAGCTTGCTGCGGCTCATACCGTCGAACTTAGCGAGGTGGAGGTGGCAAACGCCTGTCTCCAACGATCTGATGGACTTGAGGAAGCTTTCTGTGAGTGTCGAACCAATGCCCATTACCTCGCCTGTCGCTTTCATCTGTGTACCAAGTACATTTGTAGCGTCAGCGAACTTGTCGAATGGGAATCTAGGGAACTTCGCTACGATGTAATCAAGAGATGGCTCTGTCGAAGCAAGGCCACCTGCAACCTCGATCTCGTCGAGTGTCATACCAAGAGCGATCTTGGCTGTGACTCTTGCGATAGGGTAACCCGAAGCTTTCGACGCCAGAGCTGATGATCTCGAGACTCTAGGATTTACCTCTATGAGGTAATACTCGCTGGTCTCAGGATGAAGTGCGAACTGCACGTTGCAGCCTCCTTCGATCTTGAGTTCTCTGATGATCTTTATCGCAGAATCATTGAGCATTTTGAGGTCGTGATCGTTCAGCGAAAGTATAGGAGCTACTACGATTGAGTCTCCTGTATGTACGCCGACAGGGTCTACGTTCTCCATACCGCAGATGGTAATGGCGTTGTCTGTACCGTCACGCATTACCTCGAATTCGATCTCTTTGTAGCCCTTTACGGATTTTTCTACGAGCACCTGATGTACCGGCGAGAGGCTGAATGCCTTGATGCCTATATCTTCGAGTTCTTCTTCGTTATTCGCAAAGCCGCCGCCTGTACCGCCGAGAGTAAACGCCGGGCGAAGCACTACCGGATAACCGATATCCAAGGCTGCTTTCTTGGCCTCTTCGATGCTGTAAGTGATCTCACTTGGAATTACCGGCTCGCCGATCGATTCGCACATCTCTTTGAACAGTTCTCTGTCCTCTGCTCTTTCGATCGAATCCGCAGGAGTACCCAGCAGTTTTACGCGGCACTCTTCAAGAACGCCCTTCTTGTCGAGCTGCATGGCGAGGTTGAGCCCGGTCTGTCCTCCGATTCCAGGCACTATGGCATCGGGCCTCTCGTATCTGAGTATCTTTGCTATGTACTCAAGTGTGAGTGGCTCCATGTACACTTTGTCGGCGATCATAGTATCTGTCATGATCGTCGCAGGATTGGAGTTACAAAGTATGACTTCATAGCCTTCTTCTTTGAGCGCCAGGCACGCCTGCGTGCCGGCGTAGTCAAACTCCGCTGCCTGACCGATCACTATAGGACCCGATCCGATAATAAGTACTTTCTTTACGTCTTTCCTCTTCGCCATTTCTGCCTCGGTAATTCTTTCCAGCCTTACATATATGATTACACCATATCCCTGTTAGGGATAGATGATATTTACGTCGATTTATCTTACCTGCGCCGCGCTGTACGCGATCTTGCCGTCCACTACCGTGAGACAGCATCTTCCCATCACATGCCATCCGTCAAACGGAGTGGCCTTGCCCTTGGAAAGTAGCTCCGCTTCATTTATTGTCCACTCTTCGCTGAGATCCCATACCGACCAGTCGTTTCCGAGCGGTATGCCGAATCGCCTGCGAGGGTTGTACACCAGCAGTTCTTCGAGCCTGTCCATACTGATGATCCCCGGCATCACAAGATATGTATATGCCAGCGGGAACGCTGTCTCTATCCCGACGATTCCAAAGGCCGATTTCTCGAGCCCGCGGGACTTTTCTTCTGCTGAATGAGGGGCGTGATCTGTCGCCAGGCAGTCGATAGTGCCGTCTAAGATTCCATCGAGCAGCGCCTCTCTATCCGATGCGTCTCTCAGAGGTGGATTCATCTTCCATTTTCCGTCCTCGCAGAGCATGCTGTCATCGAGGAGAAGATAATGAGGAGCTGTTTCGCAGGTCACGTCTACTCCGCTCTTCTTGGCGTCTCTTATGATGCTTACGCTCTCCTTTGTGGAGATGTGGCATACGTGATAAGCACAGCCCGTCTCGTCGGCCAGCTTGAGATCGCGCTCTATCTGGCGCCACTCCGATTCGGAGCATATTCCTCTGTGGCCGTGCTCAGCCGCGTACTTGCCGTCATGTATGTATCCGCCCTTAAGCAGGCTGTTCACCTCGCAGTGAGCGGTGATGATCTTTCCGAGCGACTTCGCCTTGAGCATCGCTTCTCTCATCATGTCATCTGACTGCACTCCGTGCCCGTCATCGCTGAAGGCTATGCACTTATCTGCCATGCCTCCAAGATCAGCGAGCTTCTCACCCTTCTGCTCAACAGTTATAGCCGCATAAGGGTAAACGTTTATGCAGGCATCCCTGTCGATGATATCCTGCTGCTCCTTAAGATGCTCGACAGAGTCAGCGACCGGATCGAGATTTGGCATTGTGCATACAGCAGTGTACCCACCATGCGCTGCAGCAAGCGAGCCCGTTGCTATCGTCTCTTTATAAGAAAAACCCGGTTCCCTGAAGTGCACATGCACGTCACAAAAACCGGGAAAGATAGTATTTGTAGAAGAGAGCGATACTCCTGCCTCTTTCAGAAGCCTGGTGTCTATTGTCGGGCTGAATTTCAGTTCGTTTCCAATATTTCGTTCCATTATCCCCTCCGTTAATTCCAATCGACCTAGAATAACACGGATGGAGAGGCTTGTCAATTAAACACAAATGAAA
>CADAUB010000094.1:2009-8840 GCA_902790965.1 uncultured Eubacteriales bacterium | reverse complement strand
GAGTCTATTGGTTTAACCTTCGATGCGCACCCGCATAGCGGGTGGTTTATTTGTCTCGGGCACTTCGCGCCCTCGACGGGGCTTATAGCCCCGCAAATAAAAGCTCCTACCTAAGTAGGAGCCTGCTTTGTTCCGATTAAGCTTCTTTGCTGTAAACGCTGATCTGCTTTCTCTTCTTGTCGTATCTCTCGAACTTGACTGTTCCGTCGATCTTTGCAAAGAGTGTGTCGTCTCCGCCGATACCAACGTTGTTACCAGGGTGGAACTTTGTTCCTCTCTGTCTCATGAGAATGCTTCCAGCACTTACATATTCACCGGCACCTACCTTGAGTCCAAGTCTCTTCGCCTCGGAGTCTCTGCCGTTCTTGGAACTTCCTACTCCCTTTTTACTTGACATTGTATATCCTCCTTAACTACTTAGCCTCGATAGCTGCAATGATGTCAGCCTTTGTTGCCTTGGAGTCAACCTTGACTCCGAGCTCCTTAGCTACCGCGAGAAGCTCATCTTTCTTCATGGATGCGCTTACCTTTGGAGCGTCTGCTTTCTTTGCTGGCTCAGCCTTTGCAGCCTTAGCTGCTTTCTTTGTACCGGCTGCTCCGATATCTGTGATCTTTACAAGCGTATAAGGCTGTCTGTGACCGTTCTTACGTCTGTAATCTTTCTTAGCTTTGTACTTGTAGATAACGACCTTGTCGCCCTTGCCCTGCTCGAGGACCTCAGCTGTAACTGCCTGTCCCTCTACGAGAGGTGTGCCGACTGTGAGGCTGTCTCCACCAATTGCGTAAATCTCGTCGAATACGACTGTGTCGCCTACGTTAGCGTCGAGCTTTTCTACTCTGAACTCGTCGCCCTTCTCTACTTTGTACTGCTTTCCACCTGTTTTGATGATAGCATACATAATATATTTTCCTCCTTAAACCAGACTCGCCGAAGCTTGGGTGCTTGCGCTTCAAAAAACCCGCTCCGAGCGGTTAACCGACAAAGACTATAGCACAAGGTCGGTTGTAGGTCAAGGAATAATTTCAGAAATTAGCCTTCAATTACGACTCCGTCAGCATCTACTTTAATATCTCCATCATCTGGGGATGTCATGGCTACGAGTTTGTCCATCAGCTTGGCTCTGATCTCTTCAAGGACAGCCGGATTATCTTCGAGATATTGCTTTACGTTTTCTCTGCCCTGGCCGATCCTTTCATTATTATAGCTGTACCAGGAACCGGACTTATCGATGATGCCGTTATCCGATGCCAAGTCGAGTATATCGCCTGAAAGCGATATGCCTGTGCCGTACATGATGTCGAATTCGGCCTTTCTGAACGGCGGCGCTACTTTGTTCTTTACGATCTTGACTCTTGTTCTATTGCCGAGGACTTCCTCGCCCTTCTTGATGGTATCGATCTTACGTACATCGAGCCTCATGGAAGCGTAGAACTTAAGAGCACGGCCGCCAGTTGTAGTCTCTGGGTTACCGAACATGATGCCGATCTTTTCTCTCAGCTGGTTGATGAAGATGACGCATGTACTTGAACGGTTGATGGCGCCTGCGATCTTACGAAGAGCCTGTGACATGAGCCTTGCCTGAAGGCCTACATGAGAATCGCCCATCTCGCCCTGGATCTCTGCCTTTGGAACGAGAGCCGCAACGGAGTCGATGACGATGATATCTACGGCACCGCTTCGAGTGAGCATCTCGGCTATCTCAAGAGCCTGCTCTCCTGTATCAGGCTGGGATACCAGAAGATTATCTACATCTACGCCGAGGTTTCTTGCGTAAACAGGGTCAAGTGCGTGCTCAGCGTCGATAAACGCGGCCTGGCCGCCTTTTCTCTGGGCTTCCGCTATAGCGTGAAGGGTCAGAGTTGTCTTACCCGATGACTCAGGGCCGTAGATTTCGATGATCCTTCCCTTAGGGTATCCGCCAACGCCGGTCGCGAAGTCGAGGCTGACCGAGCCTGTGGAAATAACATCTATATTACCTACCGGGCCCGACTCTCCGAGTTTCATGATCGCGCCCTTGCCGTATTGTTTTTGTATCTGATCGAGCGCCTGCTGTAGCGCTTTTTCCTTAGCCGCCTTTTCAGGGTTTGTACTGTTCTGTGCTGCCATTTTTATCTCCTCATTTCAAAATAGAACGCTTGTTCTTATATATGATACCTGTGCTTTGATTTCTTGTCAATATTATATTTTGAACCCGCAGGAAATGTCGAACGATAAACTCCCTAATTCCTGCAATATATTCCCCAATTTTTGCACACGACCGTGGAAAGTGCCGTGGAGCCTATCCTTTCTTCAATATCAGGTATACCGCTCTTAGCATGCGGAGCATGAAATAGTTGCGGTTCCAGTTCCTGAAACTGCGGTCTGTATTTACAGGATAACTGCCGGCATTGCCTTTATATGCCCATCCGATGAATGCTTCTCCAGGGGAATGTCCTTCGTCGGCATCAGGCCCCGCGTAACCCGTCACAGAAACGGCGATATCCGCCTCTGAGCGCTCCAAAGCGCCCTTTGCCATCGCTTCTGCCGTCTCGGCGCTTACGACGCCGCAGCAGTCGATTATTTCAGGCCATACACCGAGTTCCTTTATCTTGCTTTCAGCAGAATATGTAACGTAGGAACTCGATAGCACTTCTGACGCACCAGGCACATCGGTGATCGCTTTAGCGAACATACCGCCCGTGCAGGACTCTGCCGCCGCGATCTTTAGGCCCTTCTCCTTGAGGAGCCTTACGACCACCTCGTTAAGATCTTCGTCGTCGTAGCTGTATATATAGTCGCCGGCAAGTTCGTCGATCTTTTCTATCATCTCGGAAACAGCTGCCTCGGCTTCTTCCATAGTGTCTCTCTGGGAAGTTACCCTGAGCGTGCACTCGCCCTCTTTGGCGTAGGTCGCGATAGTAGGATCTGTCTGCCCGTCGATAAGAGGCATAAGTAGCATCTCGAGGTCGGACTCTCCGATGCCAATGAACCTTAAGATCCTATAGAACATCTTCTTTTCCATAAACTGCTCGAGATATTGCTTGGCGCCGTTTTCGAAAAGCCATTTCATCTCGCGCGGCGGGCCCGGGAAGCAGATCGCGACCTTGCCATCCTTTTCCAGAGCGAGCCCGGGTGCCGTGCCGGATGCGTTGTACAGAGGAGTGCATCCGATCGGCAGATATGCCTGCTTGAGATTGTTCTCAGGCATATTCCCGCCGTGCCTGGTAAAGAACTCCTTAAGATCGTCCACTACCTTCTGGTCGAGATACATCTCGGCGCCCATGTACTCAGCGACTATCTCCTTTGTAAGATCGTCCTGAGTAGGCCCAAGGCCTCCTGTCAGAAGCACGAGATCTGTCTCGCTGAATGCCTCGGCCAATTTGTCCCTGAGGCGCTGAGGGTTGTCACCTACCACAAAGTGGTACATGACATCAAAGCCCATATGATTGAGCTTATCCGACAGATATGCCGCGTTTGAATTGACTACCTGGCCGAAAAGAAGCTCGGTGCCTACCGCTATTATCGATGCCTTCATAACTATATGCCGGTTTTCGCTGAGGCCCCGGCTCCCTCATCACATTGAAAAGATATCTTTGTTCTTGATGATATATTCGCAGCCCGAGTATACGGTCATCACAAGAGCCGCGTAGAAAGTTATGTTTCCGATCGTCATCACTGTCGCCGAAGCAGTGCCTGCTGAAGTAGCAGGATCCTGATAACCGAGCGAAAGCGCGAGCAGGAATACGATGACAGCTACCATCTGGAGCACTGTCTTTACCTTGCCCGACATACCTGCTGCGAGCACTCTGCCCTCGGAGGCCGCCACTGTTCTCATGCCTGCGATCGCGAACTCGCGGGCGAGTATGATTATGAGCATCCATGCTTTTATCACGCCCGACTCGATGAAGAGGCATAGCGCAGAATAGACCAATACCTTATCTGCTAGAGGATCCATGATCTTGCCGAAATTGGTGACAAGATTATTCTTTCTGGCGAGCATGCCGTCGAAATAGTCGGTTATCGAGGCCGCGCAGAATATAATGAGCGCCACCCAATAAAGCTTTGTCAGATAAGCCGCGATGAAAAACGGCACTAGTATCACTCTTCCGATCGTCAGTTTGTTAGGTAGATTCATAAGCCTTTTCCTCCTAGATCTGCCAGCCTTCGAGATCATACTCATAGGCATTTGTGATCTTTACATTTACAATGGATCCCGGATCGAGATCGTCTCTGTCTGAGAAAACTGTAACGCTGCAATCGATCTCAGGAGCGTCGTATCTTGTTCTTCCTTCGTATATGTTTATGGTATTTCTGCCTCCATCAGAAGCGAATTCCTCTGGGATAGGGTCGCTGCCGAATATCTCTTCGATATCAGCATCGATCTGGCAGCAAGTGTCTATCATCACCTCGTAGAACTTGCCGATCTTGGCTTCGTTGAGCCTTTCGCTAACTGCGAGCTGATGCTCCATCACTGTGTCTCTCCTGGAAGCAGCCTCATCATCGCCCACTTTACCGTCAAGTTCAAACGACGGAGTCCCTTCCTCATCCGAGAACGCGAAGGCCCCGAGCCTGTCGATATCCGCGGTATCTATGAACTCGAGGAGCTGATCCATGTCGCCCTCGGTCTCTCCCGGGAATCCGACCAGAAGTGTTGTGCGTATATGTACATACGGTATCCTCTCCCTTAGTTTGGCTATAACAGCCTTGATGGAGCCGCCGGTCGACTGCCTTTTCATCCTGTGGAGCACGTTATCCGAGATATGCTGTATAGGCATGTCGATATATTTGCAGATTTTATCCTCGCTTGCGATGGTTTCTATTAATTCGTCAGTAATAGAATTATCGTAAACATACATCAATCTGATCCATTCGATGCCTTCTACCTTGCAAAGCTGCCTTAAAAGCTCCGGTAACTTGAGCTCGCCGTACAGATCGCGCCCATATTGCGACGAATCCTGGGCTATCAGTATCAGCTCTTTCACTCCTGCCGTGGCCATATCCTCGGCTTCTTTGATGCAATCCTCTATCCTCTTCGACCTGTAAGGCCCTCTGATAAGCGGGATAGCGCAAAAGCTGCACGCGTTGTTGCAGCCCTCTGCTATCTTTAGATATCCATAGTGCTCATCATCTTTAAACTCGCTCTTTCTGTAGTCGCGCTTTCTATACGGAAGCATATCGAGCGAATCGCCTACGCGGTCACGCATCATATCGCCGAGAACATCCTTTCCTGATGCTGTCTCTTCTCCGAGCAAAAGATCAGGCAGGCGGTCATAGTCATTGACCCCAAAGAACATATCCACCTCAGGGATCTCTTCCGCAAGCTCTTTATGGTATCTTTCCGAAAGGCATCCGGTCACCACGAGTTTCTTTCTGCCGGCGTATTCATCCGAAAGATCGAGTATGCGCTCTATCGACTCCTTCTTGGCGTCATTGATAAATCCGCAGGTATTTACGATCAGGATATCCGCGTCATTTGCGTCATCCGTAATAACGCAGCCCCTTTCTATCAAAGAGGCTGCAAGCACCTGTGAATCGTATTCGTTTTTCGCGCAACCAAGCGTATCGATAAATACCCTTTTCATCAATAATTATCCTCACTGTCGGCGTCCATCACGGCCCGCCTTACCGATTCGGGCAGGGAATTGAAGGAATTCATTGCCTGGGTGTTCGAGAGTTTGTCTGCTCCTCCAAAAGCTTCATCCGGCGCTGGTTCAGGCTCGACGCTGTATCCGCCGCTAACTTCGCTCTCTTGTACGACTTCTGGAGCTTCCTCGCTACCTTCACTCCCACTGATACCGTTCGTATTATCCCCATCGCTATAACCTCCATAGTATTCCTCTTCGGTCATAAGCAGCTGTCTCGGCCTTGATCCGTCGGAAGGCCCGATTATGCCTTTCTCCTCGATCTCATCGATGATCCTGGCAGCTCTGTTGTAACCGATCCTGAATCTCCTCTGAAGCATAGAGACAGAAGCCTGCTTGGACTTGAAGATGAAGGCGATGGCGTCTTCAGTCAGCTCGTCCTGAGCCTCGCTGGTGCTCTTCTTATCGGCATTTTCTATAGCATTTTATCTTTTCGGTCTCCTTCTCGGAAATGAATGGGCCCTGCACTCTGTAAGGCTTGGTGGAACCTACAGGTGAGAACAGCATGTCGCCCTTACCGAGAAGTTTTTCGGCACCGGCCATATCGAGTATCGTACGTGAGTCGAACTGCGACGCGACGCTGAAGGCGATCCTCGAAGGGATATTTGCCTTGATAAGACCGGTAACGACGTCTACCGATGGCCTCTGGGTCGCTACTATGAGGTGCATGCCGGCAGCTCTTGCCTTTTGCGCCAGTCGGCATATGGAATTCTCGACCTCTGACGGAGCCGCCATCATGAGATCGGCCAGCTCGTCTATGATGATAACGATCTGAGGCTTGCAGTCGGCGTATCTCTGATCGGCTCTCATCAGTTCGTTGTAGGACTCGAGATCCTTTACATTGTGCGTAGCGAAAGCTTCGTAGCGCTTGTCCATCTCCTCTACGGCGATCGCGAGGGCTCTTGCAGCCTTTCTCGGATCGGTGACGACCGGGGTCATCATGTGAGGGATACCGTTGTAATTACCGAGCTCTACAACCTTAGGGTCGATCATGATCAGCTTGAGTTCGGAAGGCCTAGCCTTATAAAGGAAGCTGGTGATGATCGAGTTGATGCATACCGATTTACCGGAACCTGTAGCACCGGCTATCAGAAGATGAGGCATATCCTTGAGATCTGCCACTATGTTGTTTCCGGAAATATCCTTACCAACTACGAATTCGATGATCGACGGAGCATCCATGAACTCCTCGGAATCGATAAGGTCTCT
>CADAUB010000094.1:0-1974 GCA_902790965.1 uncultured Eubacteriales bacterium | reverse complement strand
TTGTCGTTTTCGACCTCGATACCTACCGCTGCCTTGCCCGGGATCGGTGCCTCCATACGTATGCTCTTGGCTCTGAGGTTAAGAGCTATATCATCGGCGAGCCTGGTGATGCTTGCGACCTTGACTCCTGTCGCAGGCTGGACTTCATATCTGGTGACCGATGCGCCCTGAGTGACAGTGAGCACCTTGGCATCTACGCCGAAGTCGTTCAGAGTCTTTTCAAGGAGCTCTGCTCTTTCTTCAAGCTGAGCATCGTTCATCAGCTGTTTTGAACTTGTATCCTTTTTAAGAAGGCTCACAGGTGGGAATTCGTATCCTATGTCGTCGGAAGTGTTGCCGAACATCTTGTCTGCTGTGAGGTCGTCGTAATTCTGAGGAGCTTCCTCTGTCTTAGCGGCCTTATTATCGGATACAGCCTTCTTTTCATCTTCTTTATTAGCCACAGGCTTATTCGTTTTGGCCTTTGTAGCAGCGGCGCCCGCTGCGGCCCCGGCTCCAAGCCCTGTGCCTGCGGATTCGCCTGAAGGCCTTCTGCCTGATCCGCTCTTTCCGTGAGCGTCGAGTCCGTATGCACCGGAATGGCCTACGTCTTCAGGGTCTCCAAGCCCATAGCCCTTCTTCACAGAAGTTTTATTAGGATCGGTTCTTCTCTTGTAGCCGTAATCCTCTTCGTCTCTCTCGAAGTCTCTGTCCTCGGCATATATGCTTCTCTCGGAAGGCTTAACTCCGTCCATGCCGACGGTGCCGGAATTGCCTTTGATAACGCGCGACTTTTGCCCGGCCGCCTCTGTTTCGGCTTTGAGAGCGCTTTCGGTGTACTTCACGCCTGTCTGCGAGTCGATGCCGGCGAAGTAGCCTTTGATGCGCCCAAACAGAGTGCCTCTGGCACCTGCTTCTTTATGCATATCAAGTGGAGACTGTACGACCTGAGTGTAATCTATGTCTTTGTCGTCGAGCACGCCGAGAGGCCTCGGAATATCTGTGGCAGCCGAAGGATTCGATGGAGAAGACTTAGCAGGGACCTCCTCAATTTCGTCATCGCGCATGATGCCATTAAGTATCGATTTCCAGAACGAGCCCTTGCCGCTTTCATTAGCAGCGCTTTCAGCCGGAGCGCTCACTACAGTCCTTCCGGTAGTAGCAGGCATGGCAGGCTCAACCGGCCTGCTTGCGAGTTCTTCGGCTTCGAGCTCCTTGGCGAATCTGCGGGCTCTGCTCTTGTTACCGACTCCCTCGAAGAATCTCGATATAGGAGTGTTGGCAACCAGGAAGATGGAAATTATAAGAACGGAAATCGCGATGATAAGGAGCCCCGGCATTCCAAAGAACTTAGCCAGGATGGATCCGATCTCCATTCCGAATACTCCGCCCGACTTACCTTCGATACCTTCGATATAGTAATCAACGATATCTGAGAAGCCGTATCTGAGGTTGGTTGGATCTATGTATCTGTAGGAATTCAGTATGCATATATTCAAGAAAATGAGTATGCTGCATATGCTTGTTCTTGCCCCGATATGCTGGAGCTTGCCCGCCATCAAGAGCGAAGCGAAGACGAACACCAGGAATGGCAGAACGAAAGCCATGGTACCGAAGAGCCCGAGGCACAGATCGTGGACTTTCATACCAAAGCTGCCCGTAGAATCCATAACTACAGTAAAGAATAGGAATAAGCCGACAGCAAACAGAGTGATGCTCCAGATGACATCGAGGTTGCGCCTGTCACGGTCGCTTCGTCTTTGCATCTCGTCGATCACTTCTTTTTTGGTAGGAGCTGTTTTAGCCGCAGCAGTCGATGCCGCTTTGGTGTCCTTAGGCTTGTTCTTGCTGCCCGGTGGCCTGCCCGGGCCTCTTTTTTGCCCTGTCTGATTGTTGTCTTTCTGTGCCATTGATTCTCCTTGATTTACATATGATGTATAAATTCGATAAATTATACCACAATATGTTGATTTTGTAACGTTTTTAGCCAAAATT
>CADAUB010000093.1 GCA_902790965.1 uncultured Eubacteriales bacterium | reverse complement strand
ACGCCCGGGAATTCTTTCACTGCCTTTGAGATGACTTCCGGATCTATGCCCGCGAAATAGCATATCGCCGAAGCAGCGAGCACGTTCTCGATATTGTGGTCTCCGATTATGCGAAGATCATTCTTATCGCAGATATGATGCTCGATACCGCTGAGATCCTTTACTACCAGCTTTTCTCCGTCCAGGAAAGCTCCTTTGTCGAGAGTCCTGAGCCTGCTGAAAGGTATCAGCGTAGCTTTAGCGTCCTTGCTGAGAGCAAAGGCTTTTTCGTCATCGATGTTGATCACAAGATAGTCAGAGCTATCCTGATTCGCGGCAATGCGGGCCTTAGCAGCCCCATACGCTTCCATGGTGCCATGCCTGTTCAGATGATCGGGCGTGAGATTGAGTATGGCCGACACTTTAGGCCTGAAATACTCCGTAGTTTCGAGCTGGAACGAACTTACCTCTGCGACCAGCCAATCATCTTCTGTCGTGTTTTCCGCTTCAGTTACTACCGGATTTCCGATATTACCGACTACTGCGGAACGTATTCCGGCAACCTTGAATATCTCACCCACTAGCGTTGTGGTAGTCGTCTTACCGTTGGTCCCTGTGATAGCGGCAAAAGATGCTCTTCCTATCCTGTAGGCAAGTTCGAGCTCGCCAATTATCTCGACACCGGCGTCTCTCGCTTCATTTATAAAGCCGAGATTTGTAGGCACTCCGGGACTCATTACGACCATGTCAAAAGCCGACATATCGCCAGGCACCTTTCCGAAATAAGTCTCAGCCTGTATATCCTTAAGGTAGCTCAGGAAATCCGCGTCTATCTTTTCTTCCGACGTGGAGTCCTGCACACTTACCAGAGCGCCTGTATCAGCAAGCACCTTCACGGCAGCCTTTCCCGACTTGCCCATGCCTACTACCAGCACTCTTTTTCCCTTCAATGATTCTTTGTATCTTTCTCCTCTTGTCATATCAAAAGCCTTCTCATTTATTATTTGGCGCGCCTATCTTACAGACAGGAACGCGATCACGCAGCATATCAATGTGAATAAGCAAAATACCCTTACTACTTTTGTCTCATGCCAGCCGCCCAGCTCGAAGTGGTGATGTATAGGGGCCATTCTGAAAACGCGTTTTCCGCCGCTCATCTTGAAATAGCCTACCTGTATGATCACGGAAAGAGCCTCGATCACGTAGATGAGGCCGGCTATAGGCAAAAGCCATTCCATATGGCCTACTATCGCCATCGCTGACAGCACTCCGCCGAGAGCCATCGAGCCTGTATCTCCCATGAATATCTTCGCCGGATAGTGATTGAATATCAGGAATCCGATCAGGGCTCCAAGCACAGCCTGGCCTGCTACTGCCATAGGCTCGCTTCCACCCCTCAGAGTCATACCTATTATCGCGAAGGCTGCCGCCACTATAGCGGATGTGCCCGATGCGAGGCCGTCAAGCCCATCTGTAAGATTTACGGCATTCGCCATGGCGACTTCTACAAATACTATGAACGGTATATAGAGCCATCCCATTTCTACAGTCTTACATGTGAACGGTATGAGCACTGAAGTGCCCTCTCTCGCCATCATGAATACTGCAAGTGCCAGACCAAACACCACCTGAAGCAATAGCTTTTGCTTTGGTGTGAGACCTTCGTTCTGTTTTTTTGCGATCTTGTTGTAGTCATCGATAAAGCCAATGGCTCCAAAGGCGAACATGCTGAGCAGTATCGCGAGCTTCGACACAGTCTCGCTGCCCGGAAAGAACATGCTCACCACTACCGCGACAGTAACTCCGGCTACTATTGCGATCCCGCCCATAGTAGGAGTGCCCTGCTTCGAGAGATGGGACTCAGGCCCTTCCTCTCTTATGAACTGGCCAAACTGTTTCTCCTTAAGGAAAGGGATCATGCGCGCGGTCACCAGCATGGAGACTGCGAACGCTATGGCTGCTATCAATGCGTAAATAAAGATGCTATGACTGTTTATCATTGGATTTCAAATCCCCCCAATATTACTCACTGTAAATGTATACGGTGGACTTCTTCTCCACCTTCGACCCTGCCTTAGGATACTGATCCACAACGACGAACGACTCCGCCGAAGTGTCCTCTGGCATGATCGAGTATTTGAGCCCGGCCGCCTTGATATTGGATATGGCTGTGCTGCTGTCCATACCCGTAACATCAGGCACCTTCACCGTGCTTGTCTTCGATTCTTTTTCTTCGTTCTTGCTGTACACTCTTTCGACGCCCATATACTGGAGAGTCTTCTCGGTTATCTCCTTTACTATAGGACCGGCAGTGTTAGCTCCGTATTCCTTCTTGGTAGGCCTGTAGACGATACAGATCATGGAGATCTTTGGGTCGTCCATCGGCGCCATAACTACGAATGAAGTGTTGGTAGCGGCGCTGTACTGATTACCGGATACGCGGTTAGCCGTACCGGTCTTACCTCCGACTCTGTAGCCCGGTATATACGCGGTAGTACCGCCGGCATCGGATACGTAGTATTCCATGATATCCGCCATCTTGTCGGCAGTCTCCTCGGATACCACCTGTCTCACCTTGGTGTCAGGTATCTTCTCAACGGTATTTCCATTAGAGTCTATGATCTTGCTTACGATCTTAGGCTTCATGAGGACTCCGCCATTGCCGAAGCTGTTGACCGCGCAGAGGATCTGGATCGGCGTAACGGCGATACCCTGCCCGAAGCCGGTGGTCGCGAGGTCTACTCTCGGAAGACCGATCGGGTCTTTGACGATGGAATAGCCTTCGCCCGGAAGGTCTACGCCTGTCTGGTCGTTGAATCCGAAGAGGTCTATATAGTTGTAGAAAGTGCTGGCTCCCATGTCCAGCGCCACCTTCGCGAGCGCCGGGTTGCAGGAATTACCTACCGCTTGCTTGAGATTCTGTTTGCCATGATTGCGCAGGCAGTGAAGTGTTCTGTCGTCGACTCGTATATATCCGTTGCAGGTATATTTCGATTTGCTGGTAGCGCTGCCTGATTCCAAAGCGGCAGCGGCCGTTATAAGCTTGAAGGTGGAGCCCGGCTCGTAGATATCGCTTACAGGCTTTATCTTCCACATTTCCGAAAGATAATCAGTCTTTTCTTTGTCTGTCATCTTTTCGAACTTTTCCTTTTCGGCCTTGTCCGATGGCTCTGAAGAGTCGTTTGGATCGTATTCAGGTGTTGAGGCCATCGCCAGGATGTTTCCGGTCTTAGGCTCCATCACGATGCATGTGATGGCCTCAGCGCCTGTATCGTCCATGCCCTTGTCTATGGCATCTTCAACAAAGTGCTGTATCACGGAATCGACGGTGGTTACTATGCTGTATCCGTCCTGAGCTTTGTAGTATTTGGTGTTCGAATTTGAAAGCGTATCGCCGTTATTGTCGGTAGTGCGTACTGTACGCCCCTTGATGCCGGCAAGCTTTGAATTGTATTCGTATTCGAGCCCTGCTCTTCCTGTGTTTTCTGAATCGACACCTCCGAGTATCTGCGCAGCAAAAGCGCCGTTAGGATAGTATCTAGAGGTATGTGTCTTGACCACTACGTTAGTACCGAATTCCTCCTGGGCCTTTTCAACCTGCTCTCTTGTAAGCCCATCCGCGATGAGCACAAGATTCTCTTCGTCTTCGAGAAGCTTTGTGATCTCAGCCGGATCTTTTCCGGTGCACTTTGAGAGAGCCATCACGGTCTTTTGTTTTTCGGCCTGGCTTATCTCCTCGGCTTTGTACATAGTCTGTGTATACGCGTACAGCTCGTACTCGGTAACAGACTCTGCGAGAGTGCTCATCTGTGAATCGTAAATGGCACCTCTCACAGGCTGGATCTCGGTGTCTACCTTTTGCATATCCGTAGCCATCAGCTTGAGCTCATCTGACTTATATATCTGCCAATAGCCCATACGGAAAATAAGAGCACATATAAGTACGAGGAGCACAGCAAGGCCAGCCGCCAGGCGATTTCGGTTGGAAGCGGTTATAGCGTTTCCGTCGTAACCTTCGCTGCGTTCACCTACGATAACGAACGGTTCCTGAGCAGGGTCTTTCGGTACTCTGTATTCGCGTCTTGATTCAGACTTGCGCAACTTAGAGCCTGACTTTCTTGAGGACTTCGCCTCTGCCTTTCTTTCACTCTTGAGTTCGGTCTTTCTTGCGGATTCGCTCCTCTTTGCCCTGTTAGCCGCCCTTCTTTTTTCTATTTTCTTGTCTTTCGCCGATACCTTCTTTTTGGCAGCCTTTGCGGTCTTATTAGCTGACGAAGCACGGGCTGTTGTCTCAGCTTCAGGTACGTCAAAACCATCAGCTCTCGAGCTTGCCGCACGTTCGCTGATCTTTGCCCTTTTCTTTTCTATCTTCTTGTCTCTTCGGGCGTTCGTTTTTCTGCTTGTCTTTTCCCTTTTGTCGTCAGTTGCCATTATGCTTGTCTGCGCGAAAATTAATCAATATAGTATACCATATCTTGTGCCGAATTCAGTAGCCAAATACAGTATTTAGTCAGGAACATTTGGACATATTTTGCTAAAAAAATCGCCACCGAGCCGCAAGCGGGTCAGTGGCTGATCATAACACATCAACGGATCTAATTATATGCTTCACTTCTGATAGTTGCAGCCAGACCCTTTTCTCCCGAGTCATCTTTGCTGAGCTTCACGCAATTATCCGGAGTCGGGTATACCATGTCGTACTTTGTCGTGGCTACCTTTTCTATCTTAGTGACCTTTGTCTCTTCAATGATCTGGCTTGAAAGTGAGTCTATCTCAGCCTGAATGTACGCGTTCTCTTCAATGAGTACGTTGTTCTCGTGCTGGATTATTGCCGCGTAAGATCTCATTCCTACAAGAACGAAGATTCCAAGCATAACAACAGTGAGCAACTGGATGAGCTGCTTCTTGCGTCTTGCCTCACTTGATAATACTTTTTTCGTTCTTCTTTTCATCCCCGTTTTTCCTTTTTGAAGTGTGTTTTAAAGCTTTTCGAGAACTCTCAGCTTTGCGCTCCTGGCCCTCGGATTCGATTCTGTTTCTTCTTCTGTTGGAATTATCGGTTTTCTCGTTACTCTCTTTACGTCTGCTACCTTGCCGCATACACATACCGGGAATTCCGGCGGGCATGTGCACGGATCAAGCCTTCTTTCAAACTCCGTTTTTACTATTCTGTCTTCCAGTGAATGGAAAGTTATTATCGCTATTCTTCCGCCACTTTCTAGAAGATCTGGTAGCTTTTCAACCGCCTCTCTCAGGTGACCGAGTTCGTCATTGACCTCTATCCTGATCGCCTGGAAGGTGCGCTTCGCCGGATGTGGCCCGTTTCTCCTTGCGGCTGCCGGTATCGCGCCCTTTATGATGTCTGTCAGTCTCGCGGTCGAGTCTATCGCCGCTTCTTTCCTCTCTCTGACGATGAACTGCGCTATCCTTGCCGCCCAGCGCTCTTCTCCGTAGTCCTTTATGATCCTGGCGAGATCTTTCTCGCTGTATCCGTTCACTACATCGTAGGCTGTGAGTCTGTCGCTTTCGTCCATCCTCATATCGAGAGGTGCGTCATGCATGTAGGAAAAGCCTCTTTCAGGGTTATCCAGCTGGTAAGAGCTGACTCCGAGATCGAGAAGTATCCCCTGTACGTTTCCCCCGGCTGCCTCAGCGACCGTTTCGACATCGCTGTAGTTGGCATGGACGAATTTCTTTTGACACTTATAGCTTTCGAGCCTGGCCTCCGCCGCCTTCAGGGCTTCTTCGTCTCTGTCGACCGCGATGAGCGTGCCGCTCTCACCTAGCCTTTCGCATATTCCGGATGAGTGGCCGCCTCCTCCGACGGTGCCGTCTATGTATATTCCGTTTTCCTTTATAGCCAGTGCTGTCATGACTTCATCAAACAGCACGGGTACGTGCCTGAATTCCATAACAGCTCCCGACTTTAGATGTTGTATTCCTTAAGTTTGTCAGTGAATGCCTTGTCGTTCATCATCGCCGAAGTGTCGCTTGTGCCGCCCGACTCCGCGCTCCAGATCTCGACCTTGTTCATGGCGCCCACTGTGATCAGGTCTTTGTTTATATGCGCATACTCTCTCAGGTTCTGAGGGATGAGCACCCTGCCCTGGGAATCGAGGTCGCAGAGCACAGAGTTTCCGAAGAAGTCTCTGATGAATTCACGGAAGTCTCTGTCAGACTGCGGCAGCGCCGCCAGCTTCTCGGCCATCTCCTCAAAGTAGTCGATCGTG
>CADAUB010000092.1 GCA_902790965.1 uncultured Eubacteriales bacterium | reverse complement strand
GACATCGATATTACCGTTCATCAGCTCAACAATGCTCTTTGTGATAGGCATGCCGAGGCCGGTGCTTCCATATTTATGTGAAGTAGATTCGTCTTCTTGTGTGAAGGCGTCGAACAGCTTCGGCAGATATTCCTTGCTCATGCCGATACCGGTATCCGATATCCTGAAGCGAAGTGTCGCCTTGCCATCCATACGCGCCACATCTTCGACTTCGAACGTGACTGTGCCGCCTTCAGGTGTGAATTTGACAGCGTTGCCAAGAATGTTGATCAGCACCTGACGAAGCTTCATATCATCGCCGATGTAGTACTCGTCGATGTGTCCTTTAGTATGGCACTCGTAGTGAAGATCCTTGTCTCTGCACTGACCGCTAATTATGGTATTGACCTGCTCAAGAGCCTTTGAGAACGAGAACTCTTCGTTTTTGATCACCATACGGCCCGACTCGATACGCGACATATCCAGTATGTCGTTTATGATGCCGAGCAGGTGGTGCGCTGATGTTCCTATCTTCTCAAGATAGTCTCTTGTCTGATCAGATATGTCTGGTTCGTTGAGCGCCAGGCTGTCAAGACCGATGATAGCGTTCATAGGTGTACGTATCTCGTGGCTCATGTTGGACAGGAATGCTGTCTTGGCCTTGTTAGCGGTCTCCGCTGCTGTAAGAGCATCCTGCAGCGCCTGCTGCTGTGCCATTGACTCTCTGGTCTCGGCATCCACATCTACGAAACAAGCGCCCACAAGGTGTACCAGATGATCGTCTCTGTCTTCAGGGTGACGCACTCCTGCGAAGCGGACTTCCTCCCAGGTATCATGGCCATGTCTGTGTACCAGATATCGATAGGCTATGACCCTGCGGTCCTTAAGTCTTTCCTTGACATTATCCGGCTGGATGAACGCTAAGAACTCATCAAGGAATTCGCCCTCTATATACTCTTTTGCGTAGGCTGTAACAGATTCGAGATACTTGAAGCGGTCTCCGACTTTGAATCCGTGGTCAAGATCGCTGTGTGACTGGTAGCATACGCCGTTGTCGTGGTCGAGATCCAGATAGTATACGCTCCAGTAGTCGGATGCCAGAGCCGTGATCATACGGGTCTGCTCGTCCTTTTGTTCCTTTTGCTTGAGGAGTTCATCCTGGAGACGTAGCCTCTGCTCCATCTCTTCCTGTTTGACGCGGTTCTCGGCCTCTGTGGTCTCCTTCTCTAACGTCAGTTGCGCGTTCCTGCGTGTCTGATTGATTATGGAACCGAAGAGCAGCAGCATGACCAGAATTGTGAGCAGGGACTGTATCACGCTCCTGCGGATAGTACCTTCTGAGATCGAACTGATATTATCGCTTATAACGCTCTCACGTATAAGGTATGTCAGGAACCAGTCGGTTCCATTTACAGGAACATAGCTCAAAGTCTCTTTGATCCCGTCATAAGTAAAGGATACCTCGTTGACCTTTCCTTCCTCAAAGTCCCTCAGGAAGTCCTGGTAAGTATAGCCCGGCTCGAATTCGGCATTTTTCATCGCTTCGAGAAGATTATCCTCCACGGCAAGGCCTCCAAGGACAGCGTTGCTAAGAGCGACACCATTCTTTGTATATATGTTACAGAAAGTAGCGCCGCCCTCCTGAGCATCCATCGATACTCCGGCAAGCATCTCATCCATGTCGATCTGCGTGAAGCATGCGATGAGCTTCGTTCCCTCGAAGTTTATATCAGTAGGCTCAACGATCAATACCTTCTTATCTTCGCCCTCTATATCCGCTATGGTAACGACCGGACCGTTCAGATGTGCGAAATCTATATTGTAACGCCCGTCATCTTTCATATGTCCAGATGAGGTGTAGACCAAGTTATCGGCTCCGATGAAAGCAAAGCGCTCAAGATTGAACAGGTTTTTGATCCTCAGCTGATAATCCTGATTTTGATCCTCAGCTGATAATCCTGAAGATGGGCCTGATCGCTCAGGTCCTCTGCCGAGAGCAGGTCGATCGCCGTATTCATGTCTTGTTTTCTTTTCTCGATGTTTGCCTCAACTACCTGTTCGCGGCGGCCGGCAAGCTCGTTAAGGTAGAACAAACTTACGGAGCGTACAGCTTTCTCCGTGTCTGATTTGGCGCTCCTTCCCATCCATACCGTTCCAAGAACAAGGATAAGTATCAGAATAGCGCTTCCTACTATTGCTGCGGTTGTGATCCCTTTTCTTTTAGTGTCCATTTGCCTTGACCCTTATTTCAGTCTTGATGAATCATTTCATACATAGTCATTTTAACATAAAAGCACCCCAACGCCCTATACATTGGGCAGCCATCATTATCCGATATGGCCTTCGAGCACCTCTGTCATGAGTTCTCTCTGGTATACGTCTGTCAGCACTCCAAGGAACTGTATGTCGCACTCAGGAAGCGGCTTGTCCTCTGCCTTCAAGTTTTCAGGCTTTGTGACAACAAGCCTTCCGCCGTAAGCTTCCGTACCGGTGAACTTGCCCTCTTCATCATAGTAGTCAAAGAGGAACTCGATCGAATCACCAGGCATGAATGTCTGCATGCCCTTTGACATGAATGACATTTCATCGTCTGCATAGTCGTATCCGATAATGCGACCGACCTCAGCGTCTTCGCCTTCCTTTGCAGGATCCCATTCAATGTGGATTATGATCTCATCCTGTCCGTTCAGCCTGGCTCTTGTATCTCCCGAGAATACTGTTCCCGCTTCGGTCTCTCTCGGTTGCTGTGCATCGTAGTAGACAAGATGGCCATTGATATGGATCCACATATCGTCTACGTCGACCATCGGATGACCATTCTCATCGTTGTCACCGACATGATCGTTTCCGAGGAATCTGAGCCTTCCGTCCTCAGTCTTCTGGTAAACTCTTGTCCTGCAATCAGCAATTATGTCCCATGTCTTGTCAGGGATCTGCACTTGCCACCCGTTTCCGGTATCCTTGACCGGAAGATCGATCAGATCCGTCGTAGGCTCGTAATTCTCGAAGCCCGCTTTATACCATTCAGACTCGGTATAATCTCTATATGCGAAAGTCTCGAAGAACGTTCTGATCTTGCTGTCTTTCACCTCTTCAAGCTTCTGCTCATGCTCTGCCTTCTTCTGCACCGCTATGATGCTGAATACATTATCGAACAGATCGGTCTGCTTCCCGAGCTTGAGGTTTTTGAGCTCGATATTAGTATCGTCATAGAAGGCTATCTCCTGATACGGCAGTGCGAGAGCCATACCGTTGATACCTTCAGCGGCATCTTTGTTTCTATAGATAACGCAAGCCTTGAGCGCGTTGATCGCGTCTTCTCTCTCCTGCTTGCTGCACATCGAGTCATCGACATCGGTATCGCCGAGCTTATCAATAAAATCTACAAGGTCGATCTGGAGATTATCAACAAATGTGTATGAATTCATTGCCGCAAGACCAAGCTCAGCGAAGTCACCCGAATTTTCCTTTATCGAGGCATCAGCCTTTTCGAAGATATCCTCGACCTTGTCGTACGCAGGCTTCACCATGGTAAGATCTACGAACGACAGTGTAGTTGCGGTCTGAGCTTCATCGTTGTTTATCGCTCTGTTGAACTGGTCGTACGCAGATACCATATCCTTGCCGAATTCCTCAGAACTAAGGCCTGGGTTTTGGGCAAGCTTTCCAAACGCGGATGTGTAATACCATCCGAATCCGCCCTCAGTCTCTTCTGAAGCGAGGTAGTAGTCAGCATAAGGCTCGAGAGCAGTCGCCACTTCGATGTCCTGCATCAGGCAAGCGTCGAATCCTACTACGTCGAACTTCACACCGGATTCCTTGACGGAATTTGCGACCTCGGATACGCTAAGACCCTCTCTGTCACCGGCGTCAGTCCTGTGCGCCAGCTGATCGACTCCGTATCCGTAAGGAACTCCGCCGCCGTGATCCCAGAGCACCAACATATATCTGTCCGCAGGATAGTTTTCTTTCGTCCACTTTATGAACTCGGTAAGCTCGGCTGGATTCTCCATGGTCGCAAGATCGAGATCCATGGCCTTCTCAACATTGCCGCCCTTGACGGTATATCTGCCGTAACCATTCTCTGTAATACCCGGTGTGAACCACCTCTTTGAGCCGCCCGCTTCGAGCACGAATGTAAGAGCATCGCCCTTCTTGGTGGCATCCTGCATCATGCGGATATTAGCGCTAGCGCAACCGATCCTGTCCTCAAGATCAGCTCCGATGATATATTCCATCACGACAATGCTCTTGTCACCCGAGTGATCTGGGAAGAATTTATCCCTGCTTGTAGGCATCTTCGCAACTGTCTTAGCTGCATCGCCCATTGCCTCTTCTCTTGTGACGCAATTGCCGTCGGCCTCGATATTGCTACTATCTTTATACACGTCGTTCAATACTGCGTTGGCAATAGGCCTAGGCGGCAATGTCTGGATAGTAATGAAGCCTACACCTAATATGAGAGCAGCCAGTTCTACCGCAGAGATCAAAGCGAACGTGATCTTGCGCATCCCGTTTATGAACTTTCCATAGCCCTTCTGTTTTGGGAATTCAAGAGGCGTATACTGCGACTTTCCAAGGCCCAGCACCAGCAAGAACACCGTAGGCACCAGTATTGTGAGTATCGCGTACGGAAGTCCATGGCCAAAGCTCTTCGACAAGCGGTAATAGAGTTTGACAAGGAATATCCAGTACTCTACCTGGGCAACTATCATGAACATCTGCCCTGTTCCCTGATCAGGCCCCAGATAATAAGCCGCGCTCATCAGTACTACTGCGATAATGAATGGTCTCCAGAACGCTCTCATCTTCCTGAAAAGCACTGTCGACAATTCATGCTCGGCCAGGAACGGCACCACGGCCTTCCACTGCTTGAGCCCCATCTTCTTCAGAACGAAGTAATATGCTACCGACTGGAGTATCCAAGGGATCAGCCAGAGCTTAGGGTCGTTCAACAGATAATTAGTCCACATATAAATCCTCCATGTCCACCCTAACTCAAAAGGCGGATATTCATACACAGACATTATATCGCCAATCCAGAGCAGTTGAAAGAGACACAAAAATGGGCATTTCTGCCCATAGAATTGCTTGATAGCTCACATCTATAAACCGTACATAATAGCCGAGTAGACGAAGTATGCTGCATATGCCGGTCGCTCAGAGCAGAGTGCACGGCATTTTAGAGCAGGCTCGCCGCTCATTCAGAGCACCCTTGCCGGAGTGTTGAGCACAGTGGCAAATATGTAAAAATCACTTATTCCGGTATCGTTACCGATAAAACAGAGCACTTTTGCCGTAAAAACTGACTTATAATCATGAAATCCGGAATCACGGTACGGAGATTTTTCTCCTCACGGTAAGCAGATTTTTCTCATCCCCGGGAAGGCCGAAGCCTTCCCGAGAGAATAAGATATAGATTACTCGTTATCGTCTGGATAATCAGGAGGAACAGTTCCACCGATGGATACGATGTAATCCTCAAGAGTACGAACTCTGTCAAGGAGAAAGAGTATCTCATTCCAGTTTGAACGGAACAACTCAGCACTTTCTTCTTCAGCGTATCTCAGTACCATGTTATCGATCCAGATATCGCAACGAAAACGTTCATCGAACGGACAGAATTTAATCATTGCCGCCTCCTTTCTTCGAGGACACAAGTCCATGACGCTTACGCATGGATTCACGGCCTTCGATCAGGATGTCATAGGCATTGTAGATTATCCTGTCCATGATCGCTTCAGAGATCGGACTGCCTTCAGCCAACTCAGGATCGATGCGAGAATACCATTCCTCGTTGTTGTACTGGGTGCAGAGTATCATGGATCCCTTAGGGCTGTTAACTCTCGCTTCTACGATCTCTAGGAGATTGTAAGTCTCCTGAGGTGACAGAATGCGGATCAGCCATTCATCGATGATGAGCAGATCGACCTTCTGGTAACTCTTTATGGTTTTGCCAAATGTTCCGGTCGCCTTGGCGACATTGAGTTCGTCAAGAAGCTCCGGCATACGGATGTACTTTACAGTCTTGAATTTGCGGCATGCCGCGTTCCCAAGAGCACAGGCAAGATAAGTCTTGCCAGATCCTGTGGCGCCTTTCAGTATTATGTGATGGTTCTCATCAATGTACTGGCAGGTAGCGAATCTCTGGAACTGGCCTTTATCCAGTTTTCTGTCAGGAAGATATTCTATGTCTTCGATGCTGGCAGAGGACAATGCGAATGTCGCCTGCTTGATGAGCTTCTTCATCTTGTTCTGTTGGCGCCTGTTCCATTCGGCGTCAACGATTAGAGCGAAGCGCTCTTCAAAGCCGAGCTCCGAATAATTCTTCGGAACGTTGAGCTGGTTCTCAAATTCAGTTGCCATGGCTGTGCAGCGCATGGCCTTGAGAGTATCTATGGTTGAACGATCGATCATTACTCTTCACCATCCTTTCTGAAAGAAGCGACACCACGGGTTATTCCCCGGCTGCGAGTTTCGGGAACGGCCTTCTCTTCAACAGGCTTATCCAAAGGCAGCTGATCCTGACCATTACGCAGGATCGTCAATATGCTTCTGTAGGATGGCTGGGTAGTGAACGAAAGGATACGCTCACAAGCCCGTTCAACACGTTCGTTACTGTAGCGGTCAGCCGCTTTCATAAGGCTGACGCAATATTTGTAGCCCTGCTCAGGCTCTTTGTCTGAAGTCAGGAAATAGTCGATCACCTTTGTTGTAAAAGGGCCGACGCCATTTGCCCAGAGAAGAAATTCATCTGAGGCATAAGCCAGATACTTCTGGTGTTCCGGCGGCATATGTTCTGTGACCCTGATCGGTTCACGCTGCGCCTGCTTATGGCGGACATGTGCTGCGACACGAGTCTGATGGAAGAATACTTCCACTGAATCACTGGTTACACGAACATCTACGTGTTCTCCGATCAGATCAAAAGGAACAGTGTATTTATTCAGACCGTCAGTTATGAGATAATCTCTCTGAACCTTGACAGTGGACCAGACTGCAGGCTCAAACGGAACAACTGGAAGTGGCTGCATGAATTCTCTTTCTTCATTTTCATAAGCCTGTCGGCGATTGCCTACTCGTTTCTGGAATGGACGCTCATTCAGCTCTTCCAGTTTTTCAGCAACTGCCTTACGGGCTTCTCCGATGGAGAAAAAGTGCTCGTTACGCAGAGCGGCTAATATCCAGGTTGTTGCAAATTTTACTGAGCCTTCAGCAAGGGGCTTGTCGTCGGGCGCCTTCGGTCTGGCCGGTACGATGGCCGTTCCGTAATGATCGGACAATTCACGGTATACTCTCGGGATAACAGTCTCGAACCTTGTGTTCTTCGTTACGCCAGTTTTGAGATTATCCGGGATGAGGAGCCTTGTCACACCGCCGAAATACTCATACGCGTGTATGTGGCAGTTTATGAATGACTCCTCCCTCATGTTCGGGCAGGCTTCTGCATACACATACGAGCTGCAGTCCAGAACTGCCACGAACAGGTAAGCAGGTGTTATGGATCCTGTTACAGGATCATAAATGTTGATGGTTTCACCGGCCCAGTCGACTTCCATGATGTCACCGGGCTTGCGGTTGATCCGCAGTGTAGCCTTGGTGATCCTTGCCCACTTGCGGTACAGATCACCAAACTGAGTGCTCATATACGGGATCATCCCAGCGGCGTGTGCTTCCGAACAATACTCGGTCCACAAGAGCGTTAATGTCACGCCTTTCCTGGCGAGTTCTCTGTGGATCTTCGGATAGTCCGGGATCATACGATCTTCATTCTTCTTGATCCTTCCCGGATAGAGAAGAGCCTGAAGATCAAGGTTGCTGACACTATCTGACAGCGGCCAGCTGATCTGGATCGCTTCCGCAATACTCAGTACTTCCTGGACGGTATTACGGGAACTGTGAACGCATCTTGAGATTTCTGCGTTACTGTAGCGGAGACTTTTCAGTCTCAGGATTTCGCGATAATTAACCATATTATCGACCTCCTATGAATAATAGTCACACTTATGTGTGCCACTACTATTATATGAGATCGAAAACGGACTGCTCAGCAGACCGGCAAGGTTAGCGGCAAGGTTGCTCTATTTGACCGTGCACAGTGTTCTGACCGACCGGTATATACAACAGTCATACATACCATTTGGTTTTGCGTCGATGGTCAGCAGAAAAGACTTACAAAGGATACCCTGGACTATATCCGTACAGTCTCCAAGTTCTGGAAGGGCAT
>CADAUB010000091.1 GCA_902790965.1 uncultured Eubacteriales bacterium | reverse complement strand
GCCGAGGTGGAATACCTAAAGAGAGTGTAAATCAAAAGCAAGCCGTCGGGCTTGCTTTTCGTTTGGTGCGTTATTTCAGTGGCTTAGCGCCTGACTGCTGGAGCTACATATCCGACAGAATGTCCTTGCCGTGGCTGCCCATTATGTAGGCTTCGATTATATCCACGGCGCCGTTTACTCCGGAGCGGCTGGTGTTGATCAGAAGATCGTATGGCTCACGGCCGCCCCATTTGTTGTCTGTGTAGAACTCGTAATATCTGCGGCGCTGCTTGTCAGTCTGCTTTACCAGCTTTTCCATCGCGGCCTCATCTGTCGGCTCGTCGGTCTCGTTCATCTTGGCCAGCCTTAACTTTCTCTGCACCCTGTCTTTCAAAGGCGCGAAGAGGAAGATGCTGACGTGATCCTCGTCACTTAGTATATAGTCAGCAGCGCGGCCTACTATGACGCATCCTGTGTCCTCAGCAGCGATATCTCGTATGATCTTGAACTCGCCTTCCTGGATCTTGGAGAAAGGGGAACTCTGGAAGCTGTCGAAACTACCGAACATGCTGGAGATGGTGAGCTCCGGGGCTTTCTCGTCGTTGCTCTTTATATATGCCTCGTGGTAACCGGTCTCAGCCGCAGCTCTTGCGATGATCTCCTCGTCGTAGAGAGGCACGCCAAGTCTTTCAGCCAGCCTGCGAGCCACCTCATGGCCACCGCTTCCGAATTCACGGTCTATCGTTATGATTACTTTATGGTCTAATTTGTGATCCATTTCTGAACTACCTCCTGTTTAAGATGGCAGCTGCCAAAGTGGGCCGTCTGTCATCTTTATATATACTTATTTTACAGAATTCCGTTCCGTTCTGTAACAGTTTTTCCGAAATCATATATGGTATGGAATGGCACTGCTTCGGAATCATCTCCTCTTCGAAATTGCGAGAGTCATTCAGTTACACTCTTAATGAATTCGCGCATCTCCTGGCTGCTTCCAAACACAGCCCTTGCGTTGTCGGGCCTTCCGCCGCCACGTCCACCGAACGCAGCCGCGTTCGCCTTTACGATCTCACCGCATTTCCTGTTCTCGTCCGATGAAAGCAGCAGGCATGTATTCGATGCCGGATGCTCCATCACGAGGAAGAGGCCTGGGCGCTTGTTGATCACATTGAAGCCGAGCTTGAGAAGATCGTCCACATCCAGAAGGCCGGAAGAGTAGACGAAGTGATTAGTGCCCGAAGCCTCGAGCTCAGCCTCGATCTTGGTTTCTTCCGCATCCTTTATATATCCCTTCATCGCGGCAAGCTGGGCCCTTAACTCCGCGTTATTTGCCTCCTCGATCTCAAGCCTGCCCGGAAGATCCACCGGGCTGCAAGAATGCTTCTTGGCTATCTCGCCCAGTATGTGAGATTCCGCCGTAAGCTTATCCAACGCCATAGAGCCGCAGTCGAAATACACGCGGTTCATGCCTTTATTTGGCTCGCATTTGTAGATGGACAGAAGGCCCACTTCTGACGAGCGGGAAGGGTGGGTGCCGCAGCATGCGATGCAGTCGAACGGATCGTCAAGATCTCCGACGGTGACCACGCTTATACGTCCCTCGTGAGGCGTCTGCTTGCGGGAAGGCATTGAAAGAGAACTTTCGTAATCGTCGAACCATGTGACTGTGACAGGAAGATCTGCCCATATGGCTTCGTTGACTGTTCGCTCAGCGAGATCGAGCTCTTCGTCGGTGAACATGCGGCCGCCCAGATCGATATCTACTGTGATATAATCCTCTCCCATATGGAAGCCCTTGTTAGGTCCATCGAAAAGGGTGTACATGGCGCCGCTAAGCATATGCTCGCCGAGATGCCGCTGCATGTTCTTGAAGCGGAAGTCGAAGTCGATAGCGAGCTCTACCTGGTCGCCGACTTTAAATGTGCCTGCAGGAGCATCGGTCATGTGCCATACATCGGATTCGAGGCTCTCGTCGAAGGCGTGCGTCACTTCGAAAACTCCTTTGTCAGATGCAACCGTCCCTATATCCGAAGGCTGGCCGCCACCCTCAGGGAAGAAGACGGATGAGTCACAAACTATGGCGTCAAAACCGTCCTTATCTTGTACTTCCGTCACAATAGCGGTGTTAGAAGCGGCGTATTGATCCTGTTGATAAATCCTTTTTGAAGACATTGTATACCTTTCTTTTAGTGTTTCACGCGTTTCACAAAATCGAACAAACATCGAATTTTTTCATTTTCAAAAATCTGTGGAAAAATCCTGTTGACATAAGGAAAAAATCCTCGCAAGCTTTGGAATTTCAACGAAGTAGGAAATAGAGTTTTCCACATGCGCTAGTGGATAAAATTGTATACAATTTTTGCAATCCTTGTGGAAAACGCTTAAAGCTTGAAAAATCCGCGACTTCCGTTTTGTTGAAAAAGCTACGCTCAAAAAACGAACAAAGTATGTTAAAAATATTTTTTGTTTTTGTTTTTGTTCTTTATCCGAGAAATTGTCATCATTGACATTTTCTCGACGAATTCCGAGCAGCATACCGACATTTCCGGTCGATCGACTACTGAGCGACTACTGACCGTCGCCCGGTTCAACCAGATCGTCGAAAGACGCGCCAGGCGCTATGCAAAGAGTCTGGAAGACGGATGAGTCTATTCTGTATCTTCCTTTTATTTCCAGGAATGGAGCATAAATGGAATACGCGAAGGCATCGTCGATTGTGGTGATATCCCTGAGGCTGTGGCTCATCAGTACTATCTCATTGCTCAGGCTAAGAAGCGCATGCCCGATCACATCGCCCTCGAGCCGGTATTCCGGATTATTCACGTGCGAGTTGTCAGGCTTGTATGCCGTGAAGAGCTGGCCGTTTGGTACGAGATCAGGCTCAGACCCTTTGAACGACCCGATAGTAGTTATGTCGAAGCTGTCGGGGAAACCCTTCTTGCATCCAAATACCGTGATGTACTCGGACGTGGCGAGCTGCATCGCGGCCTCGTAATCGGAGAGCTTAAGCACCGAGCCGACCCTTATCTCCGTCACGACAGGGTCTTTCGAAAGCACGCTTCCGCTCAGCCAGATTATGAACGTGGAGTGGTAGTAACCGTCTCTTGCCTGCGTGGTGGCGCGGCATAGGAAGGGATATGAGATGCCATCGATGGACGGGTGCTCCTTCTTGTTGCTCCTTTGTATGTTGCACTTCATGAGAGTCTGGATGCCAGGAGAAGTGAGTTCTATTTTTTCAAGCTCTGCCTCGTCCATGTTTGTCAGCACCGAGGCGGCCTTATAGTCGTGGTCGACCAGTCTCATTATGAAGTAATTTATCGTCTCGTACGCGCCGAGCCTTGCAGGGCTTACTGCCGTAATGGCGTAGTCGCTTGCGCAATCCTCTTCGCTGAAGCCTGAACCGTGAAGAGCATCCATCATATAGCCGATCCTGAGGAGTGCGTATTCCCTGAACTCGCGGTTTTCATCGCTGTCGTATTCGCGGCTCACATCGTCTCCGGCCAAAGGCAGAGCGTCAGCGATAAGCCTCATCATGACAGGCGCGTCTATGTTGTTGACTTCGCCACCCATCACGGCTACGAAGTGGTTCCAGAGCGCCCTCATCTCGCGCTTGTTTTCGCGGTGATTAGCTTCGCCCTGTATGCACTCGAACTCGCGATACTCATCCACGCCGTATTCGGAATAGTCGAGGTGGATAATCTGGTAGAATTCGTCTCGTGGATTATCCTTTCCACGCCAGGCTACCCTTAGGGCGGTAACGCCCATCAGGCGGGATGTGACCGCTCTGCAGTACTTGAATTCGTAGTCTGCGAAATGATCGTATTTTATCGATTTTCTTCCATGTATTATACGTAGTTCAGCCATAAGTGAATTCTAACACATTCTATTGACTTTAGGCGTGCTGAGACTATAATTAAAACATCCTTATTAAGAGCGAGGGAGGGAATGGGCCCTTAGATCTCGCGGCAACCTCACAGGCAGTGAAGGTGCCAAATCCCACGGGAGTTTATCCACCGGCAGATGAGGACTGTGTGTTCTCTCTGCGTGAGAGAATTTTTTTTGCGAGGAGAAACTATAATGAAAAGATTATTCACTTCCGAATCAGTTACTGAGGGTCATCCTGATAAAGTATGCGACCAGGTGTCAGATGCGGTGCTCGACGCCATACTCGCGCAGGATCCAAAGGCTCACGTAGCCTGCGAATGCGCAACTAAGACGGGCTTTTTCATGATCTTCGGCGAAGCCTCAGGCAATTTCAATGTCGACTACGAGGCCATAGCCCGCAAGACTATCTGCGAGATCGGCTACGACTCAGAGGAAGTCTGCTTCGACGGAAACACCTGCGAGGTGATGGTGCGCATGGAAGAGCAGTCGGCAGATATAGCGATGGGCGTTAATGAGTCGTATGAGAAGAAATCCGGCAAGGAAAGCGACGAAGACGCGCTGATCGGCGCCGGAGACCAGGGCATGATGTTCGGCTATGCCTGCACTGAGACAGAAGAATTGATGCCGCTTTCCACAAAGTACGCTCACGAGCTTTCAAAGAGGCTCGCGGCGGTTAGAAAAGACGGCACGCTTCCATATCTCGGCCCTGACGGCAAGACTCAGGTGACGGTCGAGTACGACGACGGCGTGATCACAAGGATCGACACCGTGGTAGTTTCGACTCAGCACTCTGAAAGTGTGAGCCTCGAGCAGGTAAGAGAAGACATGATCAAGCACGTTATCGAGCCGGTGATCCCAGCAGATCTCATCGACGACGATACTATCTTTTATGTGAATCCTACGGGCAGGTTCGTGATCGGTGGCCCTATGGGCGACAGCGGCCTCACAGGGCGTAAGATAATAGTAGACACTTACGGCGGCCACTCGTCACACGGCGGCGGAGCGTTCTCGGGCAAAGACCCTACAAAGGTAGACCGTTCGGCTGCGTACATGGCAAGATACATCGCAAAGAACATCGTTGCGGCAGGCATCGCCAAGGAGTGCGAGGTGCAGCTCGCTTACGCTATCGGCGTGGCTGAGCCTGTATCGGTATGCGTGGATACCTTCGGCACCGGCAAGATCGATGACGAAGAGATCGCCAAGCTGATCATGGACAACTTCGACATGCGCCCGGCGGCTATCATCAGGAAACTCGGACTCGCGAATCCTATTTACAGAGATCTCGCCGCTTATGGGCACATGGGGCGCACTGATCTCGGAGTCAAGTGGGAAGACACAGATATGGCGGAGACATTATGTCACATTTTGAAAAAGTAAGCTTCGAAAGATGGAAGAATGACTGCGGCGTCAAAGGCCTGGGGGACAAAGGCCTCAGAGAGTGGTACGATGCCATAAAGCTGCCGGCTCAGGCTACGGCCGCTTCGGCTGGCTGTGATTTTTTCATGCCGTTCAATCTCAATTTTGAGTCGGGCAGCAAGTTCAGGATCGCCACGGGCATACGCTGGGTGTGCGATGAAGGCGAAAGAGACAGAGTGCTCCTCATAATGCCGAGGAGCGGGCTCGGTTTCAAGTACGGCATACGCCTTTCCAATACGGTAGGGGTGATCGACGCCGATTATGCCGACTCAGACAACGAGGGACATATTATAATAAGTATGGAAAATCCTTCGGATGAGCATGTGCAGCTGCATGAGGGCAAGCCGTTTGCGCAGGGTATAGTGGTAAAGTACGAGATCCCTGAAGGCGCGGGCTCGGATGACGCGAGAAACGGCGGATTCGGAAGTACTGACAATAAGTAATATGTAATATGCGGGCCGTGGTCTGCAAATAGTAGGCGGCCTGCGGTCTCCAAATAGTAAAGGGGTTACAGACAGTAAATACCGGGCGGCCGGTTAGTTATCAGAATGAGTAAACAGTGCAGAAAAGCGGATGTAGTAATAGTTGGCGGAGGAGCTTCGGGGCTCGCCGCGGCGATAACACTCAGGATGAGCAGCGATCTTTCTGTGCTCGTGATCGAGAAGTTAGGCGAGCCTGCCCGCAAGATAAGAGCCACGGGAAGCGGCAGGTGCAATATCACCAATACGACGATCCCGTATTACTATAAGATAATGGAATTCTTCGCGAGGATCGGGCTGGTGACGCGCGATCACGAGAACGGGCTTGTATATCCTTACTCGGAGTCCGCGGCGGATGTCGCAGAACTTCTGATCACCAGGACTAAACAGCTTGGCGCAAATATAGCCTGCGGCGAGGAAGTTGTGTCGGTGCGTAAAGTGGGCGCGGATCAAGAAGATGCGGCGGCTAGCGAAGAGGATCGCTTGGCGGATGCAGAGGGCACTTCGCGCTTTCAGGTGGTAACTAAATACAAGGACGCTGAGGGAGAGCATGAGGCGGTGACCGAGGCCCGCTATGTCATACTGGCATGCGGCGGAAAGGCCGGCCCTATGTATGGCACTACAGGCGATGGCTACAGGCTCGCGAGGGCACTTGGCCACAGCATAGTAACTCCTGTGCCTGTGCTTACGGGGGTAGAGTGCGCCGAGTGGGCGGCTGATCACAGCCCGCGCGCTATATCGCTCGCCGGCACAAGGACGCGCGG
>CADAUB010000090.1 GCA_902790965.1 uncultured Eubacteriales bacterium | reverse complement strand
ATTGTATTTATAATCCGGACCTTCAGCGTTCTTTTTCTCGAGATACTTCATCACGTTAGTGAGGTCGATGGTCTCGGATATGAATGCTTCATTGTCGCAGCGGTTAGGATACATAAGCGGCATAATGAAATGCATCGAGTCGATATCCCTAAGCAGCTTTGCGTCCCTTCTGTCCCCAGGTCTTCTCATTTATGGTTCTCCTGTTCTTATAATTTGACGCCGACATTGACGCCGACATTATCGAAGGAGCTCGCCTCCGAAGATCAATGCTTCCGACCTTACGGCAACGCCGTATGTTCCGAAGGAAGCATTATAGACGCCGTGAGCTTCAGCTCCTGAGATCGCCGCGTAGCGACGATCGAAGATATGATCCGAAACGGATATGATCCGAAACGGATCATTTCGGCGTCTATTATACCACGCTTTGTCAATGTGTCATCACATATTCAAAATTATATTCCAAAATGTACTGCCCGAATTCGAGCGCGCTTTCGGTATCGTCGAAAAGCGCCATGTAGATCTGGTTGCCCATAGCGTCGGCAAAGACATCAGGCATCCTGAACGCAGATATAATATCGCTTCCGTACTTCTCCATGATCTCATTATGAGAATGCTCGTGCTCGAAGCGGTCTTTTCTGCCCGCGAATACGCAGCAGCGATCATATCCGTTCTGCTGCTCACGCCTCTCATTAAAAGCAACCATATCCGCGTAGATGCGGAACACATCGCAGGAATGAGCGTAGTTCATCATGTCGGGGAGCATGCCCCCTGCAGGCCTCATATTGACCTCGAGTCCGAGGTGATCTCCCACCTCTCCGAGCCCCTTCCTGGCTTCCTTCAGCCTGAAGAACTCGAAATGCACGAATCTGCTCTTTACTCCAAAAGCCTTGAGAGCCTTTCTTCCGTATTCCTTTATTTGCGGATGCACCTCAGGGAGTATCAGTACAAGGGTCTCCTGATCGGTGTTTACCGTGTCCGCTATATTAGGGCATCTGAGGGATGACTCAAACAGCGGGTTGCCTTCTGAATCGCAGATCGCGTCGTAGGTATATACATCGCCAACGATGAATTCTTCCATGACGTAAGGCTCATCCGGCTTGTCTCTAAAGAAAGCCTCAAGAGCATAGTGATCATCCACCTTGAAGGTGTCAGCCGCTCCGACTCCGTTGTCGGGCTTGCAGAACACCGGGTAGCCGCCGATCTCCTCGATGAACGCCTCGGCAGCTTCTATGTCCGTAACCTTGTGGTTCCTCGCGGTCGGGATCCCGGCCTCTTTGTACACCGGCTTCATTGCCGACTTGCTCTTCCAAAGGGCGAGCTCTTTAGGCTGCACTCCCGTTGTAACATTGAAGTCTTCTCTCAGCCTGGCATCTTGCTCGAGCCAGTACTCGTTGTTTGATTCTATCCAGTCGATCTTTCCATATCTGAAGGCAAAATAAGCGACAGCGCGGTACATACTGTCGTAATCCTCCATGTTATCCACTTTATAGTATTCTGTAAGCGCATTCTTAAGCTCCCCATTCAAAGCGTCATATGGGCAGTCTCCGATGCCGAGCACATTGATGCCGTTGTCTTTTAGTCTGGCGGCAAACAGCTTGTATGATTCAGGAAAATTCGGTGATATAAATACAAAATTCATGATTGTTTCCCTTCTTGATTACTCGTCAAGCGATTCGTGGAAGTCTTCGAGGGCTTCCCTGAGATCTTCCACTCCTATCTGGCCAGGGGCCGATGCTTTGGATGCGGCCCCGAAGGTAACTGCTGAGCCAAATGCTTCAGCCGCGATCCTGCTTACCGTCCCATTATCCGACATGGATATTGCGATGATCGGGCGGTCTGCATGCTCATCCGACATCTCCTCCGCAGCTTCCATAAGTATCTTCACATCACCAAGGCCCTGCGGCATCACCGCGATCTTGAGGATGTCTGCCTGCGTCTTTAGCATCTCTGTGAAGTCCTTTATGATCTCGTCCTTAGTTGGAGTCTTTTCGAAATCGTGATGCGAGGCCACTACTTTAACACCGTGTGAGTGAGCAGCTTCGATGATGCTTTCCGCGTCATCCAGTCTAAGGACTTCTACGTCCACCATATCGATAGACCCGCTCTCGCACGCCTTTTCGATAAGCCCGGCGTACTCGGCTTCTCCGATCTCGGCTTCTCCGCCTTCTTCTGAAGTCCTTATAGTGAAGAGGACAGGTATTTCACCAAGAGCATCCCTTAGCCCGGCGAGCACAGCTCTCAGGCTGCCTGCATCGCGATAACCCTCGAAACGGTCTGCGCGAAACTCGGCTATGTCCGGCATAAGACCGGCGATGTCCTTCGCTTCACTCAGTATCTCCTCCGCTGTCTTCTCAAATATCGGGACGCAGATCTTTGGGATCCCTTCGCCTATTATTACATTCCTTACTTTTACTGTGTTCATTCTGTCTTATCTATACCCTTGCTAAGTTTTACATGTATTCCTCGGCCGCCTTGTAATTGCCGAATATGTTCAGTTCGGTGCAATCGTATTCAAGCCTTCTGAGAGCTTCCATCACGTCAGGATCCTCGAGGCTGCCCGCAAAATCCAGATAGAAGCAATATTCGAACACCCTTCCGAATATAGGGCGGCTCTCGAGCTTGAGCACGTTGATCCTTTTTGACGCGAATATCCCGAGCGCGTTGAAGAGAGCTCCAGGAGTATGGGCCGTCACCATCCTGAGGCTCACCTTGTTGGCGTCCTTAGGCTGCTCGTCTTTTGCCGTGACGCAGAGGAACCTAGTCATGTTCACGTTATTGTCCTGAACGTTTGGCAGGAGTATCTCCATGCCGTAAGTCTCGGCCGCAAGCTCGCTTGCGAGGGCGGCCTTTGTCGGATCTCCCGTGTCGCGTATGTAACTGACGCTAAGCGCGGTGTCCTCATGAGCGTGAGGAGTCATTTGAGGATACTTGTTGAACAGTTCCTGGCACTGCGACAGTGCTTCCGGATGGCTGTATACTTCCCTGATGTCCTCGAGCTTCGACCCGGGATTGGCGATCAGACATTCCCTGATCGGTACTACCGTCTCGCCCACCGCGTGTATATCGTAATTCTGGAGGTGGTCATATGTCCTGGCGATAATGCCTGTTGTGGTATTCTCGACCGGGATCACCGCGTAGTCGACGACTCCGCTCTCGACGTCTCCAAGCAGCGTTATGAAATCGCTATAGCCTCTGTCCTCGTACTCCTTATCTCCGAAGAGATTCCTTACAGCTGTCTCGCTGAACGCTCCGCTTACGCCCTGATATCCTATGATCATCTTACTTCACCATCTCCGCTATCTCATAAATCATCTTCTCGGTCTTTTCCCATCCAAGGCAGGCATCGGTGATGCTCTTGCCGTATATGCCACCGCCCACCGGCTGGTTGCCGTCTTCTATGTAGCTCTCAACCATGAAGCCTCTCACGAGCATGTTGATGTCCTCGTTGTATTTGCACGAAAGCAGAACATCCTTCATGATCCTTGGTTGCTGGAACGGGTCTTTGCCGCTGTTGGCGTGGTTGCAGTCGATTATGACACCCGGGTTTACCAGGCTGCTCTTCGCGTACAGCTCGGCGAGATGCACGAGGGTCTCGTAGTGATAGTTAGGATACGAAACTCCCTGCGTGTTCACGTAGCCTCTCAGGATAGCGTGCGCGTAAGGATTGCCGTGCGAATGGCCCTCCCAGCCCCTGTAGATGAAGTCGTGCTCGCTCTGTGCGGCAGTGATCGCGTTCATCATTACCGAAAGGTCTCCGCTCGTAGGATTCTTCATGCCTACCGGGCAGTCGGCGCCGCTCGCTGTCATCCTGTGCTGCTGATCCTCGACGCTCCTCGCTCCGATCGCGACGTAGCCGAGAAGATCGTCTATGTATTTGTAGTTCTCAGGGTACAGTAGCTCGTCAGCGCATACCGAGCCGGCTACCTTCATGGCTCTCATATGCATCTCACGCGTGAACATGATGCCCTTGAAAAGATCGGGGCTTTCGTCAGGATCAGGCTGGTGCACGAAGCCCTTGTAGCCCTGGCCTGTAGTCCTCGGCTTATTGGTATATACGCGAGGAACTATCATTACCTTGTCGCTGACTTTTTCCTGCACCTCAGCGAGCCTGGAGATATAGTCCAGGACGCTGTCTTCGTTGTCGGCAGAGCACGGCCCTATGATGAGTACCAGCTTGTCGCTCTTGTGCGAGAATATATCCTGAAGCTCCTGTGTCTTTTGCTTCACTATCTCTTTCTCAGCTGCGGTCAGTGGGAACATCTCCTTGACCTCGGAAGGAAGAGGAAGTTTACGTATGAAGTCCATGTTCATGGGGTCTATATCTCCTTTCTGATCTCTATGCCGAGATCTTCCAGCTTGTCGAAATAATCCGGGAAACTCTTGCTGACGGCTTCCGCTCCATCGATGCTTCCGCCTGTCCTTGCGCATATCGCCGCAAGTGCCATCACTATGCGGTGATCGTTGTGCCCTTGCAGAGTCCCGGCCGGCGCCTTCGCAGCGCCGTCTACTGTGATCGAATCCTCTTCTACCCTCACGTCTACGCTACACTTAGCGAGTTCTTCCCGCATGGCAGCGCCTCTGTCTGATTCCTTGAACCTAAGCCTCCTTGTTCCGCGGAGCACGGCTCCGTGGTGAAGGGCCGCGTATGCCATAAGCACCGGCCCGAGATCTGGGCAGTCGGCTATGTCTAGTTCTGCCCGGCCAGCCGTAAGCCGGCTGAAGTATTCCCGGCATACCCTATCGCCCTGGAGGCTTTCGCCGCTTACCCCGGTCACTTCGGCGCCGAGGGCCAATAGATTGGCAGCGTTTGACCAGTCTCCTTCGACTGTCGTATCGATCGCTTTGTATCTCTGAGATCCGATGATCGCCAGGTCTGTTTCATTCTCCCAATTGACCTCGATGCCGAACTCTCTCAGCGTCTTTATGGTCATGTCTATGTAAGGCCGGCTTTCGATCTTGCCTTCGAGCCTTATGAGGCTATCCTCTTTGCAGAGCGGAAGTGTGAACAGAAGCCCGCTCACGAACTGGCTGCTCACATCGCCCGGCATACTGTACTCTCCGCCTTTGAGGCTTCCCTTTATTCTTATCTCTTGCCCCGATCTTTCGAAGGCTATGCCTCTGGCCCCGAATATGTCCTCATATATCGTGAGGGGCCTTTCCATCAGCCTGCCGCTTCCTGTCAGAACGGCGGGCTTATCGGAGAGCGCGCAGAGCGGAAGCATGAACCTCAGGGTGCTTCCGCTTTCCCTGCAGCAAAGCGAGGCTTCGCCTCTGGCTGCAGGGTCGGCGCCGGTCACCTCAGCTCGCAGCTCGGACGGGTCATAATTGATCCCGGCGCCGAGCGCTCTGAGGCAATCCATCGTCGCAAGTAAATCCTCCGAAGCAGCTATGTTGTCTATCGCACTTTTGCCGTCAGCCAGGCCCGCGCATATGAGGGCCCTGTGAGCCATGCTCTTCGAAGGCGGCGCTTTTACCGTTCCGGTAATATTTCCATGAGGACTTATCGTTACTCTCATCGCAGCGCCTCCCATAATTTTTCCGCAGAGTCCGTTTTTGTACCGCCGGTCTTTACGATCATATCCGCGGTATCCTTATATATCTGATAGCGCTCCTCATAGAGCTTTTCAAGTTTGCTCCTGTCGTTGGAAAGCGGTCTGCTGTCAGTTGCCTTGAGTTGGTCAAGAGGCCTGTCTATAAATACTATCACTCCGTTCAGCCTTAGCGCCTCTACGTTTTCTTTGCGAAGAATGGCTCCTCCGCCTGTGGATATCACTGCCCCGCCTTTCACCGAGTAACGCTTTACCACTTCGCTCTCGAGATCGCGGAAATGCTGCTCACCATACTCAGCAAAGATATCCTTTATGGACATCCCGGCTTCCTGCGAGATTATCTCGTCTGTCTCGACCATCTGCTTTCCGAGCCTTTCCGCCAGCATCTTGCCAAGGGTCGATTTGCCGCAGCCCGGCATCCCGATCAGCACTATGTTTCGCTTCTCGCTCAGAAGCTCCTGATAAATCTGTTCGATCACATCCTCACCCGCTTTCTTGCCGGTGAAGAGTTCGGACGAAAGTACTGCCTGACCCACCAGCATATACAGGCCATTCTCGGCACGTATGCCCTTCGACCTTGCATCCTGTATAAGGCGGGTATTCAACGGGTTATATATAACATCCAAAAGGCCTTCGGGATGATCAAAACGGCTGATGTCAAAAGGCATGCCGTCTGTATCCGGGTACATGCCGGCAGGCGTAGTGTTGATCAAAAGGGCCGCATCAGACCATAGACTGTAGGCCTCTTCATATGTCTTAGCGCCATTCCTGCCGCTTCTGCTCGCGCGCACTATCTCCGATGCGCCGAGACTCCTGCACACGGCCGCCGCTGTACGGCTTGTGCCGCCCGAACCCGCTATGAAGGCTTTCTTCCCACTAAGTTCAATGCCCATTCTTTCTATGAGCATCTTCATGCCACCGCAATCCGTATTGTATCCGTAAAGCTTGCCGCCTTTGTTTACTACGGTGTTTACCGCACCGGCCTCCCTGGCCAGATCGCTGATCTCATCAAGGTAGTCCATCACTGTCTGCTTGTATGGTATGGTCACATTGAGCCCATCGAATTCGCGCGACAATATAAAGCCTTCCAGCTCGTCAGGCGCCAGTTCGATAAGTTCGTATTCATATCCGCCGATCTTCTGATGGATCTCCTTCGAGAAACTGTGTCCCAGCTTCTCGCCGATCAGTCCGCATTTCATGTCTTGCTTCCTTCTCTATTACTCAGCCAGCCAGTCGGTCCCATATCTCAGCGCCAGCTGGTCTGCGATCGCAAGAGCCGCTACTGAATCCACCACAGCCCTCGCTCTATGTATGATTGCGGGATCGTGTCTCCCGCCTGTTTCTATCTCCGCGTCTACGCCTTTGATGAAGTCTACAGTCTCCTGTTT
>CADAUB010000089.1 GCA_902790965.1 uncultured Eubacteriales bacterium | reverse complement strand
GTTATTAACATCTTAAAGATTTGCAGTATGCTTGGGAAGTTCCTGCTTCCCATTTTTTATTTTTTGTCCGTTTCTGCCAACGGAAACTTTACACTAACTTAGTCCCACACTAGGATTAAAGCGCATTTTCTTTAAATCAACCTAAAGTATCTTTGGAGCCCCCAGGATTAAACCCAAATTGTTTTTGGATAAACCCCAAGATTATTTGATGATCCGTGAAAGCCGATTTCTCGGCTCCCACTGCTTGATCATTTTGATTCGCTAACTGTTAAGCGATCAATACTCGCGGCGTCTCCTGTACATGTATACAGCGCCTGCTTCAGCTGCGATACCCAGGAGCAGCCAGACCACGAGGCCTGCCGCATCACCGGTATCTACGCATTTGCTCTTCTTCTTTGAAGCTTTGTCAATGGTTAATGTCGGCCGATATGATGTCCGCTATAGCATCCGTTTTAGGTATTGCCCGGTCTTTGATTCCGGGTTATCCGCGACCTCTTCAGGCGTGCCTTCGCAGACTATGCGCCCGCCTTCGTCACCGCCTTCAGGACCAAGGTCGATGATGTGATCGGCCTGCTTGATGACGTCGAGGTTGTGCTCGATGACCACCACAGTATTGCCTTCGTCGACCAGGCGGTTGAGCACGTAAAGCAGCTTGTCTACGTCTGCGAAGTGAAGGCCCGTCGTTGGCTCGTCGAGGATGTAGAGGGTGCGCCCTGTGCTTCTCTTGGAGAGCTCTGTCGCGAGTTTGATCCTCTGCGCCTCGCCTCCGGAAAGCTGCGTGGACGGCTGCCCCAGACTTATGTAGCCGAGGCCGACATCGTCGAGTGTTTTCAGATATCTCAGTATGCTCTGCTGGTTCTCAAAGAACGGTATCGCTTCGGCGACCGTCATATTGAGGACCTCGGAGATGTTTTTGCCTCTGTACCTGACTTCGAGCGTCTCGTGGTTGTAGCGCGCGCCGCCGCAGACCTCGCAAGGCACGTAGACATCCGGCAGGAAGTTCATCTCTACCTTTATGATGCCGTCGCCGTTGCAGTGCTCGCAGCGACCGCCCTTGACGTTGAAGCTGAAGCGGCCCGCCTTGTAGCCTCTCACCTTGGCCTCAGGCATCTCGGCGAAGAGGTTGCGGATATGCGTGAACATGCCGGTATATGTGGCCGGATTGGAACGTGGAGTCTTGCCTATAGGCGACTGGTCGATGTTGATGACCTTATCGAAGCTCTCGATGCCTTTGATCTTTTTGAACTTGCCCGGGCGCTCCTGCGTGCGGTTGGTGACGCGTGAGACACCCTTGTAGAGGATCTCGTTTACGAGGCTCGACTTGCCGGAACCTGATACTCCCGTGACAAGCACCAGCTTGCCAGCCGGGATCTTTACGTCTATGTTCTTGAGGTTGTTCTCGGCAGCACCGCTTATCTCGAGGTATTTGCCGTTGCCGTCTCTGCGAGCGATAGGCACCGCGATGTGGCGCTTGCCCGAGAGATACTGGCCCGTGATGGATTCTGGGCATTTCTTTATGTCTTCGACCGTGCCCTGCGCGACGAGCTCGCCGCCGTTGACGCCAGCCCCGGGGCCGATGTCTATGATGTGGTCGGCCGCGTACATGGTATCTTCGTCGTGCTCGACTATGATGAGCGTGTTGCCCATGTCCGTAAGTCCGCGAAGGGACGCGAGCAGCTTGTCGTTGTCGCTCTGATGGAGGCCGATCGAAGGTTCGTCGAGTATGTAGAGGACTCCAACGAGGCCCGAGCCGATCTGCGTCGCCAGCCTTATACGCTGCGACTCACCACCGGAGAGGGTGCTTGCTGAGCGGCTCAGCGTGAGATAGCCAAGGCCGACGTCTTTGAGGAATTTGAGCCTCGCTTTGATCTCCTTGGTGACCATCTGGCTGATCTTTTTGTCTCTTTCAGAGAGAGTCTTGTCGAGTTCTTCAAAGAAGTCCATCGCCTGCACGACGGAAAGATCGGTAAGTTCCATGATGTTCTTGCCGCCAACCGTGACCGCGAGCACGGTGTCTTTGAGTTTGCGGCCTTTGCAGACCGGGCACTCGTCTTCGATCATCATGTCGCCGATTTTGTTTTTGATGAACTCGGAATTTGTCTCGCCCCACCTGCGCTCGAGGCTCGGGATGACGCCCTCGAAGGTATGGTTCATATGCGAGACATGGCCCGACCTCGATGTGTATGTGTATTTGATCTTGCGATTTCCTGTGCCGTGGAGCAGTTCGTCCTTGAATTTAGGCGGGAGCGCTTTGTATGGAAGGGTCAGATCGGTGTTGTGGTCTATCGCCAGCCTGTCGAGCATGTGGCGGTACCAGCCCATGGCGTCGAGCGAGCCGAACACCTGGCTCATGGCTCCATTGAGAAGGCTCTTGTTCTCGTCTGTGACTACAGCCTCGTCTGTGATTCGGAGCATGAATCCGAGTCCGCTGCAGTTATCGCAGGCGCCGTATGGAGCGTTGAAGGAGAACATGCGTGGCTCCATCTCTTCGAGTCCGACTCCGTGTTCAGGGCAGGAGAACTTCGTGGAGTAGACGACTTCTTCGTCCTTCAGGATCTTGCCGTCGGCACCGTCTTCCATACCCTTTGGTGGCGTGAAGAGCACGCTGCAAATGCCCTCGCCCTCTTTGATGGCGAGCTCGAGCGCCTCAGCGATACGACTTCTGTTGTCCGCTCTTAAGACGATGCGGTCTATCACTATGTCGATGTTGTGCTTGTTGTTTTTGGCGAGCACGATGTCGCCGTCGTCGAGACGCGACATCTCGCCGTCGACGCGCACGCGAATATAGCCGTCGCGGCGCAGGCGGTCGAGGACCGCCTTGTGCTCGCCCTTGCGCCCCCTGATGACAGGCGCAAAGACGGTCATGCGTGTCCCCTCTTCATGGCTCTGTATATTCTCGATTATGCTGTCTATGTTTTGGCTCGTGATCTCGCGCCCGCAAATAGGGCAATGAGGAACACCGATCCTGGCATACAGCAGCCTGAGATAGTCGTATATCTCGGTGACAGTGCCGACTGTCGACCTAGGATTCTTGTTCGTGGTCTTCTGGTCGATACTTATAGCCGGCGAAAGGCCTTCTATAAGCTGCACATCTGGCTTCTTCATAAGCCCGAGGAACTGCCTCGCGTACGAAGACAGCGACTCCACGTACTTCTTCTGGCCCTCTGCGTAGATGGTGTCGAAAGCAAGTGAAGACTTGCCCGAGCCGCTAAGGCCCGTCAGCACCACCATCTTGTCACGAGGTATAGTGACATCTATTCCCTTTAAGTTGTGCTCCCTGGCACCCTTTATTACTATGTTTTTATCCATGTATTATGTCCTAAGCTCTGTTGCTGGCCCTAAGCTCAAACAGTATATCACGAAGCTCGGCGGCGCGCTCGAAATCGAGCTGTTTCGCGGCTTCTTTCATGTTCTTTTCTACATCTTTTATAGTCTCGCGAAGCTCGGCTGCAGTCATTGCCTTCGGATTCTTCACGTCTATGTCTGCCGAAACAGCGCCCGTTGCCCTCGCGATCTCGCGGATCGGCTTGACTATTGTCTTCGGCACTATGTTGTGCTCTTTGTTGTACGCGTCCTGCACCGCGCGGCGCCTTGCGGTCTCGTCGATGCAGACCTTCATCGCCTTGCTTATGTGATCGGCGTACATGATGACGCGGCCGTGTTCGTTACGGGCAGCTCGGCCTACGGTCTGGATCAGCGAAGTCTCAGTTCTGAGGAAGCCCTCTTTGTCGGCGTCAAGTATGGCGATAAGCGATACCTCAGGCAGATCGAGGCCCTCTCTCAGGAGGTTGATGCCAACCAGCACGTCGAACTTGCCCATTCGCAGGTCGCGTATGATCTCGAGCCTCTCGAAGTTGTCTATGTCTGAATGGAGATACCTGACTTTTATGCCCTGCTCTTGGAGGAACTTTGTTAAGTCCTCGGCCATTCGCTTTGTAAGTGTGGTGACGAGCACTCTCTCGCCGTTCTTCGCCGTCTGGTAGATCTCGCCGATCAGATCGTCGATCTGGCCTTCCGTCGGGCGTACCTCGATCATAGGATCGAGGAGGCCTGTCGGCCTGATCAGCTGCTCCGCGGTGATCCCGCCCGACTTCTCAAGCTCATAAGCGGCAGGCGTCGCAGACACGTAAACTGTCTGCCCCGTCAGCTCGTTGAACTCGTCGAACCTGAGCGGTCTGTTGTCGAAGGCGGAAGGCAGCCTGAAGCCGTATTCCACCAGCGACTCCTTCCTCGCGTGGTCACCGTTATACATCGCGCGAAGCTGTGGCAGCATCGCGTGCGACTCGTCTATAATCGTAAGGAAGTCCCCATCCGGGAAGTAGTCGAGCAGCGTGTATGGCCTCTCGCCCGGCTTCAGGAAGTTGATGTGCCTCGAGTAATTCTCGATGCCCTTGCAGCTTCCGACCTCCATCATCATCTCTATATCGTAATTCGTTCTCTGTTCTAGCCTCTCAGCCTCAAGCAGTTTGCCATTGGCGCGGAACCACTCAAGCCTCTCGCGAAGCTCCTCTCTGATCGAAGCCACCGCAAGCTGCATGTCTTCTTTGCTCGTTACGTAATGGCTCGCCGGAAAGATCGAGATGTGCTGCCTCTCGGCGGTGATCTCTCCCGTAAGTGGATCTATCTCCCTGATGCTCTCGAGCTCGTCGCCAAAGAACTCTACCCTGACAGCGCTCTCTCCGCCCGCCGGGAATATGTCCACAATATCTCCTCTCGCTCTGAAGGTACCTCTTGCGAAATCCATGTCGTTTCGGTTGTACTGGATGTCCGTGAGCTTGCGAAGAAGCGACATTCGGTCCATTTCCATGCCAGGGCGCAAACTGATCAATTGATTGCGGTACGACGCCGGGCTACCAAGTCCGTATATGCACGAGACCGACGCCACGATGATGACGTCCTTCCTCTCGAGCTGAGCCGCCGTCGCCGAGTGACGCAGCTTATCGATCTCTTCATTTATATCCGCATCCTTCTCGATGTACATATCCGTCGAAGGCACATAGGCCTCAGGCTGATAGTAATCGTAATACGAGACGAAGTATTCCACGGCATTATCTGGGAAGAACTCCTTGAACTCGCCGTGAAGCTGCGCGGCCAGAGTCTTATTATGCGAGATGACCAGAGTCGGCTTCTGCACCGCCTCGATTATTTTGGCCATCGTAAAAGTCTTGCCGGAGCCGGTCACACCCATCAGGGTCTGCGCCTGCCTGCCCGCAAGTATGCCGTCCGCGATCTCACGTATCGCCTGCGGCTGATCTCCCATCGGAGCAAAATCACTTTTTACTACAAACTTATTCATCGCGTGTATTGTATCAGAAAAAACATATAGGAACAAGTGTTCTTTTGTGATAGAATAGCGCCGAGCTACCATAGAAGGTAGGCGGTTTGCCCTCTCCGGAGGGACTGTGACCCTCCGTTTACATAGAAACCCGAAAGGGAATCTGAAGAAAGGAGGGAAATGCCTATGGATGTATTCCAGTTTATGCAGGTAGTGGGTTTCGCGCTCGCTTTCCTCGTTGCCGGGTATACCCTAGGAAAAAGAAAGTAACCGCCCTCGCCTAAAGAAGCGGTTACTTCTGTAACTAGTTTTCTGGGCTAACCGTCTATCGGTAGCTCATTTCTACGTTTATTATATTTATCCATCGTAAAAAGTAAAGGCATTGCTATTCGCAAATATAAATTTCCTCCATCCACATTCTGTGCTATAGTTTTTAATCATTACAATTTCATTAAGTGCAAAAATTACCGAAATGGTAATTTTTGAAAGCAAACCTACCGCATTGGAAACAAATGGTTTCCGCCTTTTGACTTACAATTTAATTACAGATCGTAATGCAGAAGGAGGAATCAAGGTGCCTGTTGGTGAAAGGCTCAAAGAGCTCCGAAAATCCCGGGATCTGACTCAGGCTCAGGTCGCTGATGGCATTAATTGCACGCCCGCCACCTACAACCGCTACGAGACCGGTGAGCGGCAGCTACCCGTAGATGCGCTTATTAAGCTCGCAGACTATTTTGGCGTCTCTTTGGATTACCTCACAGGCCGAGCTCCGATCAGTAATTCTGCTCTCAGCGAATATGAAATAGAATTTATCAAGAAACTCCGGTCAGTGCCGGACTCAGTCCAGGAAGACGCTATGGACTTCCTGGATATAAAACTAAAGAAAAGAGCCCTGAAATGAGTGAGGCGATCCCCACAATAACAGAGCTCACATATTCCCAAACAACCACTGCCCGTGAAAAACCACGGACAGTTTCTTTTTTTAGGGCATTTTTTGTAGAAATTAGGGATTCCATTGTTTGAAGTTAATCTGACCCTCTAATACAATTATAGTATCAATCAAAGTTCCTTTTGCCAGATACACATTCACGTATATAGGAGGGGGTACACCATAATGGATGCAGACCTGACTGGAAGACTTGATTATGAATTACTCCCTACATCGTTCCAAGCGTTCTAAAGACAAATCTTATTACTATATCAAGCGACCAGGGTCAGAGGTCTATAGATATATTGGCACATCTTCTAATCGCGAGGTTATCAAGATATGCGAAGCCAGATATTTGGAAGAGGCTATCATGCGACTGGACCATAATATAGATTTGGTGAAATCATTAAGGAACAATTTTCTTCCTCTCGATTCAAGCCATATAAATGACAGCTTGCCGCTAACATATCAGAGTGAAGGCTTTTCAATGTCCGAAACATATAAGGAAATTAGTGCTAAATGGCTGACTACGCAGTTGGAGTTTCAAAAGGGGTTTCCCGAAAACTTTCCCGACAACAAGCATTATCGGACATCAGATGGCGTAATGGTCAAAACTTTAAGCGAGCTTCTAATATATGAGCGTTTCAAGGATGCGGGTCTAACTCTGATATATGAACTGCCATTTGTTCCAAACGATTACGGGCCAGCTTTGTACCCTGATTTTGCTGTTCTATCTCCAATCGATATGAAGTCTGTTATCTTCGTGGAATATGTTGGGCGTATGGATATCCAAAGATATCGCGAGGACTTTGCCAGACGCGTAGGTCGCCTCATTGACAATGGATATATCCCGGGTGTTAATCTATTCTTTATCTTCGGTGACAAAGATGGCAATATCGATTCTCTGCAAATAACTAAAGTTATCGCGGACATTCTTGGCCTACGCGCATCTCTGCTATCCTGATTGTTCTTGCCTTTCCAGAATAATGTTAGTAGTGAAGTATATTTCTTTGGCCATGGATCATACGGAAAACCGAGGCGCCATGGAAAAGTCCATGGACAGGTGAATAACTCACATCTGCCCACCGACTTTCCCACAGCGCCTTTTATGTGTTCAACGGTTTTCCACACGATCCACAGCCACTACTGCGAAACCGCCCCGCCAGTAATTACATCCGTTCTTATTTCCCTGTAGTTTATCTCTACCTTTTTCCTTTTCCTGAATACAACATCGTAGCAGTAACTGTGGAGGCTGTGGACAATCGTCCATGTTCTCCATCTATTATTTGTTATTATTTGTTGCAGGGCTGTGGATAAGCATGTGGGCAGTAGCTATAGCAATCATTACCGTCCATATGCTTATCCATGGCCCTGCGGCGATTGTCCATAACTCCACGGTTAAATGATCGTCCAACCCATCTCTCACTTCGCTTGAAGATTAGGTTCAAATCTAAAGTTGGCACACCATGCTTCTTATGAACGGAATTGATGCACGTTTCATGGCACACATATTATCTGAGGACTATTCGAGGGGTCAATATCACGATTTCCGTTCTTGCCTTCCGGTATGGTTATAGCTGTCCGTGTCATAGAAAGCCTCTTTTTGGGAACTCTTTCAATAGAAAACCCGACTGCCAGCACCAACCTAACGTTGCTATAATCGTTTTGCTAACAGGAAAATGGCACAGATCCATAACTAAAGTCTCGTTTGATGCACACATTGTGGCACATACATCGTCGATAACGGTCTCCAGGTACCAACCACTCAAGTGTAAGATTCAGTCCTATAGATATTTCGAGCAAGCATCTTTTAAAAGAGATAGAAAACCTCCTTTGCCGACTTCTCGCCAGCAAAAGAGGTTGCACTTTACAGTTATCTTTGGTAGATAGCAATCTTTGGTGAGCAACGAACCTAAATGAGGTTGCTTGTCATCGTCAATTGATGCTTATTGATCCTTCTTTTCCAGTTCGCTGAGGCGTTCGAGCATCGCGTGCGCGGCGATGTTACCTTCGCCCACGGCCTTCGCGATCTGATATGGTCTGCCTGTGCAATCGCCTGCCGCATAGCATCCCTTGTAGTTTGTCTCCTGATTCTTATCAACCTTTATATGGGCACCATCGAGTTCGAGTCCGCTGAAGAGCGTCGATGGCGCGATCGCAGGTCTCAGGATGAACACTCCA
>CADAUB010000088.1 GCA_902790965.1 uncultured Eubacteriales bacterium | reverse complement strand
ATAAGATTAGCAGGAGGAAGGAAAAGGCGAAAGACCGCAGGGATATTTTCATGACCCCATTGGTGCCTTTCGCCGGAAAGGCGGACTATAATAATGAAAAAAACAGTAGATGCGTTAGGTAAAGTATGTCCGGTACCTGTTATCAAGGCAGAGCAGGCAGCGAAGGAGCTCGGAGGCGCCGGTGAGGTAGAGGTATTTGTCGATAATAAGACAGCAGTCGAGAATCTTAAGAAACTCGCGGCTCAGAAGGGCTTCGAGGCAAGCTCTGAGAACATGGCCACCGGCATCTACAGGGTCAGCTTAGCGGTGAGCGAGGAAGCTTATCAGAAGCTTCAGCAGGGCGAAGAAGAAGTAGCGGCCTGCGAGGTTGCCGGCGCTGGCGAGAAGAAGACCGTAGTAGTCATCAGTTCTGACAGAATGGGCGAAGGCAACGATGAGCTCGGCAAGGTCCTCATCAAAGGATTCATTTTTGCCATAAGTGAACAGGAAAAACTGCCTGATACAATGCTCTTCTATAACGGCGGAGCAAAGCTTACCTGCAACGGATCGGACTCGCTTGAAGATATCAGAAGCCTGGAAGCGGCGGGCGTGAATGTGATGACATGCGGCACATGCCTCAATCACTATGGCCTTACAGAAGAGCTGGCTGTGGGAACGGTAACCAACATGTATGTGATCGCCGAGACCATGACCGGAGCAGATCTCATCGTTAAACCGTAAAGAATGGAAAAAGACAGAAAATGGCTCATCGTGACATTCGACAGTACTACCGACGCGATGAGGATGGAAAAGGAAGCAAAAGCGGCAGGCCTGCCGGGGCGCATCATACCGCTGCCCACTCAGATCAGTGCCGGATGTGGACTTTCGTGGAGAGCGGATCCTGACGATAAGGAGAGGCTCGAGTCATTCATGAAGGAAAGAGGCATAGATCATAGCAGACTTGTCATTATTGACGCGCCTTTAAGACGCAGATAAGCAGAAAACCAAGATATTTGCATGGAAGAAAAACTGTTTTGTAAAACCGGAGGATGCGGTGCAAAACTGGGTCCGAAAAAACTCAGCAAAGTTCTTTCGCTCCTCGATAAGAAAAACGACCCCAACCTTCTTGTTGGATTTGACCACAGCGATGACGCTGCCGTATACAGGGTGGCAGATGATCTCGCGATAGTTCATACTTTGGACTTTTTCCCGCCGATGGTGGAAGACCCTTATACATTCGGACAGATCGCGGCGGCGAATGCTCTTTCAGACATCTACGCCATGGGCGGCGATGTGACGACTGCCCTCAACATCGTTTGTTTTCCCGATGAAATGGATCTCAACATACTCGGAAAGATCATGATGGGAGGAAACGATAAGGTGATCGAGGCCGGCGGAGTCATAGCCGGAGGCCATTCCATAAACGATACCGATGTCAAGTATGGGCTGTCCGTAACGGGACGTGTGCATCCTGATAAACTCCTGAGAAACAACGGAGCCATCCCGGGCGACACGCTCATACTCACAAAGCCGCTCGGCATCGGCATAGTGACATCCGCGAAAAGGGTGGGGCAGGTCTCCGATGAGGCATTTGACATGGCGGTAAAGTCTATGACCACGTTGAACAAATACGCGTCTGAGATCATAAGAAAATACGATGTTCACGCATGTACGGATGTGACGGGCTTCTCACTCCTCGGCCACCTCATGGAGATGGTCGGAGGTGAAGTGAGCGCTAACATCATCTCCGCGGATGTGCCGAGGATACGCGGCGCGGTCCGCTATGCCGAAAACTTCATGATCACCGCTGCCGGTCAGAGGAACAGGAACTTTGTCGACGACAACGTGGAGTTTCACGGCGTGCCTTTCGGGATGGAAGAATTGCTCTTCGATCCTCAGACATCAGGCGGCCTGCTTATAGCGCTCCCGAGGGAAGAAGCGTACTCCGCGCTCGAGGAGATAAAAAAGATCGGTCTGCCGTGCGGGATAGTCGGCAGCATTACGGAGAGAAAAGAGAAGGCTATCGACGTCTTTTGATAGCCACGGAGGGTAATAGGTTTGATATATCTTGACAATGCCGCTACGACGCTGAGAAAACCTGAAACTGTTGCGAAGGCGGTATTTGAAGCTATTAATACATTGGGGAACCCCGGCAGAGGAGCATATGACGCTTCCCTTGAAGCCTCAAGGGTCATGCTGGATACCCGGCAGCTGTTGGCGAGACTTTTCTGTGTAGAGGAACACCCTGAACGCGTGGCGTTCGCTATGAATTCGACGGAGAGTCTCAATACAGCAATAAGGGGAACTCTGGAAAAAGGCGATACAGTAATTACCACAGTGCTCGAGCACAATTCAGTGCTTAGGCCTCTTTACCGGACAGTTGGCGAAGATAACATGATCATCCTCGGCTGTGATGAAAACGGTATGGTATGGCCTGAAGACTTCAGGGCGGCTCTGGAAAAGACAGATAAAAAGGTAAAGGCTATTGTCTGCACTCATGCGTCCAATGTTACAGGCAATGTTCTGGATATAAAGGAAATAGGGCGCTTGGCAAGGGATCACGGAGCACTATTTATAGTAGATGCTTCGCAGACTGCAGGCTGCCTGCCTGTTGATGCGAATGATGCGGATATCCTGTGTTTTACCGGGCACAAGTCACTTCTTGGTCCGCAGGGGACAGGCGGCATGTATGTACGCGATGGTATGGACATAGTTCCTCTCAAGACAGGAGGCAGCGGCGTGCAGAGCTATCTTAAGACAGCTCCTGCTGAAATGCCTGCTCATCTTGAGGCGGGAACTCAAAACGCGCACAGCATCGCAGGGCTAAGAGAGGGCGTGAAGTTCATCTTGTCGGAGGGCATCGATAATGTTCATAAGAAAGATGATATGCTTGCGGGGGCTTTTTACGATGAGATAAAGGATATTCCCGGCGTAAAGTTCTACGGTGATTTCTCTCTCGGGGAACGAGCTCCGATAGTGAGTATCAGCATCAGAGGCATCGATTCCGGGATACTCGCATTTACTCTGTCAGAGGAATATGGGATATGTGCCCGTACGGGAGCTCATTGCGCGCCACTCATGCATGAGGCGCTTGGAACTCAGAAGAGCGGACTGGTTAGGTTCTCGTTTTCGTATTTCAACACCATAGAGGAAGTTCATGAAACATCAGCTGCGCTTCACAAGATCGCGCAGTCTGTGTGATATGATAAAAAATGTAGATATTCTAAAATATAGAGAAGCAGACATGAAGCAGGTACTATTAAAGATAATCGAAAATGATCGCCTTACAGCTTCGACATGGCTGATGAAGCTGGAAGGCGATGTATCAGCGATAAGTGCGCCGGGCCAGTTTATTGACATCAGGCTCGACGGGCATTTTCTCCGTAGACCGATAAGCGTTTGCGATCTGGAAGACGGAGCGGTGACGATAATCTATAAAGTTCTGGGGCAGGGGACAGAAGAGATGACTTCTCTTGTGCCCGGGACGACCCTGGATGTACTGACCGGTCTCGGTAACGGATATGACCTCAGCATCGCGGGAGATAAGCCCCTGCTCATAGGAGGTGGCGTAGGCATCCCACCGCTTTATCTGGCGGCAAAATCACTCGTTAGGTCATGCAGCGATGTTACAGTGATACTCGGATTCAACAATGCCGAGGAAATGTATTATGTCGAAGAATTCAAAGCCCTTGGTTGCGATGTCATTATAGCGACTGCTGACGGCAGTTATGGGACAAAAGGATTCGTTACTGATGCCTTTGACGGGCTGACAGATCCTGACGTGGGCTTTACGCATTTCTATACTTGCGGCCCCGGCCCAATGCTTAGGGCTGTATATAAGAAGGTTTATGAAGAGGCCGGCATCAGCGGGCAGATCAGCTTTGAAGAACGCATGGGCTGCGGCTTCGGAGCCTGTATGGGCTGCAGCATAAAAACGAAAGGCGGCAGCAAAAGAGTCTGCAAAGACGGGCCTGTCTTCAGAACGGAGGAGATACTATGGTAGATACAAAAGTCGATCTTTGCGGTATCACTCTGGATAATCCTGTTATAGCTGCCTCGGGCACTTTTGGGTATGGCTATGAGTTTGCCGAGCTTTATGACATAAACTGCCTTGGCACGTTCTCATTCAAGGGCACTACTCTCGAGCCGAGATACGGCAATGATGTGCCGAGGATAGCGGAGTGTCCGTCGGGCATGCTGAATTCAGTGGGCCTTCAGAACCCGGGGGTCGATGCTGTCATAGCTGAAGAACTCCCAAAGCTCCGTAAGTCATTCCACAAGCCTGTGATGGCGAATGTCAGCGGATTCTCTACCGAAGAGTATGCTGAGGTAACAAGGCGTCTTGATGAGTCTGACATGTCAGATATGATAGGCTGGTTTGAGATAAACATAAGTTGCCCTAATGTGCACGGAGGCGGCATGAGTTTTGGCACTGACCCTATGATGGCAGGCGAAGTCGTAAAGGCAGTGAGGAAGGTGACGGAGAAGCCACTAATAATTAAACTCTCGCCGAATGTCACAGATATAGTGGCCATTGCTAAGGCCTGCGAGGACTCGGGCGCCGATGGAGTCAGCCTCATCAATACACTGATGGGCATGCGCTTCGATCTTAAGACTGGAAAACCGCTGCTTGCGAATATCACGGGCGGCCTTTCGGGGCCTGCGGTTTTACCTGTAGCTCTCAGGATGGTATATCAGGTGGCGAATTCGGTGGATATCCCCGTGGTCGGCATGGGCGGGATCAGCAGCGCGGATGACGTGCTCGAAATGATGATGGCAGGAGCGACAGCTGTCGAAGTGGGCGCAGCAAATCTGACAGATCCATTTGCCTGCAGGGACATTATCACAAAGCTGCCACATGTGATGGACAAATACGGCGTAAAAACATTAAGAAGTGGAATATAGAATAATAATTTTTTATAATTAAAAGACGGAGTGAATACGATAAATGAGGTGAAATATGGCGAACGACAGAGACATAATAATCGCGTGTGACTTCAAAAATACTGACGAGACCATAAAATTCCTCGACAGACTTACAAGGATCAGAGACGAAGTCGTAGTATGCGATGATATCATGAGCGGAGCCGGCAGACCATATGTAAAGATCGGCATGGAACTTTTTTATGCCGAAGGCCCGGCGATAGTGAAAAAACTAAAGGAAAGAGGCCACAGGATCTTCCTCGATCTCAAGCTGCATGACATCCCGAACACCGTGAAGAAGGCGATGCAGATACTCGGTGGATATGGAGTAGACATGGTAAACGTACATGCAGCCGGCGGTATTGAGATGATGAAGGCTGCGAAAGAAGGCCTGATGATCGGCGCTGCGAGGTTTGCAGATAAGCCGAAACTCATTGCGGTCACCCAGCTCACTTCTACGGATGAAGAGGCGCTCCACAGCCAGTTGCTCATCGACAAGCCGATGAACGAGGTGGTGAGGCAGTACGCTCTCAACACAAAGAAGGCGGGGCTTGACGGCGTTGTCTGCTCGGCGTTCGAAGCAGCGGAAATACACGCTGCCTGTGGGGAAGACTTCCTTACAGTTACGCCTGGGATCCGCTTCAAGGATTCTGCCGCAGACGACCAGAAGAGAATAATGACACCGGCTGAGGCCAAGTTAGCCGGATCGGATTTCATCGTAGTAGGCAGACCGATCACCGCGGCCGACAGACCGATAGACGCTTACCAGAGATGCAGAGAGGAATTCCTGTAATGTATAACGACAACGAAAAGATAAGAAAACTGATAGCAGGCAATCTGCTGAAGATCGGCGCTGTTTTCCTTCGCCCTGAAGAGCCCTTCACATGGGCAAGCGGCATTAAGAGCCCTATTTACTGCGATAACCGCCTCACACTGACGGCTCCTGAGGTGCGCATTGACGTTGAAGAGTCACTTGCCACTACCATCAGAGAAAAGTTCCCTGAAGCGGAAGTCCTTATGGGCACTGCGACGGCAGGTATAGCTCACGCAGCTATCGCCGCTCATATCATGGGCCTTCCAATGGGTTACGTGAGATCTGGAGCGAAAGATCACGGCAGAGGCAATCAGATAGAGGGCAGGCTTGAGCCCGGCCAGAAGACAGTGGTGGTGGAAGATCTCATCTCCACGGGAGGCAGCTGCATCGACGCTGTGAACGCGCTAAGAGAAGCCGGAGCCGATGTGCTGGGAGTCGTGTCCATCATGACTTATGGCATGAAAAAGGGTATAGACCGTATGGCGGAGGCAAACATAGAATGGATATCTCTTACGGATTTCGATGCTGTAACAGAAGTGGCAGCGGATCAAGGCTATATATCAGCTGACGACATCAAAAGGCTCAAGGCATTCAGAGACGATCCTTCAGATGAGAGCTGGATAAACAAAGAGTGACAGAATAGACCAAAAAATTTTTTATCATAACTAAATAAAATATTTGAATTTGCTTAAGCCTGTGATATCATATCTATGGCAAAGTAATTTACAGGCAAACACTTTTACGGAGGTACAGTTATGCTTGATCTCACTATTAATGAAAAAGGACGTAAGAATAATATAGAAAGAGCGAAGGAAAAGAACATTATCCTTCCTACATATGAGCAAATGATGCATCCTGAAAAGGTGCCTCAGAAAATCCTCGATAAACTTGCCAAGACAGGTCTCTGGGATGTAGACCCTGTA
>CADAUB010000087.1 GCA_902790965.1 uncultured Eubacteriales bacterium | reverse complement strand
CGTATGGCCCGGCGCTCTGAGTCACCATATCCCTGATAGCCTCAGCCACCTCGCGGTGGGTCCGGCACTCGACCTTCCTTACCTCAACAGGATATACCCGCCTGTCGAGTATCTGTACAGCGCCGTCCTCGTACCAGGCGATATTTTCATATTGCAGCATCCACGCCAGCCCTTTGTCCTGTCTTTCCATCGTCACTCACCTTTGTAGTATTGCTTTTCAGCGCTCAATCACTGCTAAAAAGAAGGATCCACGCACATTTCGATCAATCCCAAACATGCATGGATCCTTTTAAATCGCTATTTGCTATTTCTCAGCGTTCTCTGCATCTGCAGCCTGAGCCTTTTCAGCTTCATACTTAGCTCTCTTCGCAGCTTCCTCTTCCTCGAGCACACGGTACGCGACCTTGCCTACAAGTGTCTTCGGCAGATCGTCGCGGAACTCGATGTCGTAAGGCATAGCATACTTAGCTATATTCTTCTTGGCGTAAGCCATGAGTTCTTCCTTGAGAGCGTTCCTTCCCGCTTCTGTTGGAGGCACTCCGTTAGTCGGCTTCACGAACACTTTTACCTTCTCCATCTTGTAGTCATCAGGCACGCCGATGACGCAGCTCATCTGCACCTTTTCGTGCGCGTCGAAGATGTTCTCGAGCTGAGCTGGATAGATATTGTAACCGCTCGAAACGATCATTCTCTTTGCTCTGCCCTTGAAGTAGATGAAGCCCTCGCTGTCCATAGTACCGAGGTCGCCTGTGTAGACCCATGTGAGTCCGTCGGCATGCTGTCTCAGTGTGTTGGCCGTCTCATCCGGCATATCCATATATCCGTGCATCATAGTAGGGCCCGAAAGCAGGATCTCGCCCTCTTCGCCGTAAGGCACTTCCTCAGCTGTATCAGGCTTAACGATCTTGTAGTATGTATCCGGGAACGGGATACCGATGCTGCCCTCTTTGTACATCTGTGTCGGTGTGAGGCAGGAAGCTGTAACGCACTCTGTCGTACCGTAGCCCTCGCGCACCTGCACCTTGCAGTTGTGGTCGAAGAGGAACTTATCGAGTTTCTTCTTGAGCTCTATCGAAAGCGAATCTCCGCCGCTGAATACGCCCTTGAGCGAGGAGAGGTCTTTGCCGTTCATCGATGGCAGTCTCAGCATAGCTTCGTAGAGAGTCGGAACGCCCGCGATGAAGTTGCACTTGTTCTTGGTGATCTGCTTCGCGTAGCTCTTTGGTGTGAACCTAGGTACCAGCAGGCAGCGTCCGCCCTGAGCCAGCATTGTGTGAAGGCATACACCGAGTCCGAATCCGTGGAATAGTGGCATTGCGGCCAGCATCTTATCTCCCGGGCGGAACATCGGGTTAGTTGCGATAACCTGCTCTGAAAGAGCGTTGAAGTTGAGGTTCGTGAGCATGATTCCCTTAGTTGTTCCTGTTGTACCACCCGAGTAGAGGATGGCAGCTGGATCTTCGGCAGATCTCTTTACTTTGTACTCGTAACCGCAGTGCTTGCCGAGGCCCATGAAATCCGGCCACTGGAATACAGGAGCGTCGCTTGGGATCTTCTCGATCTTGCGTCCTTCGGTCAGCATGTATCCGACCTTGATAGGTCTTGTGAGCTCGTCCTTGATGCGAGCGATGATCACGTTTTGTACCTTCGTATTTTTACGAACGGCTTCGATCTTGTGGTAGAACTGGTCAAGCGTGACTACCATCACAGAGTTGGACATATTGAGGTAGTTCTCGATCTCCTTCTCAGCCGAAAGTGGGTGAACCATGTTGGCGATCGCACCTACGAGGTTTACTGCGTAGAGCATGTAGATCGCCTGTGGGCAGTTAGGCATCGCGATAGTCACTTTGTCGTTCTCGCGGATACCGAGTACACGCAGCGACTTTGCGCAGAGGTTGATCTGGTCGATCATGTGTCTGTAGGAAATGTGCTTGCCCATGAAGTCGAGCGCGATATTGAGAGGATGCTTCTTCGCGATCTCCTCTACTTTCTCATACATGGTGCCATTGAAGTACTCCAGTGTCTTAGGCTGCTCACCGAGGCTTTCGAACCATGGAGTCTTTACTCCCTCAGGGATCGGGAACACGATCTTCTGGTTTTCATTGAGAGTCCAATTGTATGTGCTGTCAATTGCCATAGTTATTACCTTTAGATTATTACCTTTCGATTTTTGATTATCTTTCTGCTGTAGCTTCTTACGTCCGATTCCCCGCGATCATCAGCACATTCAGCTGCTGCGCACGGAGGTCGTCAAGTTTGTATTATCCGAGAAAGACCATCTCGTCTTTCCGCTTATTCTCGGGTATTTTAACACCAATTAAATCCTAACTCCATAGAGTAATTGCGCATTAACGAAAATTATTGTTTTGCATATATAAAAGTTGTAGAATTTCAACATGCTTGAACTAAAAAATATATCAAAAGAATACAAAACGGGAGCGGAGGTCGTGCATGCGTTGAGAGGCATCGACCTCGCTTTTCGTGAGAGCGAATTCGTTTCCATCCTCGGGCCTTCCGGCTGCGGCAAGACTACCATGCTCAACATACTCGGTGGTCTCGACCAGTACACCGATGGTGATCTTATAATCGACGGGATCAGCACCAAGGAATATAAGGATGCGGACTGGGATGCTTACAGAAACGACACTATCGGTTTCGTATTCCAGAGTTACAATCTGATCTCGCACCAGACAGTGCTTTCAAACGTCGAGCTCGCTCTGACGCTTTCGGGTGTATCGCCTTCCGAGAGAAGGCGCCGCGCCATAGAAGCTCTCGAGCGTGTAGGTCTCGGCGATCAGATAAACAAAAAGCCGGCGGAGATGTCCGGCGGCCAGGTGCAGAGAGTCGCAATAGCGAGAGCTCTCATCAATGACCCGGATATAATCCTGGCGGACGAGCCTACAGGAGCTCTCGACACAGAGACGAGCACCCAGGTAATGAACATCCTCAAGGAGATCTCCTCGAGGAAGCTCGTCATCATGGTCACCCACAACCCTGAGCTCGCTCAGGCGTATTCGACCAGAATAGTAAGGCTGTCCGATGGACAGGTTATAAGCGATAGCAATCCGTTCATACCGGGGCAGGAGCCTGCGATCGGAAAGGTCGCGAGCGCTGCAATGGCAGGAGCAGGCGCGGCCGCGGCAGCAGACGCTGCCCAAGCCGCCGCAAACGGGGATGCGGCTTCCGCTTTGCCTGGTTCGGGCGCCGGCGCAGCAGTAGGAACAGCAGATGCAATTGCAGCCGGAGTGACCGCCGCCGAAGCGCCGTCACACGCTGCAAAGCGCAGCGGCCGCGCTACAGGCCGCCGCAACAGATCGATGTCGATGGCGACTGCCCTCCATCTTTCACTCAACAACCTCATGACCAAAAAAGCGCGCACCCTGCTCACCGCCTTCGCGGGCAGCATAGGTATCATCGGTATCGCGCTCATACTTTCCGTCTCGCACGGATTCCAGACATACATAGATAAGATCGAGCAGGATACACTTTCTTCGTACCCGCTCACGGCTGACATGACTTCAATGATCACCGCCTTCATGACCAACGCCTCAGATACTGAGGGCGAGGCATCGGGCAACAAGCTTCACGAGCAACAGATCATGACCGACATGCTCGCCAGTGTCGGATCGAACGATCTGGCCGCATTCAAGAAGCGCATCGACTCCAACATCGGCACGATCGGTGACTGGTTCAACGCGTACGAATACAACTACGGTCTCACAGTCAACATATACTCTACCAACATGGAATACGGCCCTCTCAGAGTTAGCCCGGGTTCCATCATGCAGTCGTACATGAGCGGCTTCCAGCAGAGCAACTTCTCGATGATGAACAGCGATGTCTTCTTCCAGATGATGGACAACGAAGAGCTGCTCAAGACCCAATACAAAGTGCTCGCCGGAAGATGGCCTGAGAAATACGACGAACTGCTCCTCGTACTCGACAGCGAGGATCAGCTCAACGACTACATCGTATACACCCTTGGCCTCCGCGATCCGCAGGAACTCAAGGACATGATCACCGACGTAATGAACGGCAAAGAGGTCGAGAACACCAACGACCAGCTCGAGTGGACTTACGACGACTTCCTCGGCATGGAGTTCGCCCTCGTTCACGCCTGCGATACATATAGGAAGAATTCCTCATACGATGTATGGGAAGACATGACCGACGATGACGCGTACATGGAAGATCTCATCAAGAAGTCCGAGAAGCTGAAAATCACCGGTATCGTCTGCGCCAAGGAAGTCTCAGGTGCCAATGCCATGGACTCCGGTGTGGGTTATCTCCCATCGCTCACTCATCACATGATCGAGTACGCGGGTGAGTCCGACATCGTAAAGATCCAGAAGCTCAACAAGGATGTCGATGTATTCAGTGGCAAGAGCTTCGAGGACATCCGCAACAAAAACAGCGAAGGCCTCGGTTTTGAGGACATGATCAGCATCGACGAGGGCAAGCTCAAGAAGGCTCTCGGCGGCAATGCGGATCCGAAGAAAATACAGAAGCAGATCACCAAAATCGCGAAGGATGAGCTCGAGGCTCTGAGCAAAAACGACTCTGCCGAAAAGGTGAGCGCCGATGTTAACGACGCGGTACAAAAGGGCGGGGAAGCAATGAATGCTGCTCTGATTGCCAAGGCAGAAAGCGGCGAGCTGGTCACGGAAGACGACGTTGATAAGGCTTTGGCGGACAATCAGGATAGCGGTGAACACGCTCAGGTGGTGAACGCACTGCTCACGGGTTATGCTGAAGCTATAAAACTGGCCCTTCAGCAGGCTTCAGCAATGATACCTGAAAGCACCCCTGAAGCCATGATCCCAGCAATAATGAAGGAGGCTCTCAAGCAAGCTCTTCCTAAGGCACTCGAGGAATATATCTCTAACGACAAGATACAGGAAAAGGTCAACCAATACGCCGAAGGCATAGAGATGTTGCAAAACGCCAAGGATGTCTCCCCTGCACTGAAGAAGGCTATTAAGGCCGTTACAAGTGGAATGAAGGTCGATGCTTCCGGTATCGCTGATGCATTCACCATGAAGATGAGCGAAGATGAGATCACAAGACTCATCACCGCATACGTCTCGGGCGGCGAGGAATCAGGCTACGACAAGAACCTCATGAAGCTCGGTTACGCCGATCTCGAAAAGCCTTACTCCATGTCGTTCTACCTCAAGGACTTCGAGTCCAAGGAGAACTTCCTGAAGTTCATAGATGACTACAACCAGGAGATGCAGGACAACGGCGATGACGACATGGTCATCAGCTACACAGACGTCACAGGCGTGCTGATCAAATCTGTCAAGTCGATCACCAACGCTGTCAGCTATGTACTCATAGCGTTCGTAGCGATCTCGCTGATCGTATCCTCGATCATGATAGGTGTTATCACTTACATCTCCGTACTCGAGCGTACCAAGGAGATTGGTATCCTCAGAGCTATCGGAGCGTCCAAGAAAGATATCGCCAGGATATTCAACGCTGAGACTATCATCGTCGGACTCTGCGCCGGTGTCATCGGCATCGTAGCAAGCCTACTCTTGCTCATACCGATCAACCACATCTTGATAGGCCTCACAAAGATAGCCTCGCTCAAGGCTATACTGCCTGCGGCAGGAGGAGTCGCGCTCGTGCTTATAAGCATATTCCTTACATTCATCGCGGGACTTATACCATCAGGCATGGCGGCTCGCAAGGATCCGGTCGTCGCGCTACGCACCGAGTAGAACAAGTTTCGGTCACGCCACGGTCGATAAACGCTTATGACAAAACAAACAACCGGGAACTGCAGTTAAGCAATTCCCGGTTCTCTTTTGCCAATTTTTTTGACGAACAACGATCACGAAGAACGAAGACGCCTCACATTCTACTTTCGTACCGACGCAATGAATTCCCTGAGCTCCTTGCGGCCCCACAGGACCGGAGTCGGGTAGAGCGGATTAGCCTCCCTCATCGCCCATGTGATCATCTGCTCGATGTCCTCATCTTTGATCATATCCAGATAATCAGGGATGCCCATCTCCCTGTTCATTTCCTCGATCCACGAGATGAACTTCTCTGCCTTTTCCGCATCGCTTGCGCCAGTCATGCCGCACACCGACGCAAGTTCAGCTAGCCTGCCGTGAACAGCCGGTCCAAACGCCCTCATCACGTGCGGCAGCAGTATAGCCATCGCCAGCCCATGAGGCACTCCATACAGACCGCCCAGAGTATGACCTATCGCATGCACGTATCCGACGCAGCCTCTTGTAAATGCGCGGCCCGCGTAAAGCGCCGCGATCTGCATGTTCTCTCTGGCTCTCATATCCGAACCATCAAGATAAGCCTTGTACAGATTGTCGTAGATCAGCTGCACCGCTTTTCTGGCCAGCAGATCTTCCGTCTTCGTATTGTACATGTGATTCGTGTACGATTCGACAGCGTGGGACAGAGCGTCCATGCCGGTAGTCGCCGTAATGAAAGGCGGCAGAGTCGATGTCAGTTCCGGATCAAGTATCGCATATCTCGGTATGAGAACCGGATCGTTTATCGCTGCCTTGCGCCTCGTCTTGGAATCGGTGATTACCGCCGCGACGGTAGTCTCGGAGCCGGTGCCTGAAGTCGTCGGTATAGCGACAATCAGCGGGATCTTCTTATGCACCCTGAGTATTCCCTGAAGATGCCTGACGGACAGATGCGGGTGGACAGCCCTGGCGCATACGGCCTTTGCGCAGTCCATAGGTGATCCGCCTCCAAGAGCTACAACTGATTTGCAGCCCTTTTCTCTGTATTCTTTGAATGCATCTTCTACGTTGTTGCTGGTTGGATTCTTCTCAGCTCCGGAATAGATGGCATAGTCTATGCCGGCCTTCTCCAAAAGATCTGTAAGCCTTTTGGCAAAGCCAAGTTCTACAAGACCCGCCTCAGTAACGACGAGCACCTTGCCCGCTTCCTTTTCCTTTAATATCTGAGGCAGCTTTTCGAGAGAGCCCTTCCCGAATGTATATTCAGGCATGCGGTAGCCAAGGAAATAATCGACGAACTTGATCCCGAGCTGGATCGTATTGCAACATAAACGGTATAGAACCATACCAAAATCTCCTTTTCAATAATTGAATTCATTATAGTACAACTCGGTCAATTTCGGTATCCACTTGATTCGCGCGTAAAGTTATATGGAAATCACCCTAAATCGCCTAAAACCATATAACTCCGAGCGCGCATCTCGCTCGACCCGTATGTAAAGTTATATGGAAATCACCCTAAATCGCCTAAAACCATATAACTCTGGGTGCGCATCTCGCTCGACCCGTATGTAAAGTTATATGGAAACTACCCCAAATCGCATAAAACCATATAACTCTGGGTGCGCATCTCGCTTGATCCGAGCGTAAAGTTATATGGAAATCACCCTAAATCGCCTAAAACCATATAACTCTGGGTGCGCATCTCGCTTGATCCGAGCGTAAAGTTATATGGAAATCACCCTAAATCGCCTAAAACCATATAACTCCGAGCGCGCATCTCACTTGACCCGCATTTCCGGCGCATAAAAAGAACCGGCTGCCACGATGCAGCCGGTCTTTTTTTAGGTATTATATGGAAGATGTTATATGGAGGTTTCAGAGTTTTCCCTCTGTTCAGCGTTATAATAACCCTCCTATATGTTGAATTTGTGACATTTATGAGAACGTCTTTTGTTTATTGCTTGACAATCCGCAATTTTTAAGCCTTTTCGGGCATTTTGTGGAGCTTAGCGTTAGAAGAACACTCCTCTTACCCATATTTCCAGGCCGATAACGATCAGTATAATGCCTCCGAGTATCGACGCTTTGCCGGCAAGCAATGTTCCGAGCTTTCGGCCGATGCGAAGCCCTGCTATGCAGATCGCGAAGGTCACAACACCGATGATTAGCGACGAGCAGATAGCCTGCGAAAGCCTGTACTCGGATATGGTAAATCCGACAGAAAGCGCATCGATTGACGTAGCGATGCCTTGCATTATCAGAGCCCCAAAGCCGAGTTTATATCCGGTGCTGCTGGCACTTTTGGCCGCCTCCGCATTGTCAGGCTCATTCAGCTCGGCATTACCGCCGGCAACATCCACGCTGCCATTCTCGCTTTTGTCCTTTTTGCTTCGGTTTTCTTCGATCCCGTCCTTTAGCATACTGCCACCGATCATTAGAAGCAGTATAAGCGCTATCCATGGGATGAGCGGTCTGAACGTTTCAAACTTCTCCGCAACTCTCGTGACGAGATACCAACCGATCATCGGCATTGCGAACTGAAAACAGGCATAGACTCCTGCTATGCCCGCTGTCCTTCCGGTATTCATATGTGGCTCTGCAAGCCCATTGGCAAGAGACACGCTGAACGCATCCATTGCAAGTCCCACTCCCAGGGCTGCTGCCGTTATTACCAGTTCGAGAGTCATTAGAATAATCCCCCAGTCTTTAGTGCGAAGAGCCATAAAGGCATGGTGATGCACGAGAGCATCGTGGTGATCACTACTAGCTCACCAGCAAGTTCGCCGTTTCCGTCCATAGATGAAGCCATAGCGTATGAAGCCAGTGCCACCGGCGTAGTAAGCATCAGTGTCAGCGCCACAAGAGACACGCCTGTAAAGCCAAGCGCTACTGCACCGGCGAGACCGATCGCCGGGAATATGATCAGCTTGCCAACCGTACATATGACGATGCGCTTTCGGTCGCTCTTGAAGGCCTTTAGATTAAGCCCTGCTCCGAGCAGGATAAGAGCCACAGGTGATGTGGCATCGGAAAGCGCAGTCACAGCGCCGTGGACATTCTCAGGCAGATGTATCTTGAGCAACATAAAGACCAGCGCAACTAGAGCTCCTTCGATGATCGGATTGGTTAAAATACGCTTTATAAGATCAAGGATATCCGCCTTGCCTCCGCGGAAGTGTTCAAACAGTATCACGGCGGAAGCGTTATAGATAGGAACTACGAAAAGTATCACCACTGCCACAGGAGCCACGTTGCCCTTTCCGAAAAGGTTGATGGCTATAGGCAGACCCATGAGCACGAAGTTGCCCCTGTACAGAGCCTGTATCATGGCGCCACGTTGGTAATTGTCTTTTTCTATCTTGCAGACAAAGGCCCATGAGATCGCAAGTTGTAGCAGTGTGAAGGCGCTACCGTAAAGGACCAGAAAGAAATCTAGGTTCTCCCCGATATGCCTGTCGTAGAGATTATCGAACATCATAAAAGGATAGAGGGTGAGAAATACTATGTGAGTGAATCTCTTTACCTCTTTATCCGTGATAGCGCCGGATGCCCTGAGTATGACTCCGATCGCCAGATATATCGCCGATGGTACAACAGCGTTTACGCAAATTATAAAGTTCTGTAACACGAACGATATTGTATCAGTAATGTGGGGCATTGACAAATCGAGCCCCGCCATATATCATAGTCTTGTAATAAATAAGCATTTGTGCGTGAGAAGTCAGAACTTAAACGTTTGAGATTGCCACCACCATTTTCACAATGGTTGGTGGCTTTTTTTAGAAATCGGAGGAAACTATGTTTGCCTATGTATGGCCGATAGCCTTGATAATAATCTCCGGCATCATTTATCAGATCAGTGCCAAAGAAGTACCGTCTGCGATGGACGGATTCTCTTCGCTTACCATCTGTTATGGCATAGCGACGGTGGTGACACTCGTCCTTTTCTTCATAACCGCCGGAACGGGGATAAGTGGTCTGCTTGCAGAATACGCGAAGATCAACTGGGCCGTAGTGGTGCTCGGTATCACTGCTGTCGGTCTGGAAGTTGGCTACGTCTTTGCATATAAGAGTGGCTGGGAAGTCAGCCTGGTATATGTGATGCAGTCATCCATTCTTGCCGGCTTGCTCCTCGTCGTAGGCTACTTCCTTTACAGTGAAGGGCTTACCTGGAACAAAGTTGTGGGTGTAGGCGTATGTCTTGTTGGGCTGATCTTGCTCAACAGGAAAGGGGGCGCGGAATGACCAAACGTATATGGCCGTTTGCCCTCATGATCGGTTCGAATATCATTTATCACATAAGCGCCAAAGAGATCCCATCAGACATGGACGCCTTTGCGTCGCTCACAGTCACCTACGCAGTCGCTTGCGTCATGACATTCATTTGCTTCTTCATTTTCAAAAAGGTCAACGGAAGCAAAAGTTTTGTAGAGGAATGCCGCAAGTCCAACTGGGCTCCGTTCGCGCTCGGCATCGTAATAGTTTGCTTCTTCATTTTCAAAAAGGTCAACGGAAGCAAAAGTTTTGTAGAGGAATGCCGCAAGTCCAACTGGGCTCCGTTCGCGCTCGGCATCGTAATAGTAGGGCTTGAGTTCGGATGGATCATGGCATACAAGGCAGGGTGGCAGGTAAGCATGGGCTACATCGTAGTTACATCTGTCATCTCCACGGCTCTGCTCGCAGTCGGCTATCTCCTATATAAAGAAAAGATCACCCGTAATAAGGTGATCGGATTGGCCCTTTGTCTTGTAGGCCTTGTAATAATCAATCTGTAACGATTCGAATGGTCGCTCTACAGGAACCACTCTGAGCGGCTTTTTCTCATACTCAACATCTCGCATACTCTCTGAGCGGTGGCCGCCGCCACAGTTGAGTACCTGCTCACGCGATGGATAGGCATATGTCCCGGTGCCTCTACAGGCGCCGGTTTTATTTTCAGCGCTTTTACTTCGCTGCCCGAAAGTCTCTTGATCTTAGATGACGCCGCCTCCTCAAAATCAATAAGAGCAGCCACATCTATCGCCGGAGCTTTGAACTTTCTTTCTTTTAACAGGGCCTTGCAGAAGACCATGAACGCGCCTGCTCCTATCACCTTGAAGCCGGAATCCTCAGCGCAGTGCTGCAATTCAAAAAGAGCATTGCCGTATGAACGCCCGCCGTATGATACCGACACTAGCGTCATCACGTCATTGCCCTTAAGTCCATGTATAGCTTTTGCCGCAGGCAGAGGAATCTTGCCCATATAAACAGGCGTCCCTATGACCACGACATCACTTTCATCAAAGCCAAGTTTCACGGTCTTATCTTCAAGATCGAAGCAATCAAAAGAGACCTTCTCATGACTGAAGTCGCACAACTTCCCTGCAAGATCTCTGGCGATCTTCTCTGTCATCATCTTGGTGCCGCCTATGGGGCTGTAATATAGACCTATGACTTTCTTAATCATTACGTTTATCAAATGCAGAGCGGATCAACGCTCCCAAACAAAAACAGTCGTCAGTCATCCCCCCTTCGACCGTAAAAGAATTGTAGCACCCAAATTCGTTGAATATGTGAAGATTATTTGAAGCCAAAGTAAGAGGCGCGCCAGAGTCACTCGTATATCAGTGAAACGGACGCGCCTTAATATTCAGTTATTATCGAGACACCCTCGGTAATTAGATATTGAACTCTTCTCCGTACTGCTCACTCCAGCCGTTGAAGTAGTCGATCTTCATAGCTGCCTTTACATCGGCCAGGGTCTCCGCTGCTGTCTCGCGCGCAGCCTGTGTGCCCTCTGTAAGAGCCTTGATGACTTCTTCAGGATGAGCTTCGAAGTACGCTCTTCTCTCCCTGATCGGTGTGAGGAACTCGTTGAGCACCGCAAAGAGGAACTTCTTAACCTTCACGTCGCCGAGGCCACCCCTTCTGTAGTGAGCCTTGAGTTCGTCGAGATCCTTATATTCAGGCAGATACTTCTCGAAGGAATCTTCTTTTACGAAAGCGTCGAGATATGTGAATACCGTGTTGCCCTCTACCTTGCCCGGATCCTCAACTCTCAGATGACCAGGGTCTGTAAACATCGACATTACCTTCTTGCGGAGAGTTTCCTCATCGTCGGAAAGGTATATCGTGTTGCCGAGAGATTTGCTCATCTTGGCCTGACCGTCAGTGCCAGGAAGTCTCAGGCATGCTTCGTTGGATGGGAGATAGATCTCCGGCTCTACGAGCACTTCCCTGCCGTATGTGCGGTTGAAGGATCTTACGATCTCTCTTGTCTGCTCGAGCATAGGCTCCTGATCTTCGCCTACAGGAACGATAGTCGCTTTGAACGCGGTGATATCGCTTGCCTGGCTGATAGGATATGTGAAGAATCCGACCGGTACGCTCTCGCCCTCAAAGCCTCTGAGCTTAAGTTCCTGCTTTACGGTAGGATTTCTCTGAACTCTGGACACTGTTACGAGATTCATGTAGTAGACTGTCAGCTCGTGGAGCTGAGGAATTGCCGACTGTATGAAAATGTGAGTCTTTGCCGGATCGATGCCGATCGACAGGTAGTCGATAGCTACCTGGAAAACGCTGTCCCTTACTTTCTCCGGGCTGTCGAAGTTGTCAGTCAAAGCCTGCGCATCAGCGATCATGACAAAGATCTTGTCATAGCTTGGATCGTTCTGAAGCTCGAGTCTCTGTCTGAGAGATCCTACGTAATGTCCTATATGCAATCTGCCTGTAGGGCGGTCGCCCGTCAGCATTATTTTCTTTTTCTTTTCTGCCATATTCTTTCCTCTCTGTGCTGATCACTTCTTGACGCTCAGCATCTGCAAGCCGTACAAGATCAGTTGCTTAACTATTAGCCGCGATCACGTTGCCGTCTTTATCGCGCGGTGTCATCTTACTTATTATATTCTTTTTTATGCTCCGAGTGTAGAGCAGTGACATCGTCACGCCTACGACCTCAGCAAGCGGGAAGGCCCACCACACCATATCCACTCCACCAATCTTAGCGAAGAGATAAGCGCAAGGCACGATGACCACCAGCTGACGGATCAGTGAAATGTTCATGCTGTATACGCTCTTGCCGAGCGCCTGGAAGGCCGCGCCCCTCATGATGCAGAATCCGGCGAACGGGAAGTTGAGCGACATGATGTGAAGCGCTACCACACCCATCGCTACCATCTCAGGTGGCGAATTGAAGAGGCCCATAAGCTGCTCCGGTATGAGCCAGAATATCAGGGTGCCTACCGACATCACGCCTACTCCATATCTCACGCCGAGTTCCATACACCTCTCGAGTCTGTCGCGTCTGTCAGCGCCGTAATTATAGGCGATGATAGGAACAGATCCGCTGTTCATTCCGAATATAGGCATGAACACAAAGCTCTGCAATTTGAAGTAAACACCGAATGTGGTGACCGCGAGGTCGGAGAACATTCCCAGTATCTTATTGAGGCTGAAGTTCATGACAGCTCCGACAGACTGGAGCACTATCGATGGGATCGCGATCCTGTATATATCTCTCATCGTACGGAGATGAGGCTTTATCTTACGCGGTGAAAGCTCGATCTCGCTGTTGAATTTTCTGTTGAATATGTGGCCGCAAATACATCCGAGTATCTGCCCGAATACAGTGGCGATAGCCGCTCCCTTCGCTCCCATTGCCGGGAAGCCGAGCAGGCCGAAGATCAGGATAGGGTCGACTATTACGTTGAAGATGGTGCCAGCCATCTGCATATAGAAGATGTATTTCGTCTTGCCCGTGCTCTGGAGCAGCCGCTCAAACATCGACTGGATCATGGGAGCTATGGACAGCCACTGCGTGATTCGAAGATAGACCGTACCATCAGCGATTATCTGCGCGCTAGTGTCCGCGGATGTCATAAGCAGCATGATCTTGTCCGCGAAGCATCCGATCGTGAAGAATATCGCGTAATTGATGGCGACCAGAACGAAACCGTTATGAGCCACCTTGTCGGCCTTATCATATTCTCTAGCTCCAAGATATCTCGAGAGCAATGCGCTCATGCCCACGGCGGTTCCTATACCAAATGCCGCGTTGAGATTCTGGAAAGGGAAGCAATACGAGACCGCAGTAAGTGCGTCCGTGCTGTACCAACCCAGGAATATAGAGTCTACTATATTATAAAGTGCCATCACAAACATCGACACCATAAGAGGTGCCGACATTTTGAGCATCAGCTGATGCACGGGCTCTGTGCCCAGCCTGTCAGAATCTCGCTTCTGGCGCGCTTCTTCGTTATCTTCTGTTTGCAGTTCTTCTTTTACCTTATCCGTCACTAACTATTATCCTCTTCATACCATCGACCCGGTCGATCACCGGCTTCCTGGATGAAGGATCCTTTCTTTTGAGGAAATCGCCGATCAGTCGCGTTTCTTGGCTCTCTTCTCGGCTGCTTCCTCTTTTTCTCTATGGCTCTTGTCGACCGCGCGCTGTATCACTTTTACGATCTCCACTATAGGTATTATAAGCACTGCGAGCCCCATTGCAATGCCATATTCCTTCATATCGATAGTTGTGAACTCAAATATCTTTGCGAGAGCAGGCACCTCGATAACGACCGATGTCAGTATAAGGGCTGCTATAGCGGATCCCCAAAGCCAGAAGTTCTGTCTGGAAAGGGTAAAGATCGATCCGCGGCGCGATCTCATGTTGAACGAGTGGAATATCTCGCACATCGACATTGTAAGGAATGCCATCGTGATACCGTCGTTGCTGGCTGTTATATGCCACTGCCCTGTCTCGAGGAATTCGCCTACGAAGTAAGCGATCAGTACGAGTATGCTTGTCACCGCGCCCTGATACAGTATGTCTACATCCATTCCACTGGCGAACACGCCTTCTCTGGCGCTTCTAGGCTTCTGCTTCATGGCATCGCCTTCGCCCCCCTCCATACCGAGAGCAAGCGCCGGAAGTGAGTCTGTGATCAGGTTGATCCAGAGCAGGTGAGCCGGCTTGAGGATAGTGAAGTTGAGTATAGTCGCGATGAGTATCGAGATGACCTCACTGATATTGGTCGCGAGCAGGAACTGTATGGACTTACGGATATTCGCGTAGATACGGCGTCCCTCTTCAACAGCGGCTACGATAGTAGCGAAGTTGTCATCGGCGAGGATCATATCTGCGACGTTCTTCGTAACATCGGTACCTGTGATTCCCATGCCGACTCCGATATCCGCGGACTTTATGGCAGGCGCGTCATTGACGCCATCGCCTGTCATGGCTGTTACCATGTTACGGGCACGCCATGCCTTTACTATCCTTACTTTATGCTCAGGCTGCACTCTGGCGTATACGGAGTACGTGCCCACTTTATTCAGAAGTTCCTCATCGGACATATCATCAAGAGCGGAGCCGAGTATAGCGTCGTCAGCGCTCTCTATAATGCCGAGGTCTTTACCGATGGCGACGGCTGTATCGAGCTGGTCGCCTGTGATCATAATAGGTCTGATGCCTGCTGTACGGCATTCAGCGACCGCCGCCTTTACCTCAGGCCTGATAGGGTCGATCATGCCAACGAGACCGATGAAGATGAGCTCCTGCTCAAGAGCCTTGTCGGAGAAATCCTCAGGTCTTTCGTGATAGACTCTGCACGCGAGCGAGAGTACTCGAAGGGCCTTGCCGGCCATTCTGGCATTGTCTCTCTTTACGTTCGCTGCGAGATTCTCACTCATTGGCACGATGCCGTGATCCGAAAGTATATGAGTACAATGCTTAAGCACCACATCAGGAGCGCCCTTTGTGAACTGCACGTATTCGGACTTAGCGATCAGTTTGTCTAGCTCTGTATCGAGGCCGGCAGGTGAATCCATGTCGTTGTTCTTATGAACGGTGGACATCATCTTACGGCCCGAGTCGAATGGAGCTTCTCCCACGCGAGGGAACAGTTCTACAAGCTCTGTCTTAGGGAGATTTTGCATCGAAGAGTAAGCGACAAGCGCTGCCTCTGTAGGCTCGCCCACGACTTCCTCATTGCCATCAGCGTCTTTCTTGAGCTCTGCGTCGCAACAAAGAGCCATGCCGGCAGCGATAAGATCCTGATCGTGACCGGCGTAGTCGACAACCGTCATCTTATTCTGCGTAAGCGTTCCTGTCTTATCCGAGCATATTACCTGCGCGCATCCGAGTGTCTCAACAGCGGTAAGACGTCTGATAACGGCGTTCTTTTGAGACATCTTTGTAACGCCCATCGAGAGCACGATAGTAACTACCGCGACAAGTCCCTCCGGGATAGCTTGAAGGTGTCGATCATGACATCCATGCTGAAGCGGCCCGCCTTGATGACTCCAAGAACGAATATGAATACGCAGATACCGAGCACCAGCTTGGTGAGTATCTTTGAGAGCTGCGCCAGCTTGATCTGAAGCGGTGTGAGTTCTTGCTCGGCCTGGGAAAGTGCATCTGCGATCTTGCCCATCTCGGTATCCATTCCGGTCGCTGTGACCACAGCCCTGCCTCTGCCGTAAACGACAGTGCTGCCCATGTATACCATGTTTGTGCGGTCTCCGAGCGGAACGTCCTTGGCGCCCTCTGCTATGCTGAGCACGCCGGCCTGCTTAGTGGCAGGAACCGATTCGCCGGTGAGAGCCGCTTCCTCTATCTTGAGTGAAGCTTCTTCTATGATGCGTCCGTCGGCAGGCACGCTGTCTCCGGCCTCGAGTATCACCACATCGCCAACTACCAGCTCGGTGTTCTCTACACTCACGATCTGCCCATCTCTAAGTACATGGGACGTTGCGGCAGTCATCTTTTTGAGAGCCTCGATAGCTTCCTCGGCTTTGTTCTCCTGGATAACTCCCAGAGTGGAGTTGAGTATTACTACGAATAATATAATGAAGACATCCGACGGATTCTCGCCCTGATAGATCGATGTGATCAGCGACAGAGCTGCTGCCGCGAGCAGGATGATGATCATCGGATCCTTCATCTCATCAAAGAAACGGAGAAGGCTGCTGCGCTTCTTGGCTTCTATAAGCTTATTAGGGCCGTCTGCCTCAAGCCTCTTTACAGCTTCGTCAGCAGATAGTCCATTGGCTTCAGAGCCTGCGGCCTTGATCACCGCCTCTGTATCTTCCAAATACGGTTTATAACCTTGTTCCATTAGTGTTCCTTTCATTCAAAAACGCCACGATATTCTATCACCATCGCTGTGTATTTTCTACTATTTATATTACTTTGCGATTACATTCCGGCATCTATCTTAAGAATCAGAAAATCCAATGCATCATATTAACAAAAAATAATACAAAATCCTTGAAATTTCAAAGCTATTGGAATTTCAAGGTTTGTGAAGATTTTGTGAAAAACTGATAATTTATTGACGGAGTTTTTGTTTGACATAAAAACATATGGCTTTTAATATTAAATTGTCAATGCTATCGTTTTTGATAGGTAGAAGGTAAGGAGGTATTTATGGAAAAATTTATGAGCATCAATGATGCCATTAACGGTTTCGTATGGGGACCGGTAATGCTCGTGCTTCTGATTGGCTGCGGTGTCTATCTTAGTATCCGCATGGGATTCATCCAGTTCACAAGATTTGGATTTGCCATGAAGAACACTATTGGTAAGATTTTCAAAAAGCAGGATGCTGCTGAAGGAGAGGTAACTCCTTTCCAGGCTGTATCCACAGCGCTGGCGTCAACTGTAGGTACCGGTAATATCGCCGGTGTTACAGGCGCTATTTTCGCCGGCGGCCCTGGTGCTGTATTCTGGATGTGGCTCTCCGCTATCTTCGGAATGTGCACAAAGTACTCTGAGGTACTTCTCGCAGTCGCAGTTAACTATCGTGAGAAGAACATCAAGGGCGACTGGGTAGGCGGCCCGATGTACTACATCAAGAACGGACTTGGCAAGAGCTGGAAATGGCTCGGCGGCCTGTTCTGCGTATTTGGAGCACTCGCTGCTTTCGGTATCGGTAACATGACACAGGTTAACACCATCGCTTCCTCGATCAACTCCTGCATCGATGCGTTTGGTGGCAATACTCAAGGTAGCACTGTCGTTCTCTTCGGACAGACAGTTCCTGTATCCAGCGTAGTGATCGGTGTTATCATCATGATCCTCGTTGCTATCGTACTCTTCGGCGGCATCAAGGGAATCGGAAGAGTTACAGAAAAGCTCGTCCCATTCATGGCTGTAGTTTACATCCTCGCTGCACTGATCGTTGTC
>CADAUB010000086.1 GCA_902790965.1 uncultured Eubacteriales bacterium | reverse complement strand
TGAAACTTGATACACTGATTCTAGGCGGAATTGCTACAAGCATATGAACATGATCAGGCATCATATGCCCTTCGATTATCTCTACGCCCTTGTATTTACAGAGAGTTTTCATTATCTCGATCAGATCCTCTCTGTACTTGTTATATATGATTTTTCGTCTGTATTTCGGCGTAAAGACTATATGGTATTTGCACATCCATTTTGTATGTGCAAGGCTATAACTTTTGTTTGCCATAGACTCTCCTTTCTTCTCTGAGGCTTGAACACTCTCATTGTAGCAAACGGGGAGTCTATTGGTTTAACCTTCGATGCGCACCCGCATAGCGGGCGCTTTATTTGTCTCGGGCACTTCGCGCCCTCGACGGGGCTTATAGCCCCGCAAACAACAAAGCCTGTCGCGATCGCGGCAGGCTTTTGCTTTTCAAGGTGTTGTTCTCAGTATATTGTTTTCGGTTATATGGTTCTATGGTCAATCGAGCGAGATCGATTTGATCTGGAGGAATTCCTCAAAGCCGTGGACGCCTCCCTCACGGCCTATGCCCGACATCTTGTATCCACCAAACGGGGCGGAGTCATCAGGTATCTCTCCGTTGAGGAGCAGGTATCCCGCCTTAATTCGGCAGAGAACGTCCATCGCTTGAGTTCTGTCATTTCCGAAGACGCAGCCCGCAAGCCCGTACTTTGTGTCGTTGGCTATGCGCACAGCTTCATCCACAGTATCGTAGGCTATCACAGATATGACCGGCCCGAATATCTCATCGCGGGCGATAGTCATATCGTTCGTTACATCCATAAAGACAGCCGGCTCCACGAAATAGCCCTTAGTCTCATCAGTCAGCTCTTCAGGGACCTTGCCGCACACCAGGCGAGCGCCTTCGCTTAGCCCGGCTTCGATATATCCTTTTACTTTTCTGTAAGCGGCTTCGCTTACAAGCGGGCCTACAACAGTTGCCTCATCCCCAGGGTCACCCGTGATGTAATTCGCCGCTTCTTCTTTTATCAGCGCCTCTACTTCTCCGCACCTATCACGTGGCACAAGAAAACGCGTAAACGAGCAACATGTCTGACCCGTATTCATGAATACATCCGAGCATATCGCTGCTACCGCGGCCCTGGCGTCGCCGCCCGGAAGCAGTATAAGAGGCGATTTGCCACCGAGCTCGAGAGTGATCTTCTTCACGGTGGTGAGCGCGAGCTGCCCGACTTTTATCCCGGCATCTGTAGAACCTGTGAACGACAGCGCGTCTACATTAGGGTGGGCTGCAAGCGCGTTTCCGACTTCGCCGCCTACTCCGGTCACAACGTTGAACACGCCCTTTGGAAAGCCCGCCTCGAGCACGCACTCCGCCAGCTTAAGACAACTGACCGGCGCCTGGCGGCTCGGCTTTAGTACCACGGTATTTCCCGCTGCCATAGCAGCGAAGAGCTTTGTCGTGGCCTGTGTAAGGGGGTAGTTCCATGGCGTGATACCGGCGACAACTCCAAACGGCTCTTTGATCACCATGTAGTTGTCTTGCTCGGCGGTATACTCGTATGCCTCAGCTATGTCGGCGTACATGCGGGCGCCGCTTATGGCTGCCGCGACATGCCAGTCGAATACGTGAGCTCGCGGCATGCCGATCTCAGAAGTAATGATGCCGCACATCTCATCGCTGTGCGCCTCAAGTACATCCGCGAGACTTCTGAGATAGCCCGCTCTTTCGCGCGGGCTAAGCGCGCCCCAGTCCTCTGAGGCCTCCTTTGCGGCTGCTACCGCCGCGGCGACGTCAGCCTCGTTTCCTCTTTGCACGGATGCGAAATCTTCCCGGGTCGCCGGATCTTCAACGCTTATTGTTTTGCCGCTTTGGCTTTCTCTCCACTCGTTATCTATAAATAGTTTGTATTCGATCATAAAAATGTCCTCAAGAAAATGGAGATATCTGGGTGCATCTATTATATTTTGTGCGGGCATAAATAAGCCTGCAGCGAGATGGTCCGAGGCGGAGCTGAAATCACACTGCTTTGGAGAACCGACGACGAAAGCGAGTCGGGAACTTGGAGCTTCGCCAGTCTCACGGCGAAGCGGAATTTCCCGCGAGCCATGGAGGGCGTCCAAAGCAGTTGTGTTTTGCGACAACGAGGCACGAGCGAAAGGCTTATTTGTGCCCGCGTCCTACTTTGAAGATGATCACATCGAGTATCGCCCAGTAGATCAGCGCTATAACTATGGTCACAAAGCACATTGCAGTGCTCTTTGTTGCGAGTCCTACCAGCACCAATACCGGCGCTCCAAGGAGGATACCAAAGCTGGATCCTATGACCAGGTTGTTCGCAGCCGGAGTCTCAAGCTGTGGGTCTATCTCTCTCACGAGCAGTATGCCCGAGCTGATCGTACCGGTCATCATGCCGTACATAGAGATCAGGCCTTCATAGTAATAATCCGGATAGACGGCCTTGCACACGTAGCGAAGGTGAAGCCATGTCGTAATGGTTCCCGCCACCACGAGCAGCACGAACGGGAGCACCAGTCCGCGAATGTCTTCTATGTTGATGCAGCCGATACCCGCGACGATCATTATGTCGAAGAAGACGCCCGACAGTCTGTTGAGCAGGTAGTTGTCCTGATAACGTCTCTTGATAGTGCCCTTCTTTCTGAGCTTTTCAAGGATCACTCTGAGAAGTATCGCAAGAGCGGAGCCGACGATGAAGTTGAAGCCCCACAGCAAGGTGTTGACGGTGCCCGCCAGCCCTTCGCTGATCTTAGCGATGCCGCTCGTAAGGCCTGCCGTCACAACGAAAGTGGCCAGATACACGATAACTATCATGGCAAGCTGTACGCTGAGTTTGTCGATCGACTGTGACATGTCGGCCATTTCATCACCGTCAAGGTAATCCGCACTCAGAGTTTTCTGTCCGCCAACCGCATCGACTTTGATCTTGCCCTGTTTTCTCAAAACGTTCAGGATGATCACTCCCACGATGCAGGCAACCAGATACCCGGCGGCAGCAATACCAAGGCCAAAGCTGTGGCCTCCCGCAAAGCCGAGCGACTGGTAACTCGATCCTATATTATTAGCCTGCCCCGGCCCCTGGCCGAAGCCCATCGGAAGCAGCAAGCCGGCTGCCATGAACAGGTCGGGTTTCACCGTAAACGCCAGGCCCATAGTAATGATGAGGCCCGTCACCGCCTGCACCATGTATGTGCTGACTATGACTGCGCCAGAGCGGAGACCCACTTTGCTCTCATCTCCGGCCTCCCGTTTAACAGGGGAACGCAGACTCATCGCAATAAAACCGAGCGCTATACCATGGTAAGTAAGCGCTGAGAGCATCTCTTCATCGAGATGTACGATGCCGATCTGCTTCGCGATCAGAAGGATGAATCCTCCGAGCACCGCGATCGGAAGCATGGTCTTGCGGATCGGCTTGATCGTCTGTCTCAAGGCGACCGCAATAAGTATCACCGCGGCGATGTATCCAAACTGTACGATCACATTCCACAGTTCATGGTTGGCTGCTGAATAATCCATCTATTATTCCTTTCTTTTCAGCGGAAGTCAGCCTCTGCTGACAGCATGCCCCAAACGATGATATATTTTCGTAAGTTTGTCCTGCTACCCTTTTTTGATCTAAGTTCGTAGTATCCGCTCTTGTCGCTGAATACGACACGCGCCGCGAGCACCATGGTCATGGCCGGGATACCTTCCAAATGGAACTCGTGCCCGGCAGCGCTGAGAATAAACTCTCCGTCTCTGTATATCAATGAGAGCCGGCCAGTCTCGGTCCATTCTTCCGCGTGACCTTCTCCGATCTTTTTTAGCGTGATGTCGCTGTCCGAAAAGACTATATGATCGCCCGACTCTGTCTCTTTTGCACAGCTTTTCAGCTTGTCCTTGAGCTTGGCCCTATCGAATCGCATCCAGTCGGCTACAGTCCCAAATGGCTCCGCCGGTTCAAAGAAGCCCGTATCGTTGAGCCTTGTTTTGAATCCGCAAGTGCAGCCTATCGTATCTCCCTTGGACCTCAGTGTGCCGAAGCTGCCGCAGGAAGGGCAGGTGAAGACAGCCCTTTCGAGCCCATCAGTGCTTCCTCCTTTCGCCGGGACATAGCTTATTGGACCTCCCGGTTGTGACTTCTGCCATTCCCAGATGTCGAGCCAAAGATCCTTTGCGATAGCCGATTCTACCTCTTCATCGCTCATGCCTTTGATCTTCTCGGGGCTGTATATTTTGACCGGGTGTCCATACACTTTGCCTTTTCTCACATTCGAAGCCCATCTTGGAACAGACAGATAACCGCCCTCGATCATGTATGTAACGAGAGTGGCCCCGCTTCCCTTTACCAGCTTGCCTGTATAAGGCATTATCGGAAGCGATAACCCGTCCCAGGTCTGCTCACCTTCGACCGCAAGGAATATCGACTCACCGCGCTTGATGCGCTTCATGGCGACAAGGGCAGTGCGGCTTCCTTTCGCGCCCTTCTGATGATGTATGATAGAAAAGCAGCTGTCCAGCATAGGTCCCCACGGCCTCATCCTAAGAATGTGCTCGCTGGCTATGTAAGTGAGCATTTTATTTTTGAATGCGGCCCCAACAAAGATTGGATCGTACGCGCAGCTGTGGTTGATCGCAACGATAACAGGCCCGTCTATTTCCGCCGGATCAAAATCCGAAGTTGAGAAATTGAACTTTCTCTTGATCCACGGCCTGGTGATGATCTGAGCGAAGACCCAGACGCGCTTGCGCCGCCTTGCAGCCTTCTCTCTTTCTTTCTTCAAGTTTTCCGCGTCGCTCTTCTTAATGTTCATTTTCACTGCCTTTACCGCGCTGCTCCACGTAGCCGAAAGCTATGGGCTGTTTGAGGCTCTTATGCGCGATTTTGTGCTATTATTATAGCATGGTGATCAGTGATGTCGCCTAAGAAAAAGGACGCCGATAACCACATCGGCAGGGGATACAATGACATTTCTCAGCACTTTATTTCAGATACTCAATTTACTTCTGATGCTTCACGCCCTATATTTCTCGTTATTCGGATTATGGGGTCTGTTACGCAAGATACGAATTTACGATGACGCGGAAACGCGAAAGCATTTCGCAGTCCTGATACCGGCACGAAACGAAGAGCTCGTGATCGGTAATCTTGTGAAGAGCATAAGGATGGCTGATTATCCTTCCGCTTTAATTGACACCTATGTTGTGATAAACAACACCACAGACAACACGTCTGCTGCAGCTGAGGCAGAGGGCGCAAAAGTGATCGATTGCGATGTGCCTGTAAAAACGAAGGCCGAAGTACTTAGATTCGCGTTTGAGAAGCTGCGCGGTCAGACGGACATCGACACATATGTCGTATTCGATGCCGACAACGTCGTCGATCCGGGTTTCTTTACCGAGATCAACAACGCTCATGCTGCGGGCTTTAAGTCTGCGCAGGCTAAGCGCACCGGTAAAAACCTACGCTCAACATGGGTCTCCGGCTCTTACGAGATCTATTACACGATGCAGAACGCGTACTTCAATCATCCGAGAAACTCCGCCGGGCTTAGCGCGGCTATCAACGGCACGGGTTGGACTATCGATAAATCCGTAATAGACGAGCATGGTTTTGACATGACGACCATAACGGAAGACCAGGAGTACACCATCTGGTGCGCCATGAATGATATAAAGATCGCTTACTGCCACGATGCGATCGTATACGACGAATTCACCAGCAACATGCTTGTTTCCATGAAGCAAAGGGTTCGTTGGTCGTTTGGTATGCTGCAGAATCTCAGGAAATATGTAGGCCCGCTTCTAAAGCAGGCATTCCGTGGTTCATGGCAGTGCTTCGATATGGCAATGGTCACACTGCTTCCTGTAGTAGTGCTAGTGGGACTTCTCACAGCAGCGCTGGCCTACTCTTTTGTAGACATCCCTGTATCGATACCGGTCTTTATCGTAGGACTGATCGTTACTTCATGGATAGGCGCGAGCATAGGTGCGCTCATCTCGGTCGTAAAATCGGGATGCAGCGTCAAGGCAAACATAAAGGGCATAATCTTTTTCCCTATCTTCATAGTTACCTGGGCTCCGATCCTGCTATCCTGCTTCTTCAGGCGCAGGCTTGACTGGGCCCCTATGAAGCACGATCAGGTGGTATCTATCGAGGACAAGAAGAAATAATAGTATGAAGCCAACTCAGTATAAGGATGCAAGACGCAATATTCGAAAGAGGCTCGTATCGTATCTGTCGATATGCCTTGTTATCATGCTCGGAGTTGCAGCGTTTTTGACTACTACCTATATGGAGGCGGGCATCATAAAAGAGGCTGCCGGTTATTACCAGGACAGAGGCTTCAAAGACTTTGAGCTCATATCCTCGCTGGGTGTTTCGGAAAAGAACATAGAGACCATAAAGTCCGTGCCGGGTGTCACCGACGCCGAAGGAGTCATGCAATATGACGGGTCTCTCCGCAAGGGTGATGTTAAGGGAAGCGTCACTGTCCTTTCGCTCACAGAACGTGTCAGCGCACCTCTTCTGGTGGATGGCAGGATGCCTGTAGGGACAGATGAGTGCGCGGTCGGTGAAGACTTTGCCGAGACCAACGGCATACAGCCGGGTGACAGCGTCAGCATCTACCTCAGCGGAGCTCCTGAAGGTGACCCATTGAAGGGCCATAAGTTTACTGTGACCGGTCTTATCAAGCACCCTGATTACGTACATCGCAAACTCACCAACACCGCCGTATTGCCGCTTAAGGCCTTCGATATGTCG
>CADAUB010000085.1 GCA_902790965.1 uncultured Eubacteriales bacterium | reverse complement strand
GGACGATCAGGACGCGGGCGATGTACCGGAAGACTTCGATGCCGATGAAACAGAAGATCTCTCCAAAGAGGAGGCCGAGGCGAGATACATTGCGAAGATATGCGCGTCTATCATCGGAACGGATTTTTATGATACAAAATCCCAGTCAGTGAGAAAGGTAAAGGCGGGGGACATAGCCATACTTTTCCGCGCCGTGAAATACAGGGGCGAGATCATGAGCAGGGCCCTCAGGGACTTCGGCATCGAGCCTCACGTGGAAGAAAACGAATACTATTTCGACACCGTAGAGATTGGGGTGGCCATGTCGCTCCTATCGGTCATAGACAATATGAGGCGTGACGTGCCGCTGATCGCGGTGCTCCACTCCGAAATATTCTCGTTCGATCCTGAAGAACTTGCGAGTATAAGGCTCGGATTTGGCGACAGGCGCAAGGCTTTCTTTGAAGCCTTTGAGTGGTATGCGGCAGAGGGCCAAGACGAGGCTCTGAGAGATAAGGCCGCTTCCGCTCTCGGAGATCTTCTCGAGTGGAGAGAACTCTCGCGCATGATGCCGCTTGCAGACTTTGTGTGGAAGGTGCTCGTCGATTCGGGCTATTACAGCATGGCAGGAGCCATGCCGGGCGGCGCCATGAGGCAGGCCAACTTAAGGTCGCTCGCTGACAGAGCAGCGGATTTCAGCAAGGACAGGGTAGCGACCCTGAGTTCGTTTATAGGGTTCATCGAAGTCCTAAAGAGCAAGAAACTCAGCAACGGCCAGACTCCTACTGCCGGCACAGATGACAACGTGGTGCGCATAAGCACCATCCACAAGAGCAAGGGCCTCGAATATCCTTTCGTGATAGTAGGCGGCCTGGGCCACAAGTTCAGATTCGACAATAACGAGAAGGGCTTCAGCTTTGACTCGGGCGTCGGAGTCGGCATGCCGTATATCGATCCTTCAAGAAGATATTGGCGCTCGACGCCTGTGCAGAGGGCTATCAACAACAAGTCGAAGCGCGACAGCTACCGCGAAGAACTGAGGCTTCTGTACGTAGCCATGACAAGGGCCAGAAACAAGCTTTATCTGGTCGGCACCATCAAGAATGAAGAGGAGCTCACAAGATATGAGGCGAGCCCACAGAACTTCCTGAAGGCTATGGGAAGCACTCTGAAGTCTGCCTACAACAAATACTATATCAGTCCGCTCGATCTGACGGCCGCGAGAGAAGACACAAAGAAGTCTTCCGGCATAAGAGAATACGCGAGCAAGCCGCTTACTGCCGAGGAACAAAAGCTCTACGACGAGATCGACAGGAGGTTCAGCTACAAATATCCGTATGAGGATCTTCTGGATGCCAAGGCCAAGTATTCCGTAAGCGCTATACGCCGCGAAGAACTGGAAGCTGCCGAGGCGGCTGAGTCTCTGGATGAGGGCGACAGCGCTGACGCATCTGCGAGGCAGAAGGACGAAGAAGTAGTTAGCCTTTGGAGGAACGCCCAGGTAAAGAAGAAGGCGGGCGCTGCGGACATCGGCACTGCATATCACCGCATTATGGAGTTCGTCGACTTCTCGAAGGTGACTGACGCGGGCGGCAACATCGACGAGGCGTACATAGCCGAGAGGGCGGGTTTCCTTCGCGCTCACGATGCCATCGATGAAGAGGTATTCAAAGCCTTGGATCTTACCAAGATAGCAGCCTTCTTTGCGAGCGATCTCGGGCAGCGGGCTATAGCCGCGGATGCCGCCGGAAGCCTTAGGAAGGAAAAGCCATTCACGCTCAGGACTAGCAGGGCGGGCAAGGACATCATGGTGCAGGGTGTCGTCGACTGCTGCTTCGAGGAGGGTGGCAAGATGATACTCATAGATTACAAGTCGAGCTTCATACATCCGGGCAAGCCGCTTGAGTCTGAGGTGCAGCGTATTCGCGATGAATACAAAGTGCAGATCGAACTCTATTCCGAGGCACTGTACAAGGGCACAGGCAAGGAAGTCGAAGAAGCATATTTGTATCTTTTCACAGTTTCTGAGGCGATAAATATGTTATAAAAAACAAAAAGCGATGGGAGGCTTCAATGATTGAAATCTCCCACTTTTTATGCCCTTGTTTCAGTTGACTTTTTATGCTTGAATGTTAAAATTTATATGCGAACGTTTAATGTTCGTTCTATTGATAAAGCTTTATTACAAGGAGAGTGATACGCAATGGCAAATTATGTAGAAAGAGTCATCGAACAGTGCAAGGCTAATAACCCTGGCGAGCTTGAGTTCCATCAGACTGTAGAAGAAGTTCTGACTTCACTCGCTCCTGTTATGGACGCTAACCCTCAGTATGAGGAGTGCGCACTTCTTGAAAGACTCGTAGAGCCTGAAAGAGGAGTTACATTCAGAGTAGTATGGGTTGACGACGAAGGTAAAGTTCAGGTCAACAAGGGCTACAGATATCAGTTCAACAGCGCTATCGGACCTTACAAGGGTGGTCTGAGATTCGCTCCAAACGTATATCCTGGAATCATCAAGTTCCTCGGATTCGAGCAGATCTTCAAGAATTCCCTCACAGGTCTCCCTATCGGCGGCGGCAAGGGCGGTTCGGACTTCGATCCTAACGGCAAGAGCGATGCAGAGGTTATGAGATTCTGCCAAGCATTCATGACAGAGCTCTACAGACACATCGGTCCTGACACAGACGTTCCTGCAGGCGACCTCGGTGTTGGCGCTAGAGAAATCGGTTACCTCTTCGGTCAGTACAAGAGAATCACTGACAGATTCGACGGTGGCGTTCTCACAGGTAAGCACATCCCTTACGGCGGACTTCTCGGAAGAACAGAGGCTACAGGCTTCGGTATCGTATGGTACGCTGAGGAAATGCTCAAGGCTAACGGCGAAGAGATCAAGGACAAAGTCGTAGCTATCTCCGGTTTCGGTAACGTTGCTTGGGGTACAGCTTGGCAGCTCCAGAGACTCGGCGCTAAGTGCGTAACAATTTCCGGTCCAGACGGATACATCTATGACCCAGAAGGAATCAGCACAGACGAGAAGGTTGCTTATCTCCTCGAGCTCAGAAGCTCCGGCAAGAACATCTGCGCACCTTATGCAGAGAAGTTCCCAGAAGCTAAGTTCTATGCTGGCAAGAAGCCTTGGAGCGTACAGCAGGATGAGGGCATCAAGGTTGACATGTTCATCCCATGCGCTATGCAGAACGACGTTCACATGGAGCACGCTAAGATGATGGTTGAAGGCGGCTGCAAGTTCTATTGCGAAGGCGCTAACATGCCTACAACTAACGACGCTCTTACATATCTCATGGACGAGATGGTAGCAGTTGGTCCTGCTAAGGCAGCTAACGCTGGCGGCGTTGCTTGCTCCTGCATCGAGATGGGCCAGAACGCTGGTCACACTGTATTCCAGCACGAGGACGTTTACGCTCAGCTCCACCAGATCATGCAGAACATCTACAATGCATGTGCTAACGCTGGTGAGAAGTACTATGGCAACAAGAATGCTCTGGTACAGGGTGCTAACATCGCTGGATTCGAGAGAGTTGCTGAGGCTATGATGGCTCAGGGTCTTGTATAATTAAGACGACTCTTTAGCGGAAACGCGCAAACCACTAAGACCGCATCGCAAAGATGCGGTCTTTTTTTAGTGCCAGATACGTCCTTCAAACGCCCACTTATCGTCCGAAATGTGGTAAAATGTTTACCTATGCAAATGACATTGAACAGTGAACAGAATAGAGCGGTAAGGCAGATCGACGGCCCCCTCCTGATACTCGCAGGCGCGGGCTCCGGCAAGACTGCCACTATGACACACCGCATGGCTTACATGGTAGAGCAGGGCATCGACCCTCACAACATTCTCGCAGTCACTTTTACAAACAAGGCTGCTGCTGAGATGAGGGGCAGAGTAGAGGCACTGATCGGCGAAGTCTATGGTATGTGGATCATGACATTCCACGCCATGTGCCTTCGCATGCTAAGGTATTCACCTGAGAGGCTTGGCTACAAGGCCGGCTTTACGGTATACGACGAGACAGATAAGAAGACTCTCATAAGGCGCATCAGCAAAGACCTCGGAGTAGATGACAAACTAACTTCGGCCTCGCTTATCATATCGGTGATCAGCAAGTGCAAAGAGAGCGAAGAGGGCCCTGAAGAATATCTCGCGAGTTGTCGCGGGCTGCCTCAGGAAAAGATCATCTATGAGGTATATAAGCGCTATCAGGACGAGCTGATGGAAGCCAACGCGATGGACTTTGACGATCTTCTTTTGAACGGCGTTAAATTGCTCGAGCAAAACGAAGATATCCGCGACTATTACGCAGACCGCTTCAGGTACATCATGGTAGATGAGTATCAGGATACCAACTACCTCCAGTACAAGATGGTCAAGATGCTCGCCTCAAAGCACGGCAACCTTTGCGTTGTCGGTGATGACGACCAGTGCATCTACCAGTGGAGGGGCGCGGACATACGAAATATCCTCGACTTCGAGCACGACTTCCCTAATGTAAATACTATAAGGCTCGAACAGAACTACAGATCCGACGGCAATATTCTCAAACTTGCCAATTCGGTAATAAAGAACAACAAAGAGCGCAAGGCCAAGAGCCTCTGGACCGACAGAAAAGACGGAGAAAAGATCACATACAAGAGGCTCGAAGACGAGAAACAAGAGGCCTGGTGGATCGGCTCTGAGATAGAGCGCCTTCACAGCGACGAGGGCTATGCTTACAAAGACATGGCCATACTCTACAGAAAGAACGCTCAGTCCAGAAGCTTCGAAGAAAAGTTCAGCTTCCGCGGCATCCCATACAGAGTGCTCGCCGGTCTGAGATATTATGACCGCAAAGAGATAAAAGACGTAATGGCTTATCTCAGGCTCATAGAAAACCCTGGCGACAACGTGTCCATGCTTAGAGTCATAAACGAGCCAAAGAGGGGCATCGGAGGTAAGACTCTCTCGGGTATCGAGGAATATGCTAAGGCTTACGACATGACGATATACGAGGCTCTTTGCGAGGATGAGCTCAGAGCCAGCTTTGGCAATAAGGTAAGGGCTGCAGTGGATGACTTCACCTCGATGATAGAGGAGATAAGATCCGAGCAGGCCAATCTCACGATCACGGATATATATGACAACATCCTTACGCGCTCGGGATATCTCAAGGCGCTCGAAGATCAGAACACCGTCGAGGCCGAGAGCCGCATAGAGAATATAATGGAATTCAAGTCCGTTATAGCGGAGTTCAAAAAGGGCCTTGCTGATGGCAGCGCCCAGGCTCTAAGAGAAGAGATGAACAGGGAGAGGCTCGAACTTATTGGCGAAGGCTTTGATGCTGAGGATCAGACAGAACTGTCTGCTTTCCTCGAGCAGATAACTCTGATGTCGGATATAGACAATCACGATGAAGACGAAGACGCTGTAGTGCTGATGACTCTTCACTCGGCGAAGGGGCTCGAATTCCCGATAGTATTCATGCCGGGCATGGAAAATGGCATGTTCCCGGGGAACGCTGCCTTTGACAGAGAGGGCGGCATGGAAGAGGAACGGCGTCTTTGCTACGTAGGCATCACCCGCGCCATGAAAAAACTGTATCTTACAGGCGCTCAGGTAAGGACACTTTACGGAAGGACCGATTTCCAGATGGAATCCACCTTCCTCGAAGAGATGGACAAGAGCCTCATGGAAGGCGATCAGACCGTCGAGTCAAAGGTAGAGCTCGGAACAGGCCTCCGTGGCGAGGGCTCATATACAGGCGACTATTTCTTTGGCGGAAAAGCCCATGGCAGCGCAGACGGTTTCTATGGCAAAGCGGCTTCCAAGCCTTTCGACAGCCTCAGCGCTTCAAAGAAAGCTACTACCGGCAAGGCTAAAATAGTACAGGAATTTAACAACGGCGATGTCGTAAGGCATCCTAAATTCGGAGAGGGCATGGTCATAGAGCAAGATGCAAAGACTATGACCGTGGTGTTTGATTCAGTGGGCCAGAAGAAGCTCGGCAAGGGCTTTGTCAAGATGGAACTTGTAGAGTAGCGGTAGCTGTTTGATGATAATGCGTCCGGAGAGTACGGCTCTCGCCTGTCTGCGGCTATACGCAGCGGTACTAAGCTCTGTCGGCGCCTTCGGCTTGCCAGTCGCTAAGTGCCGGCTACCGCAGGCCCTCTCCTGCCGCATTTCAGCAACAGCTACAATATTACAAGGGATAATGTTATGGCAAATGACGAAAAGAAAAACCGAATAGACGCTCTCGTCGAGAAGCTCAACGAAGCATCGCGCGCCTACTATACCGATGGCGCCGAGATCATCACCAACTACGAGTACGACGACATGTATGACGAGCTCCTCGCGCTCGAAGCCGAGACAGGGTATATCCGTAGCGACAGCCCGTCAGTTAACGTAGGTTTTGAGACGGCTGCCGGCCTTCCAAAGATCACACACGAGATCAAGATGCTCTCCCTCAACAAGACAAAGGACAGGGACGAGCTGAGAGCCTGGCTTGGCGATCAGAAGGGCCTACTCTCTTGGAAGCTGGACGGACTCACTGTTGGCCTTACCTATGAGAATGGCAGACTCGTGCAGGGCGTCACGCGCGGTAATGGCGTAGAGGGCGAACTCATCACAGCCAATGTGCTCGAGATAAAGAACGTTCCAAAGACCATCCCTCACAAGGGCAGAGTCATGGTAAGAGGCGAGGCCGTCATCAGATATTCGGATTTCGAACGTATAAACGAGGCGATAGACGACGCTGATGCCAAGTATAAGAATCCGAGGAATCTGTGCAGCGGATCCATCCGTCA